>JANYDN010000375.1 GCA_025363585.1 Verrucomicrobiota bacterium | reverse complement strand
CGGAGCGCGCCGAGTCCCCAGGTGACGCCGGCACCGAAACTGATGCTGACGAGATTCATGATGCCGAATCCGGTGGCGCGGAGTTCGGGCCGGACGATCTGGCAAAGGATCGGCATGTTGTTGGTGTCGAAAATGCCCCAGCCGAAACCCCACAACACGAGCGCGGCGATCGCGACGACCAGGTTCGTCGCGTGGCCGAGCGCCATCAGCGCCACGACCAGCAACGCCACCGCGAACGCGCTGGCGCGGATGCGCCCGCGTGGGGTCGATCGCATCCAACGGTCGGCGAGCCATCCCCCGAAGAGCGCGCCGCCGACCGACGCGAGCGTGACCCAGAGCGTGGCGGACAGTCCGGCCTTGCCTTGGTTCAGTTGGAACATATCGCCGAGGTAGGTGGGCATCCAGTTGCGGACCATCCATCCGGACATCGCGGGCAGCGTGAAGTGGAGGATGAGGAGGAGGAAGGACCCGATGCCGAAGAGTCCGGCGATGGCCGGCAGAACGCCCAGTCTTGGACCGGCCGTTTCGCGTCCCGTGGATTCCGCGGGTCTGCATTTCGCGAGGCCGGCGAGCAACACGAAGGAATACAGGACACCGCCGACGCCGAACCACACGAACGCGGAACGCCAGCCCTGCGCGCTCGAGTCCGCGATGGCGCCGCCGATGCCGCCCAGTGCTTGGCCGGCGTAGATGCCGGTCTGGTGCCAGCCGATGGCGCGCGAACGGGTCTCCCCGAAATGGAAATCCGCGATCAGCGCGAGCGCGGCGGGCATGTAGAACGCCTCGCTCACGCCCATCAACGCGCGGGCCCAGACAAACTGGTTGTAGGTATGGGCGTGGCCCGTGAGCCACGTCACGAGCGACCACACCGCGAGGCTCGCGATGACCACGCGACGCCTATCGAATCGGTCCGCGACGAGTCCACCGATCGGGCTGAGTCCGGCGTAGACCCACATGAAGACGGCCATCAGGAGGCCGAAGCGGGCGTCGCTCCCGATGTCGGTGAGATCGGCCATGATCGAACCCTTCATGGTCGAGACCAATTGCCGGTCGAGGTAGTTCAGCAGCGCGACGGGCCAGAGCAGGCCGACGACGAGCCATGCGGTGGCCGGGGGGCGCGACGCGGCGGGGAGGGCGGCGTTGGAAGACATCGTTCGTGGGCGGGGGAACGCCGGAGGTTCCGGCGAACGGCGTCCCGGTGGAAGGCGAGTTTTCGGGGAAAAGTCGGGGAGGAGGGCGGACGGGCAGGGAGTTTCAAGTTTTCAGTTTCAAGTTTCAAGGAGCGCGCGGTCCTCGCGGGCGTAGCGTCGTAGCGCGGGCGTCCCCGCCTGCGGTAGTCGCGGGCGTCTCGCCTGCGTTGACCCTCGGCGAGTGGGCAGGTGGCAGCATGACGTAGAGCGGGCGTCCCCGCCTGCGCAGAGAAGCACCGTCCCCGGTGCGTCTCATCCTGCCGCGGCGTGCTGGACACGGGCGGGCTTGCTCCGACGAAGCTCGGCGAAGGCGAGGACGCCCGTGATTTGCGCAGGCGGGGACGCCCGCGCTACGGCTCCTCAGAAATGCTCCGTCCCCGGTGCGTCTCATCCTGCCGCGGCGTGCTGGACACGGGCGGGGACGCCCGTGATTTGCGCAGGCGGGGACGCCCGCTCTACGGCTTTGAGAAAAGCACCCTCCCCGGTGCGGCTTGCTGCGGTGTGCGGACGCGCAGGCGAGAACGCTCGCCTTACTTGAAACTTGAAACTGAAAACTTGAAACTCCCTAGCTTCGCACTCCCAGCCCAATGACATCGCGCAGGTACGCGATGCTGCGCTCCAGTTCGCCGCGCTGCTTGTCCTTGCTGCCGGCGTCGAAGCCGGCGACGGCCTTGCCGCGGTGCGCGAGCGCGACGAATTGCGCGAACTCCGCGGCGGGCTTCTTCGGGAACGCTTCCCAGAAACCCTTCTCGAGATACGGGAACTCCACCTGGAACCCGCCGATGGTCTCGATGTTCACCGCGACGCCCGGACACATCGCTCCGAAGCGCTTGAAATAGTCCTGCCAATCGACGACCCCGCCCTCGCCGAACGCGGTCCATTGGACCTTCGCGCCCTTCTCGGTTTCCCAGACGGCGGAATCGCGAAGGCTCGTGGCGATCGTGTACGGCCCGAGGATCTCGAGGCTCGCGGTCGGGTCCTCAAGGGTCCAAAGGGCGTTGCCGGAATCCAGGTTCACGCCGACGTAATCCTTCCCGGCGGCCTCGACCAATCCCACCAACTCGACCGCGGTCATGTCGCCCGCGTGGTTCTCGATCGCGATCTTGATCCCGCTGTCGATGGCGAGCGAACGCTGGGACTTGAGCACGGCGACGGTGTCCGCGATGCGCGCCTCGATGCCGCCGGGCGTGCGGCGGTCGTCGCGCGAGCCGAGGACGGCACGGAAGATGGGGGAACCGACGGCGCGCGAAAGCCGGATGCCGGTGGCGAGGTGTTCCTCGGCTGTGCCCCAGTCTTTTTTGAAGGATTTCGAAGTCGGGCAAATGCTCCACGAACCAAGCTGAATCTCGACGCCTTTGTCGGCCGCGTATTTGCGGAGTTCCTTCGCGCCGTCGTCGGTCATGGTGCCGAGCGACGGGAGGTCGGTGACGAAGAGGGTATCGAGATTCTGCGAAGCGGCGTAGTCGACGAGCTCGCGTCCCTTCCATCCGAAAGCGCGCACCGCGAAGTTGTCCATGCCGAGACGGATCTTGTTCCCGCGGGCATCGAGGAGCTTGGGAGAAGCGGCGAAGGCGGCGGGTTGGGTGGCGACGACGGCGCCGGCGGCGGCGATCGTGGAGACAAACTGGCGGCGGTTCATGGGGGGGAGTTTTAAGTTTGAAGTTTCAAGTTTCAAGGACGTTGCCAGAGCACGGACCACGGAACCTTGCTTCTATTTATTGACCACGGAGCACACGGAATGCAGGCCAAGCACCGGAGAAGGCTTGTTAGGCTGACACGGGCATTTACCACGGAAATCACTGAAATCACGGATTTGAAGACGTGCATGCGGAGGGCTTCGCTCAGCGATTGGCGTGATCACGTATGCAGCGACTCCTAGGAAGTTGACCACGGAGCACACGGAGCACACGGAATGGAGGCCAAGCACTGGAGACGGCTCGTTAGGCTGACATGGGCATTGACCACGGAAATCACTGAAATCACGGAAAGGCATGTCAATGATTTCCACCACGGAGCACACGGACCACACGGAATTAACGACCGAGTCGAATACCTTGTTGCCCGCGTTCGGTTCGTTGAATTCCTTCGCTCAGCCTGCCCGCCTTTCTTTCCGTGTGCTCCGTGTGCTCCGTGTGCTCCGTGGTGAAAATACGGCCGCCTTCCCATTCCGTGATTTCAGTGATTTCCGTGGTTAAAAAATGCAGCGAGCCCGTGCAGCTCACCACGGAGCCCACCGAATTGGGCAGAATCAGGCGGCAAGCCTTCTTTCCGTGTGATCCGTGTGCTCCGTGGTTAAAAACGGAACGGCTACTTCGCATCCCGTTGTCCGTGGTTCAGTCGATGAAGACGAACTCGTTCGAGGACAGCAGCACCTGCGCGTACTTCTCCCACGGTCCGAGCGGCGCGGGGTCGGTGGCCGGGCCCCGGAAATCCCGCGCGCTTTCCCAGCTTGGCGGCGGTTGGCTTCCTGCCGATCCCGCCGTCGTGGGCGCGGTGCGGAGCGTCGGCGCCCAGATGAACGAATCGGAATTGTCCCCGCCGATGCAGTCGACCATGAAGTCGATCGTCTCGCCGCGGGCGACCCCGATCGACGCGATGGCCGTCTTGGTTTTGGAGGTCTTCGCGGTCCATTCGCCGAGCAAGCCCCGGCGATCGGAAACCACGCGCGCCCGCACGCCGTCGCCTTCTTTCGCGGGATGGTCGAGCTCGCCGTCGACGACGAGCGTCGCGTCGATCGGTGAGGTCCAACGACGGATCACGGCGTTCGTCGGCGAGCGACCGGGATGTCCGTTCCTGGCGCCGAGCGACGCATAGCCTCGTTCGTCGGCGGACGGGAACGCGTCCTCGCTTTGCCAACGCGCTTCCTTGTCCTTGAACTTCGCGAACGCACGGAAACCCACGGTGCGCGCGGTCGCGGCGTCGAACCCGCCCTGGCCATAGCTCCACGTGGACGCGGGCCTCGGTTCGGTCCGCACGCCGGACTGGGCGTCGACGAAGGCGAGGCCGGCTTCGATTTCCGTCGCGGTCGGCTCGCGCTGGAAGGCGAGACCGTAAAAGCGGCGGACGCGTTCCTCGCGGCCCACGCCGTCGCCGGTTCCGTCGCCGGTTCCGTCGCGGTGGGCGAGACGGCGGGCTTGGTCGGCGACGAACGGGTTGTTCATCAGGTACAGCGCCTGTTGCGGCACGGTGGTCTGGAAGCGCATGGCCGACGACGAGTCCGGACTCGCGAAGTCGAACGAGCGCAGAACGCCGGGAAGATTCTGCCGGTCGATGAACCCATAGAGCGTCCGGCGCGCCGCGGATTTCTCCTCGAACATCTCGACCGGTTGTCCGCCGAGCGTTTGGTCGAGGCCTCCGCCGACGAACAGGAGCGAATCGCGCAGCGCCTCGAAATCGTGGCGTTTGCGGTTCATGTGCCAGAGCAGGACGTTGCCGGGATCGATGGCCGCATGGCGTGCGAACGCGGCGCGTCCCGCGTCGGATTCGCCGGGATCGGACGCCTGCCTATACGTCGCGGACAGGAGAAGGTCCCGGTGAAGCCCCTTGATCGACCACCCGTTTTCCATGAAGCGGACGGCCAGGTGATCGAGCAGCGCGGGGTTGACCGGAGGATCGCTGCGGAGGCCGAAATCACTGGGCGTCCGGACGAGCGGCGCGCCGAAATGGCCGAGCCAAACCCGGTTCACGAACACGCGGGCCGTGAGCGGATTGTCGCGGCTGGCAATGGCGCGCGCGAGTTCGAGCCGCCCGCTGCCGTTGGAAAACGGCTTCCGCGCGGAGGCGTCGACGAGCCCGAGGAATTGGCGCGGGACCTTGGGACCGGGGCTGCCCGGATTGCCGCGTTTGAAGACGACGGGTTCGATGGCCTGGGGTTTGTCGAGGAGCGCCATCGCCCGGAGCGGCGCGCCGGGATGGGTGGCGTCGAGTTCCTCGACCTTGCGATGGAGCGCGCGGATCTTTTGCGCGGCCGGCGTGTCGTAGAAGCGATCGACGCCGGCGATGGCCTCGTGGATCGGCGAATCGGGGGCGTGCAACACGAGTCGGAACGGCTCGAGCGCGGCGTCGGCGAGCGCGGTGGGCTCGGGCTTTGCGGCCTTGGTGGTTTCCGCGCACGCGTCGCGCCACGCCTTGTCGGCACGTTGGAACACCTCGCCGTAAATCACGGTGACCTCGGCGAAGTTGGTCGGCGAACGCGCGGCCAGCGCGGCGAGGATCGTGGCATTCGCCGCCGGGGAGGCCATCGACGCGATCTTGGTTTTGGCGCTCGCGGCGAAATCGTTGGTGCCGATCGCGGCGAGCGCGAACCAGGGCGTGAAAAGCGGTTCGTTCGCGCCGCGCCATTTCTCGAGACGCGATTTCCACGCACCCACGAGGCCGGGATCCAGCTTGCGGGTGCGCGCGAGCGCCTCGCTGGCCGAACCGTCGAGCGCCATGGATTCCTGCGCGGTCCCGAGAAATTCGCCGACGCGCTGGCGCAACGTCGAGGCAACCTCCGCGGTCTTCTCGGCGCGGAAATCCGACAACTCCTTCTCGCGTTTCGCCCGCTCGACCGCGTAGGCGGCGGCGCGGGTCGGGTCCGGATTGGGCCCGAGCAACGGCTTGTCGCCCGGCTCGTGGCTGCTCGCGAACACGCCGTAGAGCGAGTAGTAATCGGCCGTCGGGATCGGGTCGAACTTGTGGTCGTGGCAACGTGCGCACGCCACGGTGAGTCCCTGCGTGCCGCGGAAAATCACGTCGAGACGATCGTCGATGATGTCGGTCTCGTTGTTCAGGAACCGGCGGCCGAGCGTGAGGAATCCCTCCGCGGCCATCGGCCACGGATCGTCCTTGGTAGCGAGTTGGTCGCCCGCGATCTGCGCCACGAGGAACTGGTCGTAGGGAAGGTCGCGGTTGAGCGCGTTCACCACCCAGTCGCGATAGGTGTACGCATACGCATACCGGCGTTCCTCCTCGAACACGTAGCCCTTGCTGTCGGCGTAACGCGCGACGTCCAACCAATGCCGGCCCCATCGCTCGCCGTAACGCGTCGAGTTCAGAAGGCGGTCGACGGCGCGTTCGTAGGCGTCGGGCGATTCATCCGCGAGGAACGCGCGCATCTCGCCGGGCGTCGGCGGGAGCCCGGTGAGGTCGTGCGTGGCGCGTCGCAGCAACGTCCGTTTGTCCGCTTCGGGCGCGGGCGTGAGTCCCTTGTCCTCGAGTCGTGCGAGGACAAAATAATCAAGTTCGGCACGCGGCCACTTGGCGTCGCGCACGGCGGGGCGGGGCGGGGCGACGGGTTTGTGGAAGGCCCAGTGAAGCGCGGGATCTCCGGGAGCGGGTGGCGCGTCCGTGCGCGGATCGATCGCGCCGGACCGGATCCAAGTGCCGAGATCGGCGATCTGTTCGGCGGTGAGCGGCGCCTTGTCCGCCTTCTTCGGCGGCATGAGGTCGAGGTCGTGCGCTTTGCCCTGGACCGCGAGGAAGAGAAGGCTTTCGTCGGGTTTTCCGGCGACGATGGCCGGACCCGTGGCCCCGCCTTTTTTGAGACCCGCGCGGGTGTCGAGGCGGAGGCTGCCCTTGATCTTGTCGGGCTTCGACCCGTGGCACTCGTAGCAATGGTCGGCGAGGAGCGGGCGGATCTTCTTTTCGAAGAAGTCGACTTGGGCGGGATCGGGATCCGCCGCCCGCGCCGCGACGGAGCCGCCAACGACGACGGCAACGGCGAGGAGCGCCGCGGCGAGCGGTCGTGCGAACGGAATCTTGGAGACGGCAATCATCGGTCGGGGCCTCGCCCCATCCTTGCGCGTGGAAAGCCCGTGTCAAAAACGGAGTTCGGGGAGGCGGTATTCAATCCGGATGCGTCGACCCCAGCCGGAACGATTCGTTCGGAAGACGGGAATTGTTCACGCCAAGGGGGACCAAGGCCGGCCAAGGCGCCGCAAAGATGGATTGGAAGGCGATCGTCGAATCTCGCCATTCGAGGAGATGACAGGCCGGCGGGCTCTACTCCCCTTGGATGTCCTTGGTCCCCCTTGGCGTGAGATAATTCCTCAACCGCTACATCAGGTCCCGGCTCACCGGCGTTCGACGCGTCCATCCAGCCAGCGGCCCACCGCGTCGGCGAGATCCGGGAAGCGGAACGGCAACGATTCGTGGTTCGCGCCGGGCACGACGAGCAGTTGGCTGTCGGGCGTCGCCAACGCCCTGAGCTTCCCGACGTCCGACTCCGGCGCGATCAAGTCGGCACCGCCGGCCACGAACAACGCGGGGATCGCGCGGCGCGACATCGGCGCCGTGGTGTCGAGCTCGCCCGGCGGTTGCCCGAGCACGCGCGGGAGTTGCCGCG
>JANYDN010000351.1 GCA_025363585.1 Verrucomicrobiota bacterium | reverse complement strand
ATTCCACGACCCTCAACAAGGCCGCCGCCCGGGATCCGCCGCGACACCACGGCGGCCACGATTCGTTGGCTCGACGGCATCGACCACGAACAACAGGTCGAATTTATATAACCACGAAACACACGAAATACACGAAAGGCTGGAATGCTCCCATCACCGCATCCCGGGATTCATTTCCTAACCTTTTCGTGTGTTTCGTGTATTTCGTGGTTCCAACTTCCACGACCCCGAACAAGGCCGCCGCCCGGGATCCGCCGCGACACCACGGCGGCCACGATTCGTTGGCTCGACGGCATTGACCACGAACAACAGGTCGAAATTATATAACCACGAGATACACGAAATACACGAAAGGCTGGAATGCTCCCATCACCGCATCCCGGAATTCATTCCCTAACCTTTTCGTGTGTTTCGTGTGGTTCGTGGTTCCACATTCCACGACCCTCAACAAGGCCGCCGCCCGGGATCCGCCGCGACACCACGGCGGCCACGATTCGTTGGCTCGACGGCATCGACCACGAACAACAGGTCGAATTTATATAACCACGAAATACACGAAATACACGAAAAGCTGGAGCCAGTCTCACCACCGTTTTCCGGGATTCATCCCCCTAACTTTTCGTGTGTTTCGTGTATTTCGTGGTTCCAAATTCCATGACCCTCAACAAGGCCGCCGCCTCGGGTCCAGCGTGTCACCATGGCGGCCACGATGCCTACCTGAACTCCAGCCGGAACAACCGCGTCTCCACGCCCGGATCCACCAGAAGGGTGTCCTGGCCGCCCGTCGCCCGGGCCGGGAAGTTCGTCCCGGCCAACACCGCGCCGCCGGCGGCGTCGAATGCCACCACGCGGCACGCGCGTCCCGGCACGCGGTCGAAGCGCAGCTCCACCTGCCCACCCACGACCTTGGCCGCGGAGAAAACCACGCGGCTTGCCGCCGACCGCGGGTCCGTCCCAGCCAGGAATTCCGCAAGGTTGCTCATGCCGTCGCCGTCGGGATCGCCGGACGCCCCGTCGTCGCCCGCCGACGAGTTTGTCGCGAGCCCGTGCGACGTTTCCCATGCGTCCGGCAATCCGTCGGCGTCCGCGTCCGCATCCGCCGCGGGCAACGACGCCGGGTCCGCGACGCCGGGCGAGCCGCCGATCGCCGCCGAGATCTTCCAACCGTTGGCCGACGGGTCGGTCGGCAGCGTTGCCTCCGACTGCGGCACGAGGCTCCAGCCGGCACCGTCGGCGAGCGGGTTGTCGGCGGCATTGTATAGGACCGAAGCCACCACCTCGCCCACCGACCCGAGCAACTGGACTTCCTCGTGGCCGTTGCCCAGGTGGCCCTCATAGGTACCGGCGATCACGGTCACCGACGGATAGCGCGCCGCGAACCCGTCGGGATTCGACACCACCACGCAGCGACCGCCGGGAACCAATTCATTCACCGCGTTGGTGCCGCCGAACGCGAACGAGATCCCGCCCGACATGCGCAATCCCTCGAGCGAAACGGTCTTCGCGCCCGCATTGCGCAATTCGACGAACTCGAAATCGGAGGAATCATGCGTGCCTGCTGGATCCCCGGCCGGATGGAAGTGGACCTCCGTCAATTGCAACGGAACCGGCACCGCCACGTACGGACGACGCAACGGCGGACTCCACTTGGACACAGGGGGACCGCCACCCGATCGTTGGTCGGGATTATATACGCGGGCGATCACCAGGGCGTTGTGGTCCAGAATGAGGCTGGTTCCCGGTGCGTACACGAGCGCGCCGGGCGAGATCGCGCCGCCCGGGAGCCGCGGGTCGGTCCCGTTCACGGTATAATACAGCACCGAATTCGTCGCCTTGGGCATCCCGACCAGCGAGACCTCGACCTTTCCCGGTCCCGCGGGTTGCATCGACGGACCGACGCCGGGAAGGGTCGCGAATTGGTTGTCCATGAAGACGACCCGGTTGGACATCCAGGTCTCCGAGTATTTGATCTCGTTCGCGTAAGTGAGGCCACGGTACGCCGTGCCCCATTTCTTTTTCTCGCGCGGCTGCGCCTGCGCCAGCTCGCCCGTCATCTGGTCGACGATCGCGTAAAGGTTCGTGATGCTGAGCTCGCCGCGCCGCAGTTCCGCGTAGCGGTCGATCCATTTCTGGAGGAAGTCCGGATCCTTGAACAGGCGCGGGAACCAATAGGCCGTGAAGAAATTCGGGCCCCACGCCTTCGGGCTCGAGTCGCGCCCGTCGGTCGATCCCAACGCGCGGTCGAAATCCCATTGCGGCCCGAACGTGAGTTTGCCGCCGCGCGGCTTGTACATGTAGGTGCTGAGCACCAACGCGTCGACGTTGAACGAAAACGTGTTCAGGATGTGGTAGTCGATCGTCTCGTCGACCTTGAGGTATTTGGCATAGCCGTTGGTCGGGTCGGTATAATTCGGCCCGTTGAGCGCCGCCCCGAACTGCGCGAAGAACTTCGACACGTATTGCAACTGGGCCCGCCGCTCCGGCTTCCTGATGATCGGTTCCTTTGGCTCCAGATACAGCAACCCGGCCCCCGCGCCGGTGAATCCCGAGTCGCCGGGATCGGCCCGGTCCACCTTGAACAGATACCCGCCCGTCACGTCGGGCTCGGTCGTGTCCTCCGGCTGCAGTTTGTCCACGTCGACCCGGTGCTTGCCCTGCTTGATCTTTTCCTCGAGCACATAGACACCGTTGTAGGTCGTCGACGCGACTGGACCGAACCCGGACGAGACCAGGTACACCTCCACGAACCTCGTCCGAGACGAATACCAACCAAGATCCCGGTGGAGCCGGTGCATCAGCGGGTTGTGCGTCATGATGGGATCGAATATGTCCGGGGCGTACAACACCCAGTCGGATTCCGACGGCAAGCCGGCGAACACCACCTTCTCGTCCGCCCCGAACTCGTCCTGGAACTCCACTTTCAGGTTTACCTTCGCGTCGCCCTCGGTGCTCGACCCGCGCGCCGCGATCACCGCCCGGTGCGACAGCGTCGGCGGGTTCGTGAGGCTCGCGACGCCGTCGATCGGCTCGAACACCTGGATCGTGGCGAAGACGCCCGGCGACGTGTTCGGACGGCCCTTGCCATAGTCATGGATCAACAGCAACGGCAGGTTCGACTGCACGGCAAGCGCGGTCGGTGCCAGCGGTATATAAGTCTCGCTCGACACCGGCCCGGGAAGTTTCCCCGGCGAGAACGCGCGCGCGCGCAGGTGCGTCGCCTGCGTCAGTACCAGCGTCGACAGGTACACCGGCGACGCCGGCCCGGGCAACGTCCGGTCCACGGTGTACCGGATCACCGCGGCGGGATCCGCCTTCGAAAGCGACAGATCGACGGCGATCGAGTCGGTATAAGTCCCGCTGGGCCGCGAGAATTTGACCGCCGGCGCGAACCCGGAGCCCGAAACGGAATTCGCGGCGCCGGGCGTCGGCTTGTCGAAGAACCCGGTCAAGTCGGGCGCCCCGTTCACCCGGCCGTAGGAAACGTCCACCTTCTGCTGCGGGAAATGCGGAGCTAACTCGGACACCACCGTGCCGTCGCCCCGGTATAACCCGAGGTATTCCCCGCCCGGGTCGAGTTTGAAGTTCGTGTGCAGCTTGGCGACGTTGTTGGTCCGGTCCTTCGACGAGGCGAACACCACGAGGAATCCCCGCGCCGGCAACGTCAGGTCCGGGAAAACCCATTTCCCCGGGACCAACGGCTCGTCGGTCAGCGACCATCCGCCGATCGACACGTCTTCCGTCCCCAAATTCGCCAGCTCGATCCAGTCGCTGTATTCGCCGTCCTCGTCCCGGAGCGTCTTGCCGTTGCTCGCCATGATCTCGGAAATGACGACGCCCGACGGCACGGCGAGCTCGTCCACGGTATAACTCCACGAACCGCCCGCGAACACGTTGCCCGGGAACGCGAGGTCGGTGATGCCGTGGTTCGCCACCCATTGGATCTGCACCACCTTGTCGACGAGGTCCGGCAACGTGAACACGAACTGGCCGAGCGCGACCTGCTGGACCGACGCGGCGGGAATGCCGTTCACCAGAAGGTCCGAGGCGTCCACCCCGCGCACGGGCTCGCTGAATTGGACTTCCACCAACGGCAACCCGCCGATCGTCCCGCCCGGTTCCGGGGAGATCGAGTCGATCGTCGGCGACGTGATGTCGGGCTCGCCGTCCACCTCGAGGGCGAACGAAACCGGCCCGCCGCCCGCGGCGGGTAGGAGCAACGCGATGACTTGGTTGGTCCCGGCACGCAGCGACGGCAACGCCGGCGCGCCGAGCGTCACCGTGGCTTTCGCCGCCGCCGCCCGCGCCGCCAACGCGTGCGCGCCGGGATCGTCCGATCCCGCCGGGACGCCGTCGCGGATCACCTCGACGCCGTTGAGCCAGACCACCACGCCGTCGGCCGACCACGCCGTGAATGTGAGCGACGCGTAGTCGCCCGGATTCGTGACCACCATCGAGGTGCGGACGATGGCGCCACCGAAGCCCGCCGGAATGGAGTCGGGAAAACCCGCGATGCCACGCGTGATCGGCGCGGTCGCGAGGGGCCACGCGGAGTCATCGAAACCGAACTCGCGCCACGACCCGGGCGCCGTCGGATCCGGCTCCGTCGCCGTGCCAAGCACCCGCCACGACGAGGCCGTCGGAAGCAACGTCACCGCCGCGCGACCCGGAATGCACGCGAGGAACGCCGCCAGAAAAAGGGCCAAGTGACGCATGGAAGTCCCGGAGGCTGACGGATCGAATCCGATTTCGCAATGGGTGTCCCTCGCCCCGATCGAGCTATTGGATGGGATGATCGCGGACCGGGGATGGGCAAGGCGTCGGACAGGATGCTCGACGCAGGTCGCCCGGTTCTTTTGACAGGATTGACAAGATTGACAGGATTCTCCCGAACAGTGTGCCCATCCTGCAAATCCAGTAAATCCTGTCGAAACTCCCCGCCTGTCGCCGCGAACAAGTCCGCGCCTCAGGCCGTCGATAAAGCCCATCAAGGCTCCTGACAGCTCTCCAGACCACTCGATCGGCCGCATTCGACAGGATCAACAGGATGCACAGGATTCTCCCGAGCCGCATCCCAATCCTATAAATCCAGTAAATCCTGTCAAAACTCTCGGCTTGTCGCTGAAACGAGTCCACTGCATTGGCGCCGCATGGGAGGGGTTGAACAGGATTTCGCCGCGGCAGAACCCAATCCCGTCAATCCGGTAAATCCTGTCAAAAAAAACTCACCCGCGGAATCACGCGCGAAGCGCGCCGAATTCGGGTTTGGCTTCCCGCGCCGCGCGCCGTCATTCTCGTCTATGCCTTCCAACGCCCTTTCGCGACGGGACGTCCTGCGCGGATCCGTCGCCCTCGCCGCGTATTCGTTGGCCGCGCGCCCGCTGCGTTCGCTCGGGCTGGAACCCGCCGCCGGCGATACCCTGATCCCGTGGCTCGACGCCCAACCCAAGGGTCGCGCCATGTTGTATTGGCAGGATCTCCAGACCTGGGTCACGCCGAACGAAGCGCTCTATGAGGTCAGCCATTACGGGAAGCCCAAGTTCGACGTCGCGGCATGGAAGCTCGAGTTGACCGGCCAAATCCGGAAACCCGCCGTGTTCACGCTCGCCGACCTGCAGAAGCGCAAACACAAGGACGTCACCGCGACGCTCGAATGCGGCGGCAACGGCGCCGGCATGGGATTCATGGGCGCCATCGGCAACGTGCGCTGGACCGGCACGCCCCTCGCCCCGCTGCTCCGCGAGGCCGGACTCGTGAAGCGCTCCAAGGAAGTCGTCTTCTACGGCACCGACGAAAAGGTGGAGAAAATCCGCGACCAGGATTTCCCGCAGCACTTCGCGCGGAGCCTCGACATCGACCACGCGCTTGCCGACGAGGTGATCCTCGCGTGGTCCATGAACGGCGAGCCGTTGAACGAAACCCACGGCGCTCCCCTTCGCCTCGTGGTGCCCGGTTGGTTCGGCATCTCTTGGGTGAAGTGGCTCCGTCGCATCGATGTCCTCGACCGTCGGTTCATGGGCAAATGGATGGCCCGCGAATACGTCACCATCCGCGGCGAGGAACGCGACAAGGACGGCACCAACTGGCGCGAGACTTCCGTCTGCAACATCAACGTGAAGTCGATTGCCGCCCGCGCCGTGCGGCGGCCCGACGGAACCGTGCGGATCACCGGCGCCGCGTGGAGCGACGGCACCACCCTCGACAAGGTTGAGGTGCGGATCGACGACGGCCCGTGGCAACCGGTGTCGCTCGAGAAAAAGCCGTCGGGTTCGCCCTACACCTGGACCCTCTGGCATTTCGACTGGAAGCAACCCTCCGCGGGCGAACACACGGTGGTGTCGCGCGCCCTCGATGCCGACGGCCGCGCCCAGCCGCCCGCCGAGGACGCGACCATCCGCAACAAAAAGACCTTCTGGGAAGCCAACCAGCAATGGCCGCGGAAGATCCGGTTGTAGGCGGGCCAACGACCAACGCCGCGTGGGGGCACGCGGCCTGCAGGAGCGAGGCCACGCAATGCTGTAGGCCGGGTCCCCCGACCCGGCGCCGATGCCCGGCGGAGGTGCGAGGCAATCGTCCCCATTTGCGCGATGCGTTGCCCCATTCTATATCATCGCACCCAAACCCGTGCGCCCCGACCCCTCAAAATGCCTGAAACCCGTCGATCCGATCCACGCACTGCCTCGCCGCCTTCGCCGTTTGCACCGTGTGTGGCCAGATCCCGACGGTAACATCGCGTATTTGATTACCGTATGCGTCCAAGGTCGAGCACCCGTCCTCGACAATGTTGCGACGCTGGATCGATTCGAACGGTTCCTGCTCGATAGCCCCACCAGATACCAATGGTTCGGACGACGCTATGTCCTGATGCCCGACCATATTCACTTGATAGCGCGCCAGGGAGCCACGGGCGTGAGATTGGGCGAATGGATGAAGGCAATGAAAGCGGTGGTAGCCGGGCTCGAAGCTCGTGCTTCAAACCCGTGCGGCGAGGAAAACGCCGGGAAGGAACATCGGCAGCAATACGGGGGGCCGGACTCCACTTTGCCCGACGGATCGGCCCGATTTGTTCGCACGCGGAGGACGTGGCGATGGCAGTCCGGCTTTCACGACCACAAACTGCGCTCCGCCGAAAGCGAAGCCCGGAAGTGGGAGTATATTTGTCTGAATCCGGTTCGGGCGGGATTGGTCACCCGGCCTGAAGATTGGTTGTTTGGCGGTGAAATCTTCCACGACGGATGCGATGCGCCTCGAGTGATACGCGGCACCCCTTTGTTGTTGGAAACGGGAATGCTGATCAAGGCAGACGATCTTGGGGGCTGATGATGTCGCTGCCACGCCGCGTGGGGGCACGCGGCCTACACGCGACGTCGCCACGTCACGCTGTAGCCGGGTCCCCTGACCCGGCGCCAGGCGGATCGGCTCGCGCATCCAGAAACCTGTCACCAACGCCGCGTGGGGGCACGCGGCCTACAACGCCCAACGCCGCGCAATGCCCCTGTTGGCCGGGTCCCCCGACCCGGCGTCGATAGGTCCCCCGACCCGGTGCCGAGGCGATCTCCGGCCTTCGGTTCTAAAAATCTCCCCTCTTCCCCCGCTCCATGCCAGCGTCGGTCCATTCCATGAACGGAGCCGACTGGAAACTCATCGCGCTCGCCCTTGCTGCCATCGGCGTGCTCGTCCTGCTCGTCACGCGGGCCAAGATCAACGCCTTCATCGCGCTCGCCGTCGCGTCCCTCGTCGTGGGCGCCGGAGCCGTGCTGTGGCTGGGCTCGCCCGCGCGCGATGCCGCAGGCCTGGTGATCAACGCGGGCCCCAACGGCGTCGTTCCGAAATACACGATGCTCGCCGTCGTCAAATCGTTCGGCGACGGCCTTGGCGGCGCGCTCGGCGGCGTCACCGCGATGATCGCGCTCGGCACGATGCTGGGAAAACTGCTCGCGGAATCCGGCGGCGCCGAGGTGCTCGCGCTCCGCTTCATCAGGTTCTTCGGCGCGAACCGGATCCAACTCTGCATCATGGCCATCGCGCTCACGATCGGCCTCACCACGTGGTTCGCCGTCGGACTCGTGTTGCTCGCGCCGATCCTCCTCACCCTCACGCACCAGACGAAGAAGCCGTACCTCAGGCTGTTTCTCCCACTGCTCGCCTGCCTCTCGGTCATGCACGGCGTGATGCCCCCGCATCCGGGCCCCGCGCTCGCCGCGGAGAAACTCAATCTCAGCATGGGCCTCGTGCTCGCGTGGGGATTCCTCATCGGCATCCCCACCGCCGCCGTCGCCGGTCCGCTCTACGCGCGGTTCATCGTCGGACGCGTCCACGCCGAGCCGCCGCCGGCCCCGGACCGACGCACCTCGCTCGCGCCCGGCCAAAGCCTGCCGGGCTTCGGCATCACGCTGTTTTCGATCCTGCTGCCCGTCCTGCTCATGCTCGCCGCCACCGCCGGCGAACTCGCCCTTCCGCCGGGCGATCCGGTCCGGCAATTCCTGTCGTTCATCGGCAACCCCACCATCGCGCTGCTCTTCGCGGTCGTGTTCGGCAGTTGGACGCTCGGCCTGCGCTGCGGTTACAAACCCGCGCAGATCCTCAAGTTCACCGAAACCGCCGTCGCGTCGATCGGCATGACCATCATCGTCATCGGCGCCGGCGGCGGATTCGCCCGCGTTCTCCGCGATGCCGGCGTCGCCGATTCCATCGGGCGCGTCAGCGTCACGCTTGGTCTGTCCCCGCTCCTCTTCGGCTGGATCATCTCCGCCTTCATCCGCGTCGCCACGGGATCCGCGACCGTCGCCATCACCACCGCGTCGCTGTTGCTCAAGGATTACCTCGCGATCCATGCGCCGGGCCTGGACGACAACCATCGGGCGCTCATCGTGGTCGCCATCGGCTGCGGCTCGCTCTTCCTGTCGCACCTCAACGACGCCGGGTTCTGGATGGTGAAGGAATGCCTCGGCCTCAGCGTCGGGCAAACCCTCCGCACGTGGACCGTCTGCGAGACGATCGTGGGGATCGCCGGCATGCTGTTCTCGCTCCTTGCCTACACGTTGGTCTGAACCGTCCCCGGCCATGAACACGACCTCCACCCGCCGCTCGTTCCTCGCCGGCACCGCCGCGATCGCCGCCACCGCCGCTTGGACGCTGCCGTCCGCCGTGTCCGCGGCCAAACCCGGCGATTCCCCCGACGGATTCGCCAAGCCCTCGCGCATCAAGCTCGGGATGGTGACTTATAACCTCGGCAAGGACTGGGATATAGAAACCGTCATCAGGAACTGCACGGAGGCCAAGTTCCAGGGCGTGGAACTGCGCACGACCCACAAACACGGCGTCGAGGTCAC
>JANYDN010000345.1 GCA_025363585.1 Verrucomicrobiota bacterium | reverse complement strand
CGTTGCCCTCGCTGAAGGTCATCTCGAGGCCGTGCGCGGGCGCGTAGGAGAAATCGTTCCCGAGAAAAATGTTCCGGTTGCAACCGCGCCCGCTGAAATCGCGGGCCACGTCCGGCGGGACGCGGATCAACGCGTCGACGTCCTCGCGGCCCGTTTCCTTTCGCAGCCGCTCGCGCTCGCGGTCCATCCAGAACTCCCCGAGCGCCTCGCGTCCGGCGAAGCCGAAGAACCCGTCGCCGCCGTGCGTCGCCGAGTTCTCGGCGAAGACGTTGTCGTTGCATTGCTCGAAACACAGGATGCCGGCGGAATCCTGGCCGCGGTTGTAGACGCCCTCGACGTGCCCGCGGACGCAGAAATCCAGCGCGTTCCGGGTGATCGTGTTCCGGTTGCAACGCCACAACGCGAGTCCCCAACCCGAGAGGAACGAGCAGTCGTTGTCGAACACACGAGAGTCGTCGACGCGGTCCAGCACGATCCCGTTCTGGCCGCGGCGCACGCGGATGTTCCGGACGGTCACGTCGCGCGAGGATTCCACGCAGAGCGCGCCACCGTATTCCTCGCGCCATTTCCGTTCGTCGTTGTGGTGCGGGAACAACCAGTCCGCGGCGTCCTCCGCTTCCGCCGTCGACTTCAGGTGCTGGCGGTAGTTGTCCGAGAAATCCCCGCCCTCGACGCGCAGGCCGTCGGCGTGGACCGCGAGCAGGCCGTTGAAGAACCCGTGGATTTTCGCGCCGACGATCCGCACGCCGTGGTGTCCGTCGAGGTGGACGCCGATGCCGCGGAGCGTGTCCCACGGGGCGTCGGGCGAAGCGCCGCGCAATTCGGAACCGGGCGCGAATTCTACGGTGATGTCGTCGGCGACGATGCGGATCACGCCGTTGGTGTTGGCATCGGCGATGACGGTTCCCTTGGGGATGACGACGCGGCAGGAGCGGTCGATGACGGTGTCGTCGTGGGTGACCTCGACGACGGGCAACGCGGCCGCGAGGCGCGCGGTGGACGCGAGGAAGAGCAGGGCGGCAAGGGCGCCGCGCGTGCGGAAGGGACGGGGCATCGTGCGGCGAGAGTGCCGCGCGGCGCGGAAATCGCAATCGCCGCGGAAAGGAGGCGGGACGTAGAGCGGCCGTCCCTGGTGCGTCTTGTCGCGGCGTTTGGGGCACGGGCGGGGACGCCCGTGGTTGCGCAGGCGGGGACGCCCGCGACTACGTAGAGCGGCCGTCCTCGGCTGCGCAGACAGCACCGTCCCCGGTGCGTTCCGACGGGGTGCTGCCGCGATTTGTGGGGCACGGGCGAGGACGCCCGCAATTGCGCAGGCGAGACGCCCGCTCTACTCGGCGATGCAGTAGAGGAACCGCTCGCCGCGCAGGTAAAGCTCGCGGTCGACCGGTGCCGCCGTCGCGCTGAACACGTCGTCGAGATGGTTCGCGGCCAACACCCCGTTCTCCGCGTCGTGGCGGAGCACGACGGTCGTGCCGTCGCGGGCCGTCACGTAGATCCGGCCCGCGGCGCCGACCGGCGAGGAGAAGATGAAATCGCGGATCGCGTCGAGCCGCAGCGCCGGGCCGCGCGGGTTGCCGTTGGCGGGATCGAGGCGCGACAGCACGTTCTGGTTGTGCCGGATGAAATACAGCGTGTCGCCGTAGAGCAGGGGCGACGACACGTACGGCGTCATCCGGCCCAGTCGCCACGCAACTCGGTCGGTGGCCGAGATGTCGCCGTGTGCACCGTCGATGCGGATGGCGACCATGGCCTGCGAATAGTAGCTGTTGCCGGCGACGACGATCCCGTTCCAGTGCACCGGCGAGGACACGACGTTGTCCGTGAGCCCGGAGCATTCCCAGAGTTGCTGGCCGTTTTCCGGATCGTAGCCTCGGACGCGCTTGGTCGCGCTGACCACGACCTGCTTTTTCCCCGCGCGCTCGACGACGATGGGCGTGGACCAATCGGTCTTCTCGTCGCGGACGGTTTTCCAGAGCTCGCGGCCGGTGCGTTTGTCGAGGGCCTGGATGTCGGACTCGTCCTCGTGGTCGCGAACGACGATCAACCGCTCGCCGTCGACCACCGGGGAACTTCCCTCGCCGTGCGCGTGCAGCGTGTTCATGCGGCCGAGGTCCTTCTGCCAGAGCACGGTTCCGTCGAGCGCGAGGCAGTGGAGCCCGCGCGATCCGAGGAACACGTAGAGGCGCTCGCCGTCGGTGACCGGGGAGTTCGAGGCGAGCGAGCCCGTCGAGTGCCCGCCCTCGTGGGGGAATTCCTCGCGAAGCACCGTTCGCCAGAGTTCCTTGCCGTCGTCGCGGCGGATCGCCATCGCGACGAACCGGTGGCGTTGGGTGACCCCGACGTTGTCGTGCGTGCCCGGCGCATGGTCGAACACCGGTGGGACGGGATCTCCGAACGGGATCGCGGCGACGACGAACACGCGGTCGCCGAGGACGATCGGCGACGAGTGGGCCTTGCCCGGCAGCGCGAACTTCCACCGCACGTTCTTGGTCTCGCTCCATTCGGTCGGAGGATCCGCGTGCGGCGCGACGCCATTGGCCAGCGGTCCGTGCCATTGCGGCCACGCGTGGGAAAGGTCGGGGCCCGTCGCGGGTTTGGGCGCGTCGCCGCGGGCGAGGACGGCGAGCATAGCGGTCGCGAGGACGACGGCGATGCGGTGGGCGGGAAGTGGCATGGCGACGCCACGCAACTTCCGTCGCGGAACGCGCCGCGTCGAGGCGATTGATGCCCGGCATCGCGCGGTGCGATCATGGTCCCGCGAACGACCCGCCCCATTCGCGGCGGGCAATGTTCGAACGTTTTCCCGGGTTTTCTTTCGATTGCCAGAACCGCCGGGGACCCGTTCAGTCACCTGCAATCGCCGTATGATTCGAATCCAGAGCCGTGGAACGTGGGGGAATTTGTCGCGTGCAACATGGGTCGCCGCGCTCGTTTGTACCGTCCTGAGCGCCGTCCTCGGGCCCCCGCTCGCGGCGCAGGAGCCGGCCCGGAACGCCGGGCTTGAACTGTCCGTCGCCACCAACCACAACCTCTCCGTCGCCCGCTCGGCCCTCGGCAAGGATTTCCTGATGTCGGCGTCGACGATCCACCAGGCCGGCGCGCCCACCAGCTACGCGCTCCAGGGGAAGATCGTCCGCTTCGAGTTGTTCCACGACGGCGTCGATCTCTACGAGGCGGAGGACGGGTTGGTCGTCACCAAGGACCTACCCGCGCGGCGGTTGCTCGCGACGCTGCCGATCGTCTCGTCGGACGCCGACCGGATCGTCGTGGATTTCAACCGCGGCATGCGGCGCGTCTTCATGGACAGCTGGACGTCGCCCGGCGACGCGCGGCACGACCAGGTGCTGGAGGTGCCGGAGAGCCGCGTGTTCGCGGTGGAGAAGGTCGACGACTTCCTCGTGATCCGGCAGAGCGTGCAGGCCCGGAGCCGCGAGGCGGATTCCGACCGCGAGGCGCGCTACGAGGTCCGGTATTTCTTCTCCCCGTACAAGCCGTCCGAGAAGCCGGGCCGGGAACAGGAGCCCGCCGACATCCGTTACGCGCGGTTTTTCACCAGCCCGACGTTGGTCGAGTCGGTCACCGGGCGCACCACGCAGAAGATGGCGCGTTTCGACATCTCGAAGCCGCTGGCGTTCTACTACAGCGCGAACACGCCGAAGGACTACGTCGAGGCGGTGAAGGATGGCATCCTCTACTGGAACCGCGCGTTCAAGAAGACGGTGATCACGGTGGCCAAGGCACCGGATGGCGTCACCGCGCCCGACGCGCGGTACAACATCGTGCAGTGGGTCCCCTGGGACAGCGCCGGCTTCGCGTACGCCGACGTGTTGCTGGACCCGCGTTCGGGCCAATCCATGCACGGCCAAGCGTACATGACGTCGGTGTTCGGCATCAGCGGGCGCTCGCGTGCCCGCGCGGCGTTGCGCGCGATGCTGGAGCTCGCCAACGACAAGGGCGGCGACAAGAAGCTCGTTCCCGATGCCCGCTCGGGCGTGCGGTTCGGCGTCGGGTTCCTCGAGTCGGCCACGACCTGCCAACTGGGTTCCGGCGACTTCGCGATGCAGTACGCGGCGGGACTCCAGGAGTTGCTCGCCAACGACCAGTTGAGCGACGAGGCGGTGTTGCGGGCGTCGCAGGACTACGTGCGCGAGGTGGTCGCGCACGAGGTGGGCCACATCCTCGGCCTTCGCCACAACTTCGCCGGCAGCCTCGAGGCGAACATGACGCACAAGGACCTCGAGGATTGGTTCAAGGCCTACATCGCCAACAAGGGCGCCGAAGCGTTCACCAACCGCCTCACCAGCGCGTCGATGATGGAGTACAGCGACTTCAAGGCCGCGGCGTTCATCGGCTGGAAAATGCGGACCGAGACCAACGCGCTGCCGCACGACATCGCGGCGATCCAGTGGGGCTATTTCGACGGCAAGGAAGCCACCGAGAAGAAGCTGCTGTTCGGCACGGACGGTGGGTCCGGCGTGTGGGGCGACGTCCTGACCTTCGACTACGGCACCGAGCCCGTCGTCGGCGCGTACGGTTCGCTGTCGGCGCGCATCCGCAATCTCCCGAACTCGATCCTCGAGGATTTCATCCGCGCCCGCGCCCCGCGCGATCCGCGCGACCGCATCCCGCTGGAGCAGGTCAATCTCGGCGCGAGCAGCGCGGCCTTTTTCGTGGCGAACGACTTCGCGTCGATGCTCAACTGGTTCCGGTCGGGCGCGCGTTCGCTTAAGGTCGAGAACGCCTTCGAATTCATCGGCGAGCTCAACCACAAGGACCGCGCCAAGGCGCACTGGAAGAGCCTGAACGACCAGATGGAAAAGCTCGGCGGCCTCGACCGCGCGGTGTTCGCGTTCCTTCCGCTCGACCTCAAGCTCGAGCTCAAGGCGGAGCCGACGGGGGTGCAGGCTCCCGAGAAGGTTTCCGCCGCGGCCCTTTCCACGCGCCTCGAGAAGCTCCTCGAATCGCCCGCCTACACCAACTGGGTCGGGCTCGACGACAAGAAGTACTCGTTCACGAAGGACGAAAAGGAACTCATCGTGAAACGCGGCAAGAAGTTCTTCGAGGAGTTCGAGAAGGACCTCGTGAAGCAGGTCTGCGGGCGCCTCGAGAACGCGCCGCGCGACCTCGGTTTCGAATCCAACGGCGTGCTCGGCGAGGACGATCTCGCGGCGAAGCTCGAGAAGCGCGTCGTGGAATTGGCCCGCACCATCGTGCTCGCCAAGGACGACGACCATCCCATCAAGGGCAAGGTGGACCGCAGCAACGTCGAGGTGGCGGAGTACAAGTACGACCAGGATACGCGCCTCGCCGCGGCGAAGACGCTGAACGACAAGACCGGCACCTACCGGGGTTGGTCGACCGACGCCAAGGGCGACCTCAACAAGTCGCTGAAGGAAGACGTCGATGCCGCGCTCAACATCGCGAACCTGAAAGACTTCAAGGATTCGAGCCTCTCGCGTTCCTTGCGCGAATGGTACCTGCGCCAGCAGGACATCCTCGCGCTGCTCCCGGCTCGCCCGAAATAATCCCGGCGCTCCTGGCCGCCAGGATTGTGGCCGCCGCGGTGACGCGGTGGACCCGCAGCCAAGGTGGGTGGCGGCGGCCCGCCGCCACTCCCCGCAAGGTGCCGTCGGAACCTGCAAGTTTCCCGCGGGCTCTGACTCGGGGCGAAACGTCCGAGTCCAGACACATCCCACTCACCTCGCGCCGGTATCGGCGCCCCTCCGCCACCCACGCGCCTCACGCACCGGCCGGCGCTTGCGGCCGGCTCTTGGTCAACGCCTTGGACAGCGGCTCTTGGGTCACGGCGTGGAGGCTTGCCCAACTGGCGTCGGTCCAAGTGCTGCCGTGGCGCCGGAACGCATGTCCCTCCATTTGCTCGATCATCGCCACGGCCTCCGTCGTGAAGTTGTACGCGACGACCACGATGGGCTCGGGATCCTCGATGGCCGGCAACACCCGGTGCAAAGCCCGGGAGTCGGCCATCGCGCCGCTGGAAGATCCTTGGCTGCCGGCAAAGGCGATCACGGTGTAGAGCGGTTGCTTCAATTGACGAACGTCGATGGCGTCGCGGAATTCCGCGGGGACGCGCCGGATGATCTGGTCGGGCGGCACCTTCCGGAAGATCGTCGGTTTCTTGGCCATGGCTTGGGAGGAGACGAAGGACGGGCGCGTCCGATCAAGGCGTCATCCGCGCCAATTCCGCCTCGAGGCGGTCGAGGTTTTGCTCGTTGGGAAGCCGCACGAATTCCCGCAGCGCGTCGCAGTCTTTCCGGGTCTTGAAGATCATCCGGAAATTCACCCGCGTCTTGCCGCCCTCGTCCTCGAAGGTGCCGATCATCCGGAACTTCGGCGCCGAGACGTGGTCGATCACGACGCGCCCTGGGTCGACGAGGTCGACGTAGACCGATTCGTTGGGATAATCCTTTCCGTCGGGACCATGCATCGTGAAGCGCCACTTGCCGCCCGGCCGCGGGTCGTGTTCCTCGAAGGTGTTCCGGAAATCCTGGGGACCCCACCAGCGCGCCAGGTGCTCCGGTTCGATCCACGCGCGGTACACGCGTTCGCACGGGGCATCGACGACTCGCGAGGTCGAGACTTCCCGCGGTGCCGGATCGCCGCCGCCCTCGACCAACGCCGCGAGTTCGTCCAGTGCGCCGCCGAATCCCTTTCGCAGGGACGCCCGCGCGCCGTCGAAGGTGCGGCATTCCTCGTCGGTCGCGCCGTGCGGCCCGCCGCTCAGCGTCAGCAGGGTGCGTCCGCCGTGCCCCGCGAGTTCGAGCGTGTTGCGCACTTCCAGCGGCCACGTGGCGCACATCGGGTGCCGCGTCGTGCCGCCGTTCTCGTCGGAGAACGAATTGACGAAGACCAATCGCCGCGGCGCCTCGACCTCGTGGTAGACGAATCGTCCCCACATCGCGGGTCCCTGCCCGCCTCGGAAGCTGTACAGGAAGTCGCCGCCGGGACGCAGGTCGAGCCGCTGGGTCGCGCACTCGGATCCCTTCGGTCCCCACCACCGGTTCAGGCACTGGGGATCCGTCCACGCCTTGAACACGAGCTCCGGCGGCGCGTCGAGGTCGCGCGCGACGGTGAATTCGGGAACGGCGGAAGGCGGTGTGTTCATCGGGAAGACGGGTTTCTATCGATGGGGATTTAACGGGTTCGCGCGCGTTTCGCCACGACCAAAACAGGCCGGCCGCTGGTGACGGGCAAACGGCTCCGCACGCGGACCCGTCCCGCCTGCCGCGAACCCAGCGCGCGCAGCGCCCCGCGCAATCGCGCGCCGACGACCCGTGCACCGGGGATGGCGTCGCCCGCCACCAGGACTCGGTTTTCGAACCCCTCGAATTCCACCGTCACGTGGGACGCGAACAATCCGGCCAGCGCATCCAGTTCCGGCGGCCAAGTGTTGTCGGCGCGGGGCAACAAGTTGAACACCGCCACGCCGTTCGCGGCCAACCGGCCGCGGATCAATCTCGGCAGCGATTTCCAACACAACTCCGGTTTGATCACGTCGCCGTCGGCCGGCATCGAGAGGTCGTCCACGATCATCGAGAACCCGCGCGGTTGCGCCCGCAGCCATTCGCCGGCATCGCCGTGGTTCCAACGCACCGTTCCGCTCCACGCCCCGCAATGCTCGCGGAACAGACGGTGGCTTTTGGCGTCCAGATCCACCGCGTCGATCGCGCCGTCGTGCCCGAGCCGGCGGAGCGGGGCCATCATGCCGCCGCCCGAGAATCCCAGGACGGCGACGCGTCCACTGGGCTCGAACAAAGCGATCAACGCCGCCAGCACGTCCCACACGCTGTGCGTCGGGCCCGGCGCGCTCCGCAGCTCGCTGATCACCACCCCGTGCTGGCTCAGGCGGATGCCGCCACGGGTCTTCAACTGTTCCATAGAATCTCGCGGATCACCTCGCCGTGAACGTCGGTCAACCGGCGGTCGATGCCGTCGTGCCGCACCGACAGCGTCCGGTGATCGATGCCGAGCAGGTGAAGGATCGTGGCGTGGAAATCGTATCCGGTGGTGACGTCCCTCTCGGCTTTCCACGACCACTCGTCGCTTTGCCCATGCGCGACGCCGGGCCGGATGCCGGCGCCCGCGAACCACGATGCGAACGTCCCGCCGTTGTGGTCGCGTCCCGTGTTGCCCTGGCTGAACGGCATCCGACCGAACTCCGTCGTCCACACGAGCAGCGTGTCGTCGAGCAACCCGCGTTGCTTGAGATCCGCGAGCAACGCGGCCGCGGGTTGGTCCATCGAGCGCGAGGCGGCGCCGAGTTCCTTCGGGATGTCGGTGTGGTTGTCCCAGTTGTTCGCGCCGCCGCCGTGCCCGCTGAACACCTGCACGAACCGCACGCCGCGCTCGATCATGCGCCGCGCCGCCAGGCAACGCCGCCCGAAGTCCGCCGTCTCCGGCCGGTCGAGCCCATAGCCGCGACGCGTGGACTCGCTCTCGCCCGCGAGATCGAGGAGATCGGGCGCCGCGAGTTGGAGGCGTGCCGCGAGTTCGTAGCTCTCCATGCGCGCCGCGAGCCGTGAATCGCCGGGCCGCCCGGCCGCGTGCGCGGCGTTCATCTCGCGAAGCAAAGCGAGCCCGTCGG
>JANYDN010000313.1 GCA_025363585.1 Verrucomicrobiota bacterium | reverse complement strand
CTAAGCCGTATCCATGCAGTAGCGGCCGAGGAATTATCTCACGCCAAGCCGGGCCAAGGCCATCCAAGGGGGCAAAGACCGCCGGCGTGTCATTTCACCGAACGGTGGGATCCGATGTCTGGTTCCCAACACACGTTCCCGCCTTCTTGGCCGGCCTTGGTCCCCCTTGGCGTGAGATAATTCCCCTGCCGCGATTGCAGGGTTCCGTCCCGGCTCAGTCGGGAATGCGTGGATTCTTGGCGTCTTGGCGAGATACCCAATTGATTTCTTACTGCATGGATACGGCTAAGCATGTCCCCCGCGCGAAGCGCTTTCGGACTGCGGTGGGAAGCCTTCGGAAGGCGCCACACCGCTTTGAAACAGAAGACAACCTACAGCTTGCCGTGGCGGCCGTCGTGAGACGGCGGACCGAAGCTGCGGGCGGGGACGCCCTTGTTTGCGCAGGCGAGACGCCCGCTCTACGCCAGCCCGAGCCGTCGCGGCCGCCTGAAACTTCAAACTTCAAACTTGAAACTCCCCCGCCCACCTATTGCGCCACGGCCTGCCGCCGCGCGATCACTCCCCACGGTTCCGCGGGCACGTCATGGGGATCCACGTAGCGCGCCAGATCCCGCATCGCAATGCATCGGTATCCATTCGCCTCCAGCCAATCGAGGTATTCCGCGAAGCGTTCCGGCGGCGTGTTCACCCACGGATGCTCCCGGTCCGGCACGCCGTGGAATTGCAACACCGCGATCCGCCCGTCCCGCGCCTGTTCCACCGCTCGCTTCACGTTTTCCACTGTCCAGTCGGGCCGCGCGTCGCCCGTCGTCGGCACCAGCAACGGATGGTCCTCGCGGGGCTCATAAGGGATCCCGCGGCCGGTTTCATAGGCATACTCCGGCTGAGCCCCGCGCCGGGCGAAGACGATCCCGAGGTCGCGCAGGATC
This sequence comes from Verrucomicrobiota bacterium, assembly GCA_025363585.1. GTDB lineage: Bacteria > Verrucomicrobiota > Verrucomicrobiia > Limisphaerales > UBA9464 > UBA6176. The sequence continues at coordinate 54,613 of JANYDN010000313.1, read as the reverse complement.
GGCAGCGCGCCCGGATGGATCGAGTTGCCGGGATACGCGAAACTCGACGGACGCGGGATCCCGTGTTCCGCGCAGCGCTCGTTGATATAAGTCAGCTCTCCCCGGAGACGACCCATCGAATCCGCCGACACCCCCATGTGATTCCGCGTGTGGTTCCCGATCTCGAATCCCTCGCGGTGCAATCCGGCGATCTGCTCCCACGTCATGTAATCGACCTTGTTGCTCGCGAACGAAAACCCCTCGGTAATGAAGAACGTCGCCCCAAAGCCGTGCTTCGCGAGCAACGGCCGGACATTGACATGAAGCGACGCAACTGAATCGTCGAAGGTCAGCACCACGAGTTTGTCGGGGATGGGCTCGCGCGGATTCGACGCAACCATCGGCACCGCGAGGAATTCCCGCCTTAACCTTGCCAGTTCGCCGCGAATATCGTCGCCCTCGTAAAACCACACCCATCCGCGTGCCTCGCGCGTCATCGAAGGCGGGCAATCCGCCAGCTTCGGATCCGAATGGATGCACGGCACCGGCGGGTTCTCCCACACGCGGTCCATCGCGTCCCACGCGGATATAATCCAGCGCTTGCCCGTGGCATCGCGCGCCGCGGCGAACGGCGGATCGAGCAACTTGTTCGCGTCGGTTTGCGCTTCGAAACCCGGTGCCCGGCCCAGCATCACGCAGACCTGTGCCCGCAGCCCGGTCAACGTCCCGGCCGAGCCATTGCGAACCCACCACCGGAACTCGACGTGCGCGCGCCGCGGGGTCGCGCGCGTCCCGAACGCGATCCCGTTCGGCAAAACGCGCCCGCCGGTATAACTCCCGTCCGCGCGCCGACTCCATTCCATCGGCTCCATTTTCACGCCCGCCTTTTCCCAGATCGTCGGGACATGCGTGTGCGCCAGATACGTCAGGCCGAGGTTCGACCAAATCGCCTCCGGGACATCGACCACGACGTAGCCGTTCGGATCCCACGGCGTGAACACGCTGAGCTTGGTGTCGCGTTGTGGATCGACCGCACCGTCGAAGAATCCAAGCCGGGGATGGCGTCCGCCGGGATAGGGCAAAACCTTGACCGGCCCCGACCGATCCACCGGCGCCGGCGATGCAGGAAACGCGAAGCGCCGGAGAGCCGCCGCGACCTCGTCGTCGCTCATTCCCGTGGCCTCCTGAATCTCGGAAGGCGTGTAGCGATGGTGCACCGCCATGTTCTCGAACCACGCCCGGAGATCCTCCCCGCCGCGGGGCGGACGCGACGACATCGGCCCGGCCTCGGACGACACGGCGACGAGTCCCGCGACGACAAGGATGCGGAGCCAACGGTGGACGACGGAGAGCGAGTTCATGAGATGTTCCGACGTGGTGCGTGTGAAGCGCGGGGAAACATTGGCGTGAATCGTTCCAAAACACGCGGCAAATGGCGACGCCGTTCGCAACTGCCCACCGATGCGTTCCCGGCTTCCCACCCGAAATTCCCCGGTCCACGCTGTCGGCGTGAGCGCGATTGCCTGCCCGATGTGCACCATGGAAGACGTCCTGGAACACGCCGATCGATTCGAATGCGTGACGTGCGGCCACGAATGGCCGCGCGAAGCCGTGCCCGAGGCGCCGCCGGCCGCGCGGGTGGTCAAGGACGCCCACGGCACCGTGTTGGCGGACGGCGATTGCGTGGTGCTCATAAAGGACCTGAAGCTGAAGGGCTCGTCGCAGGTTCTAAAGGGCGGGTCGAAATCCAAGAGCATCAAACTCGTCGACGGCGACCACGAGATCTCCTGCAAGATCGACGGCGTGGCGTTGGGCCTGAAGGCGTGCTTCGTGAAAAAGGCCTGAGCCGGGATGTAGCGCGGGCGTCTCGCCTGCGCCCTGAGCTTCGGCGAGCAGGCCCGCCTGCGCAGGTGTTGTACACGCACCGGCGACAACAGGGCCGCCGCCACCCGCGGCTCTAAGCCGGGACCTGATGCAGTGGAAGCCCAAGGGAGACTCACGCGAAGCCGCGAAGGCGCGAAGAGACCAAGAGCCGAAGCCGATCCAGAGCGATTCGTTGGGATAACCGGATTATCTCACGCCAAGGGGGGCCAAGGCTGGCCAAGAAGGCGCGAACGCGGATCGAGACCCAGACATCGGATCCCACCGTTCGGTGAAATGACACCCCTGCGGTCTTTGTCCCCCTTGGATGGCCTTGGTCCGGCTTGGCGTGAGATAATTCCTCTGCCGCTACTGCATCACTCCGGTTTAGTTTCCTTCTGTAAGATTACCCGCCTCGACCTTTCGTGTGGTTGGTGTGGTTCGTGGTTCCCCCAATTCCTCCACACGCGGTGCTCCCCGCTCCGCGCGATACCAAACCGGCGCTCGCCAACAAGTCCCGCCCGCGGTACCACCGTCGTCACTCCCATGAAGCCCTTCGCATTGGTCGCGTCCGTGGTCGCGTTCTCGTTGTTCTCCATCTTCGCCCGCGCCGCCGATCCGGTGGTTCCCGACACCGTCGCCTTCGAGCGCGGCATCGAGTTCGCCAACCACGACAACCAGCATCTCCATCTGGACCTCGCTCGACCCAAGCAAGGCAACGGCCCGTTCCCAGCCGTCGTTTGCATCCATGGCGGCGGGTTCCGCGCCGGCACGCGCGATGGCTACGACCGCCTCTGCATGACGCTCGCCGAGCGCGGCTACGTCGCGGTCACCGTCACCTATAGGTTGTCCCCGGCCTACCGGTTCCCCGCTGCCGTCCAGGATTGCAAGGCCTCCGTCCGATGGCTCCGCGCCAACGCCGCGAAGTATAACATCGATCCCAATCGCATCGGCGCGATGGGAGGATCCGCCGGCGGACACCTCGCGTTGTTCCTCGGCGTCACGGCCGGCGTCAAAGAGTTCGAAGGCGAGGCCAATTCCGGGCCGTCGAGCGACGTCCAGTGCGTGGTGAGTTTCTACGGCCCGAGCGATTTCACGAAATCCTACGGCAAGAGCGTCGATGCCCACGAGGTGTTGCCGTTGTTCTTCGGCGGCAATCTCGACGAGAAGCGCAGGGAACACATCGCGGGAAGCCCGTTGTATTGGGTGACGCCGCGTTCCGCGCCGACCCTTTGCATCCACGGCACGAAGGATACCTATGTGGGCCACGAGCAAGCCGAGTGGATGGTGGATCGCCTGAAGGCGAGCGCGGTCGAGGCCGAGTTGCTGACGCTCGACGGCGCCGGCCACGGCTTCAAGGGCGAGGACGCGGCGAAGGCCGACGCGGCGATGTTCGCGTTCTTCGACAGGATCCTTAAGCCGGCCGCGAAATGACGGGGTCTTCCCGACCGGGCGACGGTGACACTTTTGACAGGATTAACGGGATTTACAGGATGCCGGCAATTCCCAGACAAGCACTCAATCCCGTAAATCCTGTAAATCCTGTCGAAAACCCCGTCACGGAAGGACACGCCGGTCCCGACTCGCTTTTGACAGGATTATAAGGATGAACAGGATTTGGCCGGCCGGACCTTAATCCCGTAAATCTTGTCAATCCTGTCAAGACTTCCCGCGCAGGCGACTTTGTTGGCCTGGACACACGGCATCCCGTCCCCCTGCCGATTCCACGATGAAACGATTCGCCAAAAACCGGAGACGCATCGCCGCGCTCGTGGGGCTGTCGATCGTTTTCCCCAATAGCCCTTTCAAAACACAGCACGACGTCGATCCCTCATCCCATACTTCGGAATGGTTTGAACCACGAATCCCACGAAAAGTTGTTCGACGTATTTGATGTTCCACCAAGGCAAAGAAAGTCTGATTGCTTGGACTTTTCGTGTGTTTCGTGTGGTTCGTGGTTCAATATTCCGAACCTCTAACCCACGACCGCACGTCGACATTCCGTTCATCCCGACCACCTTTTGACAGGATTAACAGAATTTACAGGATGTCCTAGGCTGGCTGGCCAAGGCTCAATCCCGTAAATCCTGTTAATCCTGTCAAAAGACCAGCGCAGCGTCTCAGGCCGGATCCCCGCCGGATCCCGTCTAATACCACTTCCGCAGGCGTACCTCCACGTCGACGTTCGTTCCGACCAGTTTCTTGAACTGTGTCGGGTCGCTGCCGGAGTAGTGGTACGGATAGACCGTCCGCGGCAAAAAGGTCTTCGCCGCGTTCGCCGCCTGCGGGATGTCCATCGTGAACGGCAGGTTCATGCACAGGAACGCCGCGTCGATGTCCGTCAGCGCCAGCATTTCCGGGATGTCCTCGGTGTCCCCGCTGATATAGATCCGCCGGTCGCCCAGCGTCAGGATATAGCCGTTCCCCCGCCCTTTGGTGTGGTACGTCGTGCGTCCCGACGTCGTGTTGTACATCGGGATCGTGTCCACGCGCAGGCCGAGTACCGACAACGTCGCCCCGTTGGTCATCGTCGTCGCGGCCGCCTTCAGACCGGCCGACATCATCGGCAGGACCGCCGGCGGGACGATCAGCGTCGCGTTGGTGGCGGCGATGCCGTTCAGGGTCACGCTGTCGAGGTGGTCGCCGTGGATGTCGGTCACCAGTACCAAGGTCGGTCGCGGAAAGCTCTTGTAGAGCGCCGCGCCGCCGACCGGGTCCGCGTAGATCACCTGGTCCTTCCACGTCATCACGAATGACGCGTGGTTCACGGGATGGATCACCACGTCGCCCTCCGAGGTGTGGAGATGGTCGCCGGTGAGCGCGTTGGTTTCCGTCGATTGCACCACCCGGTAATAGCGAAGCGCGTCGAAGCGCGCGCCCACATCGGTATAAGTCTGCGTGGCCGCGGACCTGGGGAACGTGTAGACCGGCTGCCAATGGATCAGGTCGGCGGATTGTTCCATGACCGCATTGAACCCGGTGGGCGAGGCGAACTTGATCTGCAACTCACCGCCAACCGGCGCGACGCTCTGGATGGTCGGGACGTCCACGGCGCCAAGGCGGCCGAACGCCAGCGTCGAGGCCAGCGCGAGCCAATGCCATCGCGGACGCACATGGGCATGGCGGGACGCGGGGCGCGGGGAGATCGGGGACATGCTGGGCGCATCCTTTCCCGAACCTTGCCGGCAAGGAAAGCCGGGAAATGCTCACTCCACCGTGAACAACGCGTCCTGCCGAATCTTGGCCCGGCGCGTCACCGTCCCGTCCTTGAACGGAATCGATGCGGTCCACCCATCCTTTGTCGAAACCAACTCGAGACCCGCCGGCGGATCCTGCAGTCCGATCTTCGCCGGGTCCGCCGAGTATTGCTTGGTCTTCGCGTGATACATCCGCTCGGCATAATAAATACCCTGCAACAGATCGCGCGCGGCCTCGACGGGTCCGGGCGTCACCGCGTGATCCGCGGACGTCGCCTTCGTGAATTCCACCAGCCCCCACCGCTCCGGCCGGTGCATGTCCACGATTCCCGTCGGCGACCACACCCAGTTGTCTTCCGGTGTCTTTGGCACCTTCTTATACCCGCCGGCCGTCTCGATCTTCCATTCCACCCGGGAAAAATCGACGCGCCACCGGTCGCCGTCCTTCGGCGGGCAGGCTTGGCGCGAGAACTCCTTCAACGCCGCCCACGGCATGGCGATTTCCACCGTCCACGAACGGTCCGTGTCGCTGGGGTCGTTCAACGTGCCGTCGACGTGCACACCCGTCTTGAGTCCCGCGATGTTCCACTCGTTCAGCGCGGGCCCGCCGTCCTTGTAGGCCTTCACCAGACGCAGGTCCCACACGGTGTTGAGCGCGTTCATCTCGAACTCGTAGTACTGGTGGCTATCGCCATCGGGATCGATGAACACCTCGAAATCCGGGTCCTGGAAAATGACGGCGTCGCGCTCCTTGATCGTGCCCCACACGTGCGGCTCGGTGAGCTCCGCGGCGATATAGAAATAGGTGTCGTCCCAAAGCATCTTCGCACGGGTGCGATGCTTCGGCACCGGTTTGGCGGCGCCCTCGATGTCGACGAAATCCTCGGTCCACGGCGCCCGCGCCCACGAGGCATCGTCCAGCTTTCCGTCGACGACGATGGGTTCGGTGGCGCGCACGGCCAGGTAGCCGCGCGGGACCATGGGTTTCATCAGGGCCCAATCATCGCGTGGCTCGGCGGAGCACGAGACGAATGCCACCGTGCCGGTCAACGACGCCAACAACACGTTCCTCATAAATCGGCCACGACCTTGCAGGGCACGGCAAGGTTTTCAAAGCCGAACCATCACCGCAAACCGCGCGCTCGTCGAACCTTGGAACGTTCTACCACCACGAAATCCGATCCCGTCGCAGCCGTTTGCTTGGTTCATGCTCGCTTGCTTCGGGTTTTTTGAACCACGAAACACACGAACCACACGAAAAGTTGGATGGTGGCATCCATGTTCCGGAACGCGACCGGTGAGTCCGCCGGGACTCGATAACTAAATGGGCCGTGGGTCGGACCCTGGGGTTCCGCCCAGTCACGGCGACTTTTCGTGTGTTTGGTGTATTTCGTGGTTTCCACTTCGGAACTTTTGAACCACGAACCACACGAACCACACGAAAAGTTGGATGGGACATGTCTATTCCGGGCCGCGACAGGCGGATCCGCTGCGACTCGATTACAACCCGTGGCCGCCTCGTGGAGACCCACTCAGCCATCGCGACTTTTCGTGTGTTTCGTGTATTTCGTGGTTTCTATTTCGGAACTTTCTGAACCACGAAACACACGAAAAGCTGGATGATGCCCCTTATATTCCCCGACGGAAGCTTCGGTCCCGACTCGAACCGACCCAAGGACGAATGGGGATCGTGGGATCGAGAACCAACCTTGCAGCCAGTACGGCCGCGCCGCGTGACGCCGCCCGGCGCCACGCTGCCCCATGACGCGGAGGCACAATACCCGGGGACGGGCCCAACGCCGCATGGTATCGTCCACGGCATCATGCCAGCGCGCCCTTTGCCCGGGATGGATTGGATTCTATCCGCTCCCTTGTTGTTGGGGCTTTTCTGGGTTGCCCCGGACGTGACCGGAGCGGACTGGCCCCAATGGCGCGGGCCAAATCGCGACGGCGTCTACAGGGAATCGGGCATCCGACCGTCCCTTCCTTCCACGGGGCTTGCACCGAAGTGGAAGGTCCCGGTGGGCCTTGGGATTTCAAGTCCGGTTGTCGTTGGCGATAGATTATACCTATCCGATCTCGTCACCGACAAACCAGTCGTCCACGAGCGGGTCCAGTGTCTCGACGCCCATTCGGGAAAGCGGATCTGGATCGCCCAATACGACGCGCCCGCACCCGACTGGTTCTTTGGCTCGGAACAAACGCGCGGTCCCGGTTCCACGCCGATCGTCCACGACGGAAAGGTATACGCGATCGGCATGTTCTCGACGCTTTCCTGCCTCGATGCCCGCACGGGATCCGTGGTCTGGAGGCGGGATCTGAACGCCGAATACCAACTTCCCCCCTCCTCCCTCGACGCGTCGCCCATGGTCGACGGCAACCTGCTCATCCTGGCCATCGGCGGACGCCCTGCGGCCGGCGTCGTCGCGCTCGATCTCGCCACCGGACGCGAGGTCTGGAAATCGCTGGCCGAGGCGGCCACGTGGAGTTCGCCCGTCATCGTCGGGGCCGGCGACACCCGCCAACTCATCGTCTGGATGCGGCAATCCGTCACCTCGCTGAATCCCACCAACGGCGCCGTCTTTTGGCGCGAACCCACCGTCTCCGGCGGAAGCCCCGGGATCTCCGCCGTCTCCACCCCCGTGATCGACGGAAGCCGGCTGCTCGTCAGCGGATGGATGTTCGACCTCGACCCGACGAAGCCCGCGGCAAAGGTCCTGTGGCCCGACACGCCGTCCGGCACGCGTCGCATCCTCAGCGACACTTCTACTCCCTATATAAGGGATGGGTTCGTCTATAGCCCGCGGTCCGGAGGGACGTTCGTCTGTCTCGAGGAGGCGACGGGGCGCGAGGTATGGCAGACCAACGTGGTCACCCATCTGGCGCGCGGCGCGTGCGTCCACGTGACGCCGATCGGCGCATCGCAGTACCTGTTCACGGACCAGGGCGACTGGATCCACGCGGACCTGTCGCCGGCCGGATACCGCGAACTGGGCCGCGTCCACCTCATCGATCCGACGTCGCCGCTGTTCCAGGAGAAGTTCGTCTGGGCGGCGCCGGCGTTCGCAAACCGGAACCTATATGTCCGGAACGACGAGGAACTCCGTTGCTTTTCCCTCTCCGGAAAACCCGTCCGTCCCGGCCGGCGGGAATAGGAGCCCGACGCGGGGCGTGCGTTGACGAATCCGACGCCGCCGCCGCCCGCCATTTGCCTCTTGCCCGCGACCCGGGCATCCCGAGGATATCGTCCGGCCGCGACGGATACCCGGGTGCATTGGGGATCGATGACATCGGGGATCCGCGGACGGGCGCCAATCCAATCATCCCATGAAGAAACGCATCCTGGTTCTCGGCGCCGGTTTCGGCGGGCTCGAGCTCTGCACAACGCTTTCCGAGACCCTCGGCGACGCCGTCGATGTGACGCTGATAGACAAGGGCGACGCCTTCGTCTTCGGCTATTCGAAACTCGACGTGATGTTCGGGCACACGACGCTCGACCGGGTCCGCCTACCTTATAGCCGGTTCGCCAAGCCCGGCGTGCGGCTGCTGAAGGAGACCGTCGTGTCGGTCGATCCCATGGGTAAACGCGTGGTGACCGACCAAGGCACGCACGAGGCCGACTATCTGGTCCTCGCGCTCGGGGCCGACTATGACTTCGACGCCACTCCCGGGCTCGCGGACGTCAACGAGTTCTATACGGTCGAGGGCGCGGTGCGCGTCGCGGGGATCCTGCCGGCGTTCGCCGGGGGCAACATCGTCGTCGGCGTATGCGGCGCGCCGTTCAAATGCCCGCCGGCGCCCAGCGAAACGGTGCTGATGATGCACGATTACCTCGTGACCCGCGGGATCCGGAATGCCTGCAAGATCACCCTGATTCTGCCGCTCGAAACCCCGGTGCCGCCCTCGCCCGAGACCTCGCGCGCGTTGCTCGCGGCCTTCGCCGAACGCGACATCACGTTCGTCGCGGACCGGGAAGTCAGATCGATCGATGCCAAACGCCGGATCGCGACCATCGACGACGGACGCGAGTTCCCCTTCGATCTTTTCCTCGGCGTGCCCGTGAATCGCGCGCCCCGGATCCTGGAGGCCAGCGGCATGACCGAGGATGGCTATGTGCCGGTGAAGCCGAAGACACTCGAGACGCGGTTTCCCGACGTGTACGCGGTGGGTGATTGCGCGCGGCAAGGCACGCCCAAGGCCGGCGTCTTCGCGGAAGGCGCCGCGCGGGCCGTTGCCAGGACGCTGATCGCCCGCCTGCGGGGCGAGGAAGCCCCGGTGACACACCAGGGAACCGGCTCGTGTTACCTCGAATTCGGCGCGGGTCGGATCGGCCGTGTCGACGTCGATTTCTTTTCCGATCCCGAGGGACCCACCGGAACCTATCACGCGCCGTCGGTCGCGCTGCGCGTCGACAAGGATAACTTCGGGTCCAGCCGTCGCGCCCGCTGGTTCGGGTTATAGAGCCGGAACTTTAGCCGGATCCATGCAGTCGGAATTCAAGAAAAACTCACGCCAAGGGGGACCAAGGCCGGCCAAGAAGGCGGGAACGTGTATCGGGAACCAGAGATTGGATCCCACCGTTCGGCGAGTTGATACCCCGGCGGATTCGGCCGCCTTGGATCGCCTTGGCCCGGCTTGGCGTGAGATAATTCCTCGGCCGCTACTGCATGGATACGGCTTAGGAGTGGCGGCAGGGCCGCCGCCACCCACGCGCCGTCCACCGCTCGCTCAACGCGAGCCCGGCAGCGCCTCGTGGCAAAACAACGAGGTCCATTCGCGGGCCTCCGCGCGTTCCGACGCCTCGCCTCCCCGGATCTCCATCCGCCCGCTTCGCAACCTCACCACGCGACTCCCGCCGAACACCGCCAACACCTCGAGCTCGCCGTCCAAGGGGAACGCCACCGTCCATCGATTCTTCATGCGGGACAGCCTGCGTCGCGGGGTCGGACATCGGCTGGGTGATGCCGAATCTTGCTTGGCCTTGCGTCTTGTTCTGTATCCGCAGATGGCGCCGATGACGCAGATCCAGACGGGATTTTGAAGGCATCGTCACGGTCCGTCGGCCGCGGTGGCACGTCACAAGGTCCGCGTCATCGGTGCCATCTGCGGATCAATCCCATTGGCCATCCGCAGACCATGGGTGCACAAGGCTGTTTCACCGCGCGCCGTCCGTGATCTGGAACGCGAGGTAGTAGGCGCAGAAAATCAACGCGCCCCCGAGCAGCCCCGCCGCGAGGGTGGTCAACCACCGGCCGGCCCGGACCCACGCGGCCAACACGGCGAATCCACCCGCGATGAGGAACTCGCCGAGCACGATGTAGTACGGCGTCCCACCGATCATCCGGCAGCCCGAGTACTTCCACCAATGGATGCGGCGCGCCATCTCCTCGTAGTAAGGAATGTTCACCGCCCCGAGGATCGCCGTCAGCAGCAGCCCGGTACCCGTTCTCCAGGCCATCAGTGCCCCGCCCACCACGGCGAATTGCACCGCGACGACTTCCCATGCGAGGGGCATCCATGCCGGCGACCGCCAAAGCATCGGACCACCACCCACCGAGTAGTCCAGGGTCCGAGTGGAGTCGACCAACCACGCGTCGGCCGCCAGCTCCGCGAATCCGACGACCAGTCCGAACAACATCAATCCGGCGAGATACCCGTCGCGCCGCCGGAGCGCGAAGGTCGCCAGGATCAGGTTGTCGAGGAGGTTGAGGGCGGCGCCCGTCCGCCAATCCGACCACGGCGCGAACGCGAGCAATCCCACCGCCACGACGTTCAACACGATCGTGCCGGCCACCCACCGCAACCGCGCGGCATCCAATGGATCCCGGGCTTCCATGCGGTGAACATGCTGTCCACGGCGATCCCCGGCGTCAATCGATCGGACGGGTCGACCGCCGGTCCCACGGCTGCCGCGTGTTCACGCCTTCGTCAGCATCTCGAGCAGCGCGCGATGGTCGGTCTTTCCGGTTCCCAGCTTCGGGATCTCGGGCACGGACCGGACCTCGCGCGGGACGCAGAGGTTCGTGAGCCCGTGGCCGCGGACGGCTTCCCGGATCTGGTCCAGGGTGAGCTTCGGCTCGTTGGTCACCGCGATGAGCTTCTCGCCCTTGTCGTCGCACGGGACCGCGACCACCACCACCTCGCACCGCGCCCCGTACTGCGGGAATGCCCCGGCCAACACGTCCTCCACCGCCGTGAGGCTGACCATCTCGCCGCTCACCTTCGCGAAGCGCTTCATGCGCCCGAGCAGGAACACGTAGCCATCCTCGTCGACCTTCGCGAGGTCGCCGGTGTCGTACCAACCGCCGAGCGCCTTGAATTTCTCGTTCGGCTCGGCGTTGAGATATCCCTTCATCACGTTCGCGCCGCGCACGAACAGGCGCCCGCCCTCCGCGATGCCGTCGACGGCCTCGAGTCGCCACTCCATGCCGGGAAGGAAACGTCCGACGGATCCGAACCTCGGCTCCATGCGCGAGTTCGCGCAGATGACCGGGCTGCATTCCGTCGCGCCATAGCCCTCGAGGATCCGGACGCCGAACTTGCGCGACCACGTCTGCGCGGTCGCTTCCTGCACCTTCTCCGCGCCACCGATCAGGAATTTGACGCTGGTGAAATCGTAGGGATTCGCGCGCCGGGCGTAGCCGTTCAGGAAGGTGTTCGTGCCCACCATCACCGTGCACGCCTTGTCGTAGAGCACGGCCGGCACCACGCGGTAGTGCAGCGGCGACGGATACAGGAACACATAGAACCCGCGCACCAACGGGAAGAGGGTGCACGCCGTCAGGCCGATGCTGTGGAACATCGGCATCGCGTTGAAGAACCGCTCGTGGTCGTCGGTGTCGAGGTGCAGGTCGATCTGCCGGATGTTCGCCAGGAGATTCCGGTGCGTGAGTTCGACGCCCTTCGGGATGCCCTCGGAACCCGAGGTGAAGAGGATCACCGCCGCGTCGTCGGACGCCGCCTTGAAATCGCGGAACAGTCCCCCGCACGACACGCGGTGCCGCAGCGCCGCCTTGAGCTTGTCGGCCTTGGGCACCCCGGCGCGGACCTCCTCGAGATAGACCAACTGGATTCCGGCCGCTTCCAACGGCTTCAGGTCCAGCTTCGCCTTGTCGAGGAAGGCGTGGGACGTGATCACGTGGCGGAGCCCGGCGAGTTTCGCACAGGTGACCATCACCGGCGTCCCGGTGCTGAAATTGAGGATGGCGGGAACGCGTCCCGCGGCCCACAGGCTCAGGAGGGTGACGGGCACCGCGTTGACGTTGGGCAACAGCACGCCGACGCGCGAACCCTCGGGCGAGCCCGCCAGCAGGCGTCGCCAGCATCCCGCCAGAACTTCCGTCCCCACCATCAGCCGACGGTAGTCCAGTTCCTTCCAACTGATGTCTTCCAACACCACCTTGCCGGGCAACCGCGCCGCGATGTCCGCGATCGCCGCCAGCAAGTGCGTCCGTCCGAACTCGTTCTCGACGTCGTATTGCAAGGTGACCATCCGGTCGCGGAGCCACGTGGTCATTTTCTGCCGCGCGACGGCGTTCGAGACGCCGGTGGATTTCGACGGGACGATCGCGTCCGTGAAATGCGCGGAAACCTCGGGGAACCACCGGGTCCATCCCTTGTGCCGCACGAACGGGACCCGCACCGCGTTGCGGAGGTATGCCACGATGACCTTCGCGCCCGTCTTGTGCAGGAGGAAGCCCGTGCCGTCGTAGAGCTTCATCATCGAGCCGGTGAGCGAGATGCGCCCCTCGGGGAACAACACGAGGCGGCCGCCTTTCCCGAGGAATTCCGACATGTGTTTCGCCGCGAAGGGCGAGGTCGTCTCCACCGGGAAGGTCCGCGAATTCACCATCATCCTGCGCGTGATCCAGCTCGCGTCGGCCGTCGTCGCGCTGGTCACGAATTTCCAGTCGTCGTCGAGCAGGACGTAGAGGAAGGCCCAGTCGAGCCATGACGAATGGTTCGGGAGCAGGAGCACCGGGCCGGGCGCGTCGAGCGCGGCGGTGTTGTGAGCCCGGAAGCGGAACCAAACCCGAAGGATGAATCGCAGGATCAGTTTCATGGGGTTTTCATTCCCGCCCTTTTTCCAAATCCGAAACCCCGCTCGCGCCACGAGGCGAATGCCAGCCAGGCAGCCAGCGCCGTCGTCGCCACGGTCGCGCACGGTCCAAACCATGCGTCCCAAGGGACCCGCGACGGACCCGCGAAACGGAGCGTTCCCGAAAGCGTCTCGCCTTGGCCGGGAAATCCCGCGCGCGCCAACTCCGCGCCCCGCGCGTCGTACACGCCCGAGATCCCCGAGGTCGCCAACCGCGCCAACGGCAGCCCGTATTCCAGGCCGCGCAGCCGCGTGATGCGCGAGTTGAGCCCGTGCTCGACGTCGCCCCACGCCTCCGCGTCCATCGCGATCACCACCAGCGCCTCCGCGCCACCGCGCACCAGCCCGTCCATCACCCGCCGGTATCCGGCGTCGTAGCACACCGCGATCCCGATGCGGCCCCACGGCGATTCCCAGACGCGCTGGGTCGCGGCGGGAAGGCCGTCCTGGAAAAACTGGATCGGGACCGACTTCGCCTGCGTGAACTCGATGTTGCCCGAGGGACCCACGACGAACGCCGTGTTCCGGAACGGCGTCGTCCCGGTCCCGCCGCCGCGTAGCGTTGCCGCCGCGGCATCCGGCGTTCCGGAATCCACCACGGCCTCGGTGCCGCCGATCAACAACCACCGCCGCTGCCGCACGCACCATCGCTTCAGGGATTCCGGAGGCGGTCCGTCGAGCGAGTACTCGCCGCACACCACGAGCTCGGCGCGGGGATGCAGCGCCACCACGCGGTCGAGACCGGTCAGGATGTCCTGCACCGCCGGCGTCTCCAACTGGAGTCCCGCGACCTCGACCGATTTCCCCGCGGACGTCGGCATCGCGACGGGCCGCGCGACCCACGCCGTGGCCAAACCCACGGCGATCGCGAGCACGGCGGCAAAGCGCGGCGCGCCGCGGGCGCCACCGCGCGGGCTCTCGGCGACCGCCAGTGCCAGCGCCGCGACGGCAGCGGCCGCGGCACCCAATCCGTACACGCCGAGATCGCGGACAAGCGCCGGGTAGGCATCGAGCGCCTCGCCGATCGTGAACCACGGGAACCGCAGCCACCACGCCTCGGAACGCAGGTACTCGATTCCCATCCACGCGACGGGCGCGGCACAAAGCGCGGCCCGCGAACCCAACCGAAGCCCGACCGCGCGCAGCAGAACCACGAAGACGCCGTGGAACGACGCGAGGATCATCCACAGCACCGGCGCCACCAACGACACCGTCCAACCGCCGATCTGGAATCCAAAGAGTCCCCAGAGAAATCCAAGCCGCGGCACGAACACGCCGGCGCCCGCGAGCGTGCCGAGCCAAAACGCGGCGCGCGGCGTGCGGGCCCGGCGGAGCTCGATGACCAGCGCGAGCGAGACGAGCGCCAACCACGCGAGCGACGGCCGGGCGAACGCGGCTTGGTAGGACGCGCCCACGCCGACCGCGCACGCGGCCAACACCGCGTTGCGCGGACGCGTCGCTTCCGCCGGCGGCGCGGATTCCGATGCGGGCTTCATCGGCTTTGCGTCGGGCGATGCTCTTCCGACCCGGCGGCGCCGCCCGCGGGAAACCGCAGCCACAGCACGACCATCGCGACGAAGCCGGCGAGGACGAGGAAGACGCCGCCCGAACTGATCGGGAATCCAAACCAGCGCTCGGACTTCGTGCAGGCCAGCACGATGCCGCCCGCGAACAACATCCCGAGGTTGTCGGAGAGATTCTGCACCGCGATCGTCTTGCCGAGCTTCGTCGAATCCGACTCGGACTGGAGCGAGGCGTTGAGCGGTATCAGGAAAAGCCCGGCGGCAATCCCGGTGGCAACGAGCAGGCAAACCACCCAGGGAAAGAAATGGAGATCGTTCCGCACCACGACCCACGCGCGCCAAAAACCAATCCATTCGACCGAACCCAGCAGCACCAGCGCGAGGACAAGGCCGACGCCGTAGCGCCGGGTCCATCCGAGATCGCCCACCTTGTGGAATCGTCCGGCAAGGAGGCTCCCGACCATCACGCCGACGCTGAGCCAAAGCCCGAGGAGGGAGACCTGCAGGTTGGTGGGAAGGTTGAGCACGCCCAATCCCCACGCCTGGAAATTGATCTTCATCGCGGCGCCGCAAACCCAGAACAACGCGGTGCCGGCGAGCACGCGACCCAATCGCGGCGCGGTGAACAACGCGACCGCGTGCCGGCCGAATTCGCCCACGCTCGCCCCGAGCCGCGTCGCGGGATTTTCCGGCGACCGATGCATCGCCAGGTTCATCGCCAGCGAGATGCCGAAGATCCCCACGAGCACCGCGTAGCATGCCGGCAACGACCATCGGTCCGACATGAACGAACCGGCGATCGAACCCAGGATGATGGACGAGAGCGTCAGCAACTCGACGGTCCCGTTGGCTTTCACGAGTCGTTCCTTCGGGAGGATCTCGGGCAGGATCCCGTACTTGGCCGGCCCGTAGAAACACGAGCCGATGCCGACGATGAAATATCCCGGCGCCTGCCAGATGTAGCCGAACCAAATCGAGAGCGCGCAGACGAACGTGCCGACCAACTTCACCGCGTTGCCGCCGGCAAGCCACGTCGTCTTCGCGAATCGGTCGTTCAGGTATCCCGCCAGCGGCGCCAGCACGATGAACGGGATGAACAGCAACAGCGTGTACATCGCGCTGCGACCGCGGAGCGTCGGTTCGTCGATCGCCCCGGCCCGCTTCATCGCGGTCAGTTGCCCGACGATCACCGCGAGGATCGCGTTGTCGCCGAAGGCGCTCAGGAATTGGCTCGCCAACAACAGCGGGTAGTTGCGTGTGGATTTCATGCCCGTCGCGCCGACGTCCGCGGATTCGCTCGTTTCACGCCTGGGAAACCCTGTGCGGCCGGTAGGCTTCGAGCCATGCCGGCATCGGCCCCCCGCCCCGCACCGAGGTGTCGAACCGCCGGCGGATCCCGGTCGTCATGAGGACGCACCACTCGAGGCGTCTCCAGAACCGGACGCGGTCGAGCAAGGGATTGAGAAGCTCGGTGATCACGCAGTAGTGGCTCGACTTGGGATCGGTGTGGTGCCGCGCATGATGCGCCGGCGTTTGTATCACCCGGATGGACTGGAGGAAAGCCACGACGCGGGGATTTTCCCGGCGGATCCCGTGTCCCCATTTGTGGAACTGGTTCGCGTTCGCGCCGACGGCGAGAAACAAAACGACCTGCCAACACAGGAGTCCCAGCGCCCACGCGACCACTCCCAACACCACCGCGCCGAGCACGAGATCCCAGGAACTCCGCCACCAATTGTTCCGGAGGAAGTGACGCGGGAAATGATGGTGAACCACGTTCGGACGGACGACCCACCGCCCGAAGAACCTTCCGTCCGGGTCGCCATAGGTGTCCTCCATCCAGTGAATCAAGCCCGCGACAAACTCCGCCGCCAAAACACTGGCGACGATCCCGAGGGGAACCGCGATCCATTGCGTCATGGGCGCCGTTGTAGCGGCCGCCTGGGTTTCGCATGAATCGATTGCACGGATGCCAACATCGTCCGGGACCGAAAACGGATTGAACAACGCTTGTCGTCTGCCGCGGGGTTTTTGACCACGGAACACACGGAAGTTGGAAGCTCGGTTTTTACCACGGAAATCACTGAAATCACGGAGCGAGAAATCACCCGCATCGTCTTCGGTGTGTGCCGTGGTTCCAACGGATCGGAAGCGCTTTCGGTCCCAACAAACCAATCCGCGAAAACGGGTTCCAATCCGTGGTTCCCCCCTTCCGTGATTTCAGTGATTTCCGTGGTAAACACTCTGACCCCGCTTCCGTGTGTTCCGTGTGCTCCGTGGTAAAAAATGGAGACCGGCGGCTCTGTGGTTCCCGCAGCGGGAGGTTTGTGGTCTTCTCCGTGGGCGCGCTTGAAAACGCTCCACCTGCATTTGCTCCGGCAGACGACGGCCACCTTGGTGGTCACGGTCGGCGTGTTCACGTTCGTCCTGCTGCTGGGCAACGTGCTCAAGGACGTGTTCGACCTCCTCGCGACCGGCAAGGCCTCGCTCACGCTCGTGCTGCGCGCGGTGCTCCTCTTGATTCCGTTCGCCATGACCTTCGCGCTGCCGATCGCGATGCTCACGGCGACGCTGCTGGTATTCGGGCGCCTCAGCACCGACGGCGAGATCACGGCGATCCGCGCGGGCGGCGTGAGCCTCGTGGCAGCGATCGCGCCCGTGCTGGCGCTGGCGGTCGTGTTCTCCGGCGTGTGCGCCGCGTTCAACTGCCACGTTTCCCCGGCGTCCCGCGTCGCGTTCAAGGAACTCCAGAACGAGGTGATCCGCGCCCGCGGATTCGGCGGCGTCGCCGAGGGGCGTTACCTCGATTTCGGGACGCTCACGCTCTACGCGAAGGAAGTCCGCGGGACGAACCTCAGGGACGTGATCGTGTACCAGGTCGCCAACGGCCACCGTCAACTCGACCTGTGGGCGCCCAACGGCGAGTACACGACGGACTCCAACGGACTCCCGAAAATGCTGCTCCTGCGCGATGTCCAGGGCGTCGCAATGGACAACGGGTTCTTCGCGTCCGAATGGCCGACGAACCTGACCGCGCTCCATCCGGAATCGGCCGCCGCGCCGAAGCCCAGCGACATGACGTTCCGGCAATTGCGGACGGAACTCGCGGCGCGTCGCGCGGCGAACGGCAACGTCACGCCGATCCTCGTGCAACTCCACCGGCAGGCCTCGTTTTCCTTCGCGTGCATCGGCTTCACCCTCGTCGGCATCCCGCTGGGCATCCGCGCGCATCGCCGCGAGACCAATGCCGGCATCGCGATGGCGCTGCTCCTCGTCGCCGTCTACTACAGCTTCATCGTGCTCGGGCAGGCGCTCGACACGCGTGCCAGCGTGCATCCGCACTTGATCCTCTGGATCCCGAACCTGTTGTTCCAGGCCGTGGGCGGATGGCTCCTTTGGCGCGCGAACCGCGGCACCGGTTGACGCGCAAGAGCCGCTTCACGTCGGCCGGAGGATTGGCTAGCGTCGCGCCCGCATGTTTTCGCACGTCGTCATTTTCTGGACCGATCCCGCCAATCCCACGTCGGCCGACGAGTTGCTCGCCGGCTGCGAGAAGTACCTTCGCCCGATTCCCGGCGTGCTGACTTTCCACGCGGGCAAGATGGTCGGGAGCCCTCGTCCGGTCGTCGACCAGTCGTATCAAGTGGCGCTGAACCTCGTGTTCCCGGACAAGAAGGCGCAGGACGACTACCAGGTCCATCCGATGCACATCGAGTTCATCGAAAAGGTCTTCAAACGCGTGTGCAAGAAGGTCGTCGTTTACGACTTCGCCTGAAGGATCCCGCGCAATTCAGCGCGGCTCGGCGGGCGCGGCGTTGGTCAAGCCCCAGCGTCCCGCGCCGCTCGCGCGCGCGGCGCGGTCCGCCAAGCGCAACGCGTATTGTTCCTGCACGGGAAGGACGCGCGCGTCCTCCGGTTTCAACACCACCAAACCTTCGCGTACCGCGCCGGCCAGGAAATTCGTGCCGTCGACATAGACGAATCCCAACCCCGTGCGCGTGATGTTGGTCACGGTCCAGGCGAACTGGACCTGACGCCCCGCCAACGAGCGAGAGAGATTGGTCCGCGTCGCCCCCGCCCACCGTAGCCCGTCGCGGCTGAAGGGCACGTCGTTGGTCCCGAGCCCCAGCAGGCCCACGTTCCAAAGCCGGCCATCGGGCGCCTTCATCTGGATGCTCGTTTCGGAAAACGAGCGCACGACCACGGCTTCCATCCGCGGGAGCGCCGGGGGCTGCGACCAATTGACGTCGTGCCAGAGTTGGTACTGGTCGACCAACGGGCGCGCCCTCTCGCGCTGCGACCACAACGCCGCGGCCGCCGCGATCCAGCACGCGATCACGAAGCCCTTCACGAGGCGGTTGAGCAGGATGAACATGGTGCGTCGCCGAAAACTCAGGAGGCCGCCGGCGGCTCCTCGTCGGTCGGTTCACGTGGGGGCAACGTGCCGCCGAACAACTGGATCCGGGCGTTGCGCGCGGGCAACGGGGCCGGTCCGGCCGCGGGCACCGCCATCGGTGGCGGGGTCTTGGTGGGCTCGCGGAGATGGGCCACCAACGCGATGTTCACCTCGGGTTCCCGGTGCGCCCCGGGATCAAGGTCGTGCCGGAGCTTGAGGATGTCGTGGGCGCGGACGCAGTTGGCGATGTTGTTGAATTTCCAGACCTCGCGCGCGAAGACCTTCTCGAACCAACCGCCCGGCCGCGCGTTGTTCATCCCGACCACGTAGGCCGCCGGCATTTTCGGCCGCAGCACCGCGTCCCAGAAAGCCAACAGCACCGCCGCGAGGCGCCAGCCGCGGGCCTCGCAGCGGCGCGCCGCGCGGATGAACCACGTCCGGTCCTCGGAAACCGACCCGTCCGTCATCAGCCCGGTCATCGGTCCCGACAACACCTCGCCCAGCACCGGCGCCCACGTCAGGCCCGCCACCAGGCCCACCACCACCGCGAGCGCGAAGCTGCCGGCATTGCCGACGTCGTCGGACAGGTTCGCCTGCGCCCCGCGCGCCGCGTGGGACATCAGCCAGAGGAACAGGCCGGTGAAAATGATCCGGAACAACACCAGCATGGTCAGGTTCTCCGTTCGAGGATCGGCTGCGACGTCGAGATCCCGCGGAGCGCCAGCTCCAGCCGGTGCCGGTTGACCGCGAAGGCACGCGCGGTGTCGATGGTGATGATCCCGGCCACCATCAGCTCCTGGAGGTATTGGTCGAAGGTGTGCATGCCGACGTGGTTCGACGCCTCGATGATTCCCCCGAGCAGGTTGAGATTGTTCTCGTGGATCGCCTGCTGGACACCGGCGTCGCGTCGCAGGAGTTCGAGGCACGGGACGCGTCCGCCGCCCACCGCGGGCACGAGCCGCTGGCAGACGATCGCGTGGAGGTTGCGCGCGAGCAACGCGCCGACCGATGCCTGTTCGGACGCCGGGTAAAACTCGCGGATGCGACCGATGGCCTGCGGGACGGAATCCGCATGGAGCGTCGTGACCACCAGATGGCCGGTCTCGGCGGCCTGCATCGCGGACCAGATGCTCTCGCGATCCCGGATCTCGCCGACGAAAATGACGTTCGGATCCTGGCGCATCGCGTTGCGGATGCCTTCCGCGAAACTCGGCGTGTCGATGCCCACCTCGCGCTGTTCGAAATGCGACCGGGCGTCCTCGAACACGTGCTCGATCGGATCCTCGATGGTGATGATGCGCGACGCGCGTTCCTCGCTGAGTTGCTGGAGCAACGCGCGGACCGTGGTGCTCTTGCCCTGCCCGGTGGGACCCGTCACCAACACCAGCCCGCGGAGCTCGCGCACGATCTCCGACATCGAATCCGGAAGCCGGAGATCCGACAGCCGGTATCGCTGCTGCGGGACGACGCGGAACGAGAACGATTGCCGTCCGCGCTGCTTGCTGAAGTTCGCGCGGTACCGGAGCGCGCCGCGCATGAAACTCGCGTCCACCTCCGTCCCCGTGGTGATGCGGGCGCACAGCGGCGGGGAAAACGCGTCGAGGAACCACGACGACAACGTCACGTCCTCGGGGATCTCGAACTCGCCCACGGGCACCGTCTCGAGAACCCCCTCGCGCCGCACGATGAACGCCGAACCCGCGCGCCCATGGAGATCCGACGCCCCGCGCTCCTCGGCCCAGCCCAGGAGACGGTCGAGCGGACAGCCCGGTCGCACGAATTCCATGGAACGACGCTATCGTTTATTTTTGTAATCGTCCAAGGAAGTTCTCCGTGGAATTCCGTTTCCAGCGGCTCGCGCGTCCGGTATGCCGCACGGCGCGATGGGCATTTCCCCGAGGCAATTCGCAGAGCTCCAACGCCGGCTGGCCGGTCCGGCGCGTGGTTCCGCGCCCGGCGCCGCCGCGAAGCCCGCCGCGCCCGTGTACCGCACGATCCTCGGCATCGATCCATCGCTCCGCGGCACCGGCTGGGGAGTGCTCGCCGTCGACGACCGACAACCCCGCGCGATCGCGCACGGGACCGTCGTGTGTCCGAAAAGTTGGCCGCGCTCGCGTTGCCTTCTCGCCATCGCGGAATCCCTGCGCGACGTCCTCCGCGACCATCCGGCGGAGGTCTGCGCCATCGAGGGACTCTTCTTCGCGCAGAATCTCCAGACCGCGATCATCATGGGCGAGGCGCGCGGCGCGGCACTCGCGACCGTCGCGGGATCCGGCATCCCGATCTTCGAGATACCGCCGGCCAGCGTGAAGCAGGCGATCGTCGGCCATGGCGGCGCGCAGAAGTTTTCCGTCGCGAAAATGGTCCAGCGCATGACCGGCCTCGCGGAGCTTCCCGCGCCCGACGCCGCCGACGCCCTCGCGGTCGCGCTTGCCTACCTTGGCGAATCGGGCCGGTTCTCGACGCGTCCGCCGAAGCCACTTTGATGGGAACGCGTCGGTAACTTTCGGCCGCGGCGCGTGTAGCAATCCGCGTCGCCCATGAACACCCCGACGTTTCGAAATCCCCGCCCCGCCCCGCCCCAACCGTCGTCGCGACCCTCGCCGACGCCGCCACCTCCGCCCCGACCGGCGGTCCCCGAACCGCAACCCAACCCGCAGGGCGAGGAGGATGCCGGACCGATCACTTTCGGGATCCAGATCCGGCTGGCCGACGCGTTGCCGGAAGGCGGGATCGAGGGGTGGCGCGCGGAGATCGAGGACGCCGTAGCAAAGGAAAACCTCGAGGAAGTCGAGGTGCGGCGACGACTCGCGCGCCGCATCGAGCAGGAACTCAACGCGGGCCACGGCAACTGCTGGCTGCGGCAACCGGAAATCGCCGACGCCGTCGCCGAATGCATCCGGGCGTCCCATGGCCGTCGCTACCAGATCCGCGCGTGGGCCGTGGTGCCGAACCGCGTCCAGGCGGTCGTGACGGTGCTCCAGGGAGTCGATGTCATGGCGCTGGTCCGGCAGTGGAAGGCGACGACCTCGCGCGACGCGGCGCAGCGGCTCGACGTCGATCCGCGTGAATTCTGGGACCGTGGCGCCTTCGTCCGGCCGTGCCGGGACGAGACCGACGTGCAGTACCGGATCCGCGACGTGGAATTCCTTCCGGTCAATTCGGGCCTTTGCCAACGACCGCGCGACTGGCGGTGGAGCAGCGCCCACCTCGTGCCTGGCGAGAAACCGAACGGGGCGCCGGGTGGCAATCCGGGACCGCCGCCAGGACGGCGCCCGCCCGGGGCGTGATCCGACGCTCCCCAACCGGAGCCAACCGTGGGTGACGGCGGCCCTGCCATCACCGCGGCGAGCAGGGTGATGCCAACCGAAGCCGCTCGAGAAGTGGCGGCAGGGCCGCCGCCACCGACCCGGGCTTCATCATTCCGGATCAGTGGAACAGTTCGGCGAAGAACTGCTTCATCGCTTCCCAGGAACGCCGGTCGGCGTCGGCATTGTACTTCGAGCCGGGGCTGAACGAACCGTCCTCCGCCCACAGCGTGAAGCTGTGGACCGCGCCGCCGTACTGCACCAACTGCCAGTCAACCTTCGCCGCCTTCATCTCGGATTCGAAGGCGGACACCTCGGCCGGCGGCACGAACGGATCGTCGGCACCGTGCAACGCGAGGACCTTGCATCGGATGTGTTTCGCATCGTCCGGCGCGGGCGTGCCCAACGCGCCGTGGAAACTAACGACGCCCGCGACGTCGGCGCCCGACCGCGCCAGTTCGAGGACGGTCGATCCACCGAAGCAGTAGCCGATCGACGCGATCTTCTTGCCGTCGACCTGCGGCATTTTCCGCAGTTCGTCCAGCGCGGCCGTGACCCGCGCGCGCAACAGGGGACGGTCGTTCTTGTACTTGCCGGCGAGCGGCCCCGCGTCCGCGGGCGACGTCGGGCGGACTCCCTTTCCATAGATGTCGGCCGCGAACGCGACATAACCGAGTTCGGCGAGCATCACCGCTCGTTTGCGCTCGTAGTCGCCCAACCCTTTCCATTGATGCACCACGAGCACGCCGGGACGCGGTGTTTTCACCGCGTCGTCATAGGCCACGAAACCCTCGAGGACGGCATCGCCCTGTCGGTACTCGACGGTCTTGGTCTGGATGGCCGCGCGGGCGCCGAGCGCCGCGACCAGGGAGAGGAGGAGTCCAATTCGTTTCATACGTCGGTCAATCGTCCGGTTGAATCGCCGAACCGCTCGAGTCCCTTCGCGCCCATCCGGTCGGCGATGCTCAGCAGCAGGTTGCTCATCGGCTTCGAGTCGTGCTTCACGTAGCGACCGGTCGCCAGCGTCCCGCCGCCGCCGCCCGCGAGCACCAACGGCAGGTTCGAATGCGTGTGTCGGTTGCCGTCCGCGTTTCCGCTGCCGTACACAATCATCGAGTTCGACAGCAACGATTCGCCATTCGCCTCCTTCGTGTCCCGGAGCTTCCCGAGGAACTTCGCGAACTGCGTCGCGTACCAACGGTCGATGTCCTTCAGTTTGTCGACCTTCTCCGCCTGGTTGAAGTGATGGGACAGGTCGTGGTGCCCCTCGGAAACCTCGATCTCGGGCAACGACCGGTTGTCGCCGTCGTGACCCAGCAACACCGTCGCCACGCGCGTCGAGTCCGTCTGGAACGCCAGCACCAGCATGTCGAACATCGACTGCATGTACTGGGCGCGGTCCTCGGGAATGCCCGGGGGCGTGTCGGTCCCCGGGTCCTTCGCCGACCCGAACCGGCCGGCCTTCTCGAGCCCCGTCTCGATCTCGCGGATTCCCGTCAGGTATTGGTCGAGCTTGTCGCGGTCGCGTCCGTCGAGCCGACGGTTCATGCCGCGCGCGTCCTCGAGGACGTAGTCGAGCACCGAACGCTGTTCGATTTGGCGACGCTTCAGATTGGCCGCGCGCTCGCCGGCGGCGCCCGCCCCGAACAGTCGCTCGAACACCGCGCGCGGATTCGCCTCGGCCGCCGCGGGAGTGGTCGCCGAACGCCACGACAAATTGTACTGGTACGCGCACGCGTAGCCGGAATCGCACGCGCCCGAGGTGCGGATCGCGTCGCTGCTCAATTCGAGCGACGGCAACCGCGTGAGATGCCCGATCTCCCGCGCGATGGCTTGGTCGATCGAGATGCCGGCATGGACGTCGGTGGCGCTCTTCCTGATGCGGACGCCGGTGAGGAAAACGCCGTTGCCGCGCGCATGGTCGCCGCCGCCGTCGGCCCCCGCCTCGGCGGAGTGCTGGTCGAGTCCGCCGAGGATCTGCAAATGGTCGCGGAACGATTCGAGCGGCTTCAGCGTGCGGCTGAATTCAAAATCCCTGCCGTCTTTCTCGGGCCACCACGACGCGGGAATCGCGCCGTTGGGAAAGAACAGGAACGCGGCGCGCCGGGGCGAGCCACCGGGCGACAACGCGGCCGCGCCCGGCGATTCCGCGCGCAACGAGGCGGGCAATAGCGAGGGCAGCATCGGCAGGGCGATGCAGGTCCCGAGGCCGCGGAGGAACCGCCGGCGGTCCATCGAGAGGCGGCGTTGCAGTGCACGGTCATCGTGGGGATTCATGTCAGTGATGCCTTGGTTGGAAACGTGCTAGTTCGGTTGGCCGACGGACGCCGCGGCTCCCGCGCCCGGCGCGCGTTCCCGCGATTTCTGGAAAGCCGCGGAGTCGACGACCGCGTCGAACAACGCGGACGAACGGCCCCCCGCGGCGCGCACGCGCTCGACCACGCCGTCGACCGTCGCGACATCGTGGTACTCGAGCCCGCGCCCGAGGGCGTAGGTCAAAAGCTTCTCCGCGACGGTGCGGTAGATCTCCGTGGAATGGTTCGCGGCCAACGCGTGCTTCAGGCCGACGATGTCCGTGAAGCTCTCGCCGCTCAGGAGTTGTCCGGACGGATCGATGGCCGAGCCCCGCTCCTGGTCGCGCCAAATTCCCATCGCGTTGAAATTCTCCAGCGCCAACCCGAGCGGATCCATCCGGTTGTGGCAGGACGTGCACAACGGCTTCTCGCGGTGGATCGCCAGCGTCTCGCGCAACGTCAGGATCTTGTCCTTCGATTTCTTCGCCGTTTCCTCGAGCGACGGGATGTCGGGCGGCGGCGGCGCGGGCGGCGCGCCGAGGATGTTGTCGAGGACGAACAACCCGCGCTTCACCGGGGAGGTCCGCGTCGGATTGGACGTGACGCCGAGCACGGAACCCTGCGTGAGCACGCCGCCGTGCGGGTCGCCCGGCGCGAACGTCACGCGCCGCATCTCGTCGCCCGACACGCCGAGGTTGGTGAGCCCGTAGTGGCGGGCGAGTTTTTCGTTGAGGAAAGTGTAGTTGCCGTCGACGAGCTCCAGCAGCGGGCGATCCTCGCGGACGATGTACTGGAAGGTCTTCTCGGTTTCCGAACGCATCGCGCGCCGGATGTCCCCGTTCAATTCCGTGCGTGGCGGTTGGCGGAACGCGCCGAACACGACCGTCCGCAACGCATCGACTTCCTTGGTCTCCTCGGGCGTCAGCGACTTCTCGGGTTTGTCGCGCAGCTCGCGGAAACGAAGGCGCTTCTTCTCGAACTCCGGATCCACCGGCATTTCGCGCGCCAACACCTGCCGGGCATCGATCGCGACCGTCTCGATGTCGCGCGCCTGCAGCCATTGCCCGACGAAGTTCCGGATGAACCCGTCGAACTTCGAGTCCGCCTGCATGCGTCGCACCTGTATTCCCAGTCCCGACCGCAACTTTCCCTCGCCGGCCAATCGCAACAATTCGTCGTCGGGCATCGACGACCACAGGAAATACGAAAGCCGCGACGCGAGCGCGAACTCGTCCACGAGCGGGTAGCGCGAGCCACCGCGCGCGGGCTCGAGCGGCTCCTCGCGGAAAAGGAAACGCGGCGACGCCAACGCGGCGGTCATCGCCTGCGCGATCCCCGCCTCGAAGGTCACGCCCGGCTGCGCGTAGGTGCTTTCGGCCAATCCCACCAGGCGTTCCGTCGTCGCCGGATCCACCGGCCGTCGGTACGCCTTGGCCAGGAATGGCGCGAGGATCCCGCGCGCGTACGCCCGGCGTCCCGACGCGTCCGCGGGGATCTCCTTGGCGAAATATTTGTCGTGGTTCTTGGGCCGCACCCACTCCTTCGGATCCAACGGACCACGGACGGTCACCGACTCGATCTTGAAACTCAGCGAGCGAACCTGCTTCTTCGCCGGCAACGCCGGGTCCGTCTCGAACACGAAGGCGTGCTCGCCCGGCGTCCAGTCGACGTCGTACTCCCCGTGGATCGCACGCCCGCCTTCCCGCGAATACTCCCCGCCGAACCACTCGTGTCCGTCCACGCGGAAGGCGAGACGGCATTTGTTGTAGTCGAATTGGTTGTCGACGAAGCGTTCGTTTGCCGTCGCGTCCATCACGATGCGGTAACGACCGGGCTTGGCGACGGACAACACGTTCGTCGCGGATGCCTTCTCGTAGTACGAAAGGTTCGGCGACGCGTTCGTGGCCGGCGCCTTCCGGAAGTCCCGGCCCGGGATCACCCTCTCCGCCGGCTCGAGCGGCACCGACGGCACCGCGCGCCCGACCACCGTCCTCGCGGCCGCGAGGTATTTCTCGAGAAGGATCGGCGGCAAGGTCAGCACGTCGCCGAGATTGTCGAAGCCGCGCCCGGCGTCGTCCGGGGGGAATTCCTTCTCCGTGTCGAACTCCACCCCGAGCAGATCGCGCACGGTGTTGCGGTACTCGACGCGATTGAGACGCCGCAAGGTCACACGGCCGGGATCCGGATCGGCCGGGTTCGCCCCGAGGGCGCCGGACTTGATCCAATCCTCGAGTCTCGCCTTCTGCGCGGCCGTCGGCTGGGACTTTTTCGGCGGCGGCATCAATTCCGACCGAAGGTTTTTCAGCGCGTGGAACCAAAGGTCCCGATCCGCCACCAACGCCTCGTCCGACGCGAACGCGTCGAAGGCCACGTTGCCCTTCTTCTCGCCGTCGCCGTGGCAATCGAAGCAGAACTCCTTGAGCAACGGACGGATCTCCGTCCGGAACCCCGCGACCGCCGGGGAATCGGCCGCGAACGACCGCGGGCCGGCGATCGCCGCGACGGCGAGGACGATCCGGATCCAGTTCGACGGCAGGAATTTCACGGTGGGACGACGGTACACGGTTGGGGAGACGGGACGCACCGTACCGAGGTTGCGCCCATGGGCAAGTTCGGCGACGCGCCCCGCATGGCAAGCGGCCGAAAAAAGTGTCGTCCAATGACAAACCCATGACACAGCCTTTCGCCGGCCTGCCAAGTTCGATGCCGATGTTCGGGGAAATCAGCGTACTGCACCACGCCAAGTCGGGGCCGGAAACGGCCTCGGACGAGAGCGCGTGGATCGGTGCCGCGACGTCCGCCGGCCTGCGCGCCTGGACCCTCGAAACCTGCCAGCGCCGCGTCGTGGTGTTTCCCGACGGGCATCCTTGGTCGTGGCAATCGCTCTCCGGGGGCCTCGAACTCCACCAAGGGACCGACGGCTACCGTTTCCTGCTGCGCCTGGCGACGGGACTGGCCAGCCGCGTTGCCGGGGAGACGAACATCCTCGGCCAGATGAAGGCCGCTTGGTGCCAGCACGCGCGCGGCACCCGGTGGCTCCAGTGGCTCTTCGCCGACGCCAAGGAGATCCGTTCCCGTTTTCTTTCCCAGGTCGGCGCCGCCTCGTACGGCCGCCTCGCGCAACAACTGCTCAGGCGCCAGGGTCTCCGTCCGGATGCCACCGTGTTGCTCGTCGGCGGCGGCGCGTTGGCGGCGGAGGTCGCCCCGTGGCTCCGCGGCTGGAACGTCCGGATCGTCAACCGCACCCACGAACGCGCCGTCGAAATGGCCGCCAAGCTCGGTGCCCATCCGGGAAAACCCGTCGCGGCCGTGGCACCCGGTGACGCCGAGGCCGCGTGGAAGGGCGCGGATGCGATCGTCCCGTGCATCCCGTTCGACGCCATGGCGGACTCGGAACGTTGCGAATGGCTGCGCGCCTCGCACGTCGGCAAGGCGCCCGCGGTGGTGGTGCATCTGGGCGGTGGACGCAACGAGGCCGGTTGCTGGAACGATCTTCCCGGTTTCCTCAGCCTCGACCACGCCTTCGAACTGCACGAATCCCTCGACGGCATCCGGGCGCAGCGTCTGGCCCGTGCACGCCGCGCCTGCGACGAACGGGCCGAGCACCGCGATCTCGGAGCCCCGCTGAGTCTCGCCCACGGTTGGGAAGACCTGTCCGCCTTCGCGCGGCCGGGCGCCATCGCCTTGGCGGCGGCATGAACGGGTCCGCGACGGGTTTCCCGACCCAGGCGTCCGGAAACGAAGGTCGACGCCACCCATCCTTCCGGGAAACGATCTGTTCCATCATGAACGCGACGCGACGATCCGGGTACGGCGCGCGCCATCCGCTGCGGGCCGTCGTGTTGCTGCAGATCGGATGGCTCGCGTTCCTTTCGACCCTCGGCGGCTGGTGGGTCGCGATGATGAGCCGGCAGGCCGGGCAGATCGCCGAGCTCGAGCGACAACTCGGCGTCGGGACTCCCGCCAGCGCCGCGCAGTGGGCGCGCACCGAACGCATGTTGCACTGGGAGGGCGGCACGTTTTTCGCCGCGCTTTTCGTCACGTTGGCGGTCGTCGCGTGGCTGTATTGGCGCGATTCGAAACGCGCCCGGGCGCTCCAGGGTTTCTTCGCCTCGGTCACCCACGAACTCCGGACGCCGCTCGCCGGCATCCGTCTCGAGGCCGAATCCCTCGCGGAAATCGTTCCCGCGGGCTCCGACGCCCGCTCGCTCGTCGATCGCCTCCTCGACGACTCGTCGCGCCTCGAGGCGCAGGTCGAGCGCGCGCTGGAACTCGCCCGCGTCGAGGGCGAGGGCACCGTCTTCACCGCCGCGCTCAATCCCCGCGCCCTCGTCGGGCAGCTCGCCCGCAATTGGCATCCCGCCGGCACCCGCCGCATCGCGATCGAAAACGCGGTCGAGGACGGCGCGATCCTCGCCGACGCGGCCGCGCTGCAGATCATCCTGCGCAATCTCCTCGAGAACGCCGCGCGCCATGCGAAACGCGAGCCGGTCGCCGTCCGCATTTCGAGCCGCGAGGCCGGGGATTGGATCGAGCTCGTCGTGAGCGACGACGGCGGAACGCCCGGGACGTTGCCGACCGACCTCGGCTCGCTGTTCGCGAAGGGTCCCGAATCGCGTGGCGCCGGCGTCGGGCTTTACCTCGTGAAATCGCTCATGCGGCGCATGCGGGGCACCGCGACGTTCGGAGCCACGACGGAGCCCGACGCGCCGCGGGGTTTCCGGACCGTGCTTCGGTTCCGCCGGGAGGTGTCCAATGGCTGACCGGACCGCACGACGGCTGCTGGTGGTGGAAGACGAGCCGAACATCGGCCAGACGCTCGTGGAACGCCTCGTCCGCGCCGGCCACGAGGTGGTCTGGTCGCGCTCGGTCGCGGCGGCGCGCGACGAGCTTTCGCGGCAACGCTTCGACCTCGCGTTGCTCGACATCGGGCTGGGCGACGGATCCGGACTCTCGCTGGCCGAGATCGTCCGCGCGCGTTTTCCCGGCACCGCGATCATCTTCCTGACGGCGATGGGCGATCCCGCGCACCGGATCAAGGGACTCGAGATCGGCGCCGAGGACTACGTGGTGAAGCCGTTCCATTTCCAGGAACTGCTGCTTCGCATCGAGAACGGGCTCCGTCGCGCGCGGTTTTGCGAGAGCGGGCTCGACCGCGTCCGCGTGGGACGCGCGCAAGTCAGTTTCCAGAACCACGAGGCGACCGTCGACGGCGAGACCACGCGGCTGGGACAGCGCGAGACGGCGTTGCTCAAGTTGCTCGTCGAGCGCCGCGGCGCGGTCGTGAGCCGCGACTTCATCCTCGACGAGGTGTGGTCGCGCGACGAGTACCCGACGCCCCGCACGGTGGACAATTTCATCCTGAAGCTGCGGCGCCTCGTGGAAGTGAAACCCGACGAACCCACGGTGATCCGCAGCGTGCGGGGCGTGGGCTACCAACTGGACGGCGCGGCGGTCGACGAGACATGAACCGATTCCAAAAAGCCCTCGCCCGGAAAAACACGGGGCGCCCGCCGGTGTGGTTCATGCGGCAGGCCGGACGCTACCACGCGCACTACCAGGCGCTGAAGCGGCGGCACACCTTCATGGAGCTGTGCAAGGTCCCGGAACTCGCGTGCGAGACGACGATGGGTCCGATCCGCGATTTCGGTTTCGACGCGGCCATACTTTTTTCCGACCTCCTCTTTCCCCTCGAGGCGATGGGCATGGGGCTTTCGTACGAGCCCGGCCCGGTCCTCGCGTGGCATCTCCGCGAACCCGCGGGGCTCGCGCGCCTGACGGGCGGCGCCGGACGGATCGGCGAGCTCCAGTTCCAGGCCGACGCCATGCGGCTGATCCGCGCCGCGTTGCCCGCGGACAAGGGTCTTCTCGGATTCGTCGGCGGGCCCTGGACGCTTTTCGCGTACGCGGTGGAAGGCTCGCACAAGGGGAGCCTGGAGTCCGCGATCGCGGGGCTTTCCGACGGTCGCTTCGAGGGATTCTGCGAACGCCTGCTGCCGTTGCTGGCGGCGAACATGGTGCTGCAATACGAGGCGGGCGCCGACACCGTCGCCGTGATGGACACTTGCGCCGGCGATCTGGAGCCCGAGGTTTTCGGACGCACGGTGGTGCCGTGGCTTCGCCGGCTTTTCGCCGAAGTTCACGCGCGGCTGCCCGGCGTTCCCATCACGTACTACTCGAAAGGCACCGGGCCCGGGCACTGGGCCCTGATCGACACGTTGCCCGCCGCGGGCGTCGGCGTGGATTGGCACCATCCCCTGCCCCGGGTGATCGAGGCGCTCGGCGGGAACCGCGCCGTGCAGGGAAATTTCGACCCGAACTGGATGCTGCTTCCGGCCGCCGAGCTGGAGCCGCGCATCCTGGCGTGGTTCGCGGAAATGTCGCGACTCGCGCCCGGACAACGCGCCGGATGGATCTGCGGCCTCGGCCACGGCGTGTTGCAAACAACGCCGGAATCCAACGTCCGGCTTTTCCTCGAACTGCAGCACCGTTTTTTCGCGGAGGTTCCATGACATCCCAATACAGCCAATTGCTCCGGCGCCACGACGTCCCGGGGCCGCGCTACACCAGCTATCCCACGGTGCCGTACTGGTCCGCGACTCCGTCGCCCGAGGCGTGGCTCGAGAGCCTGGCCTCGCCGCCCGGAAACGATCGCGGCGCCGGCGCGGCGATCTACGTCCACGTCCCGTTCTGCGAGGCGCTTTGCACCTACTGCGGCTGCAACACGCGCATCACCCGCAACCGCTCGCTCGCGCCGCCGTACGTCGACGTGGTCCTCGCCGAATGGGAGATGTACCGCCGCAGGCTCAGTCCCGCCAACGACCTTCCCCTCGCCGAGCTCCATCTCGGCGGCGGCACGCCCACGTACCTTGAGCCCATCGATCTCGGCCGGCTCGTCGGCGGCATTCTTTCCGGCGTCCGCATTGCCAAGGACGCGGAGCTGTCGATCGAGGCCGATCCGCGCGTCACGCGCCGCGAACATCTCGAGGTGCTCCGGCAGCACGGGTTCACGCGGCTCAGCCTTGGCATCCAGGATTTCGATCCCGCCGTGCAGAAGGCGGTCAACCGCACGCAGAGCGAGGATCTCGTGAGCAAGGTCGTGGAGCAGGCGCGCGAACTCGGGTTCACCGGCGTGAACTTCGACCTGATCTACGGGCTGCCGTTCCAGACCGAGACCAGCATCCGCGAGACGCTGGCCGCGGTCTCGCGGCTCGGGCCCGACCGGATCGCGTTCTACGGCTACGCGCACGTTCCGTGGATCAAGCCCTGGCAACGCACGTTCACCGAGGAGGACCTCCCGGTCGGCGAGGCCAAACGCAACCTCTACGACATCGGCCGCGACCTTCTCGCCGACTGTGGGTTCCATGAGGTCGGCATGGACCACTTCGCGGTGGAGTCGGACCCGTTGCTGAAGGCGGCGCGGGAAGGCTCGCTGCACCGCAACTTCATGGGCTACACGCCGCGCTCGGTGTTCCCCTTGGTCGGCCTCGGCGTTTCGTCGATCGGCGATTCCTGGCGGTCGTTCGCGCAAAACGAAAAGGCCGTGGAGCCCTATAGCCAGCGGGTGCTCGCGGGCGAATTGCCCATCATCCGCGGCCACGTCCTCACGGAGGAGGACCTCGTGTTGCGACGCCACATCCTCAACGTCATGACGCGCTACGCGACCCGTTGGAACACCCCGGAACTTCGGACGCCGTTCCTCGAGTCCGCCCATTCGCGGCTCGCCGGGCTCGCAGGGGACGGGATCGTCGAGCTCCAATCCGACGGTTGCACCGTGACGCCGCTCGGACGCGCGTTCCTGCGCAACGTGTGCATGGCGCTCGACGCGCGGCTCGCCCGCAAGGATCCGGGCGAACGCGTGTTCAGCCGCGCGGTTTGATTCGCGCGACCGACTTTCCCCGCGGCCATGATCATCGATTCCAAAGCCCGTGGAGGCGGTTCCGTCGCCATCGTCGGGGCCGGGATCACGGGACTCGCCGCCGCGTTCCGCCTCTCGCAAGTGAGCGTCGACGCCACGGTGTACGAGGCCGGCACGCGCGCGGGTGGACCGGTGCACTCCGTCCGGCGCGACGGATATCTCGCCGAGGACGGACCCAACACGCTCCTCGAAACCTCCCCGCAAATCCGCGCGCTGATCCGCAAACTCGGCATCGAGGGCGAATGCCTTCGTTCGAATCCAGACGCGGACCGGCGATACATCGTCCGCGACGGCGTTCCCAAACCCATTCCGGGAACGCTCGGCGGATGGCTTGGCACCGATCTCTTTTCGTTTCCCGCGAAGCTCCGCGTCCTCGGGGATCTCGTCCTTCCGCGGCACCGCGCGGACGCCCCGGAAGAGAGCGTGGCCGGATTCGTTCGTAGACGCCTGGGCGCCGAGTTCCTCGACTACGCCGTGAATCCATTGGTCGCGGGCATCTACGCGGGCGATCCGGAACTCCTCTCGGTCTCCCAGGCGTTCCCGCGTCTCGAGGCCGTCGAACGCCGCCATCGCTCTTTGTTCCTGGGACAAATCCTGGGAGGACGCGAACGCCGCAAATCCGGCGAGACGGCGCGCGCCAACGCCCCGAAGCTTTCGTTCGTGGACGGACTCGGCACGTTGGTTTCCGCGTTGGTTCGCGCCGTCGGCGAACGCCTCCAGTTCGAATCGCCGGTCGTGGCCGTGACGCGCGTGGCGGGCGGTTGGGAAGTGACGAGCACCGTCGGGGGCGAGACCCGCGTCCGACGGCATCGCGCGGTGGTGCTCGCTTCGCCGGCACATCGCATCGCGCGGATCGAGTTGCGCGGCGTCCCGGGCGAGTCGCTCGACTGGATGTCCGGGATCGTCCACGCCCCGGTGGCGTCGGTGGTCCTGGGGTTCCGTCGCGGGGACGTCGCGCACCCGCTCGACGGTTTCGGCTTCCTCGTGCCCGGGAAGGAGCGGTTCCCCATCCTCGGCGCGATTTTCAATTCGTCCTTGTTCCGAAACCGCGCGCCCGACGGACACGTCACGCTCACGTGCTACGTCGGCGGATCGCGGAACCCCACGTTGGCGCTGGCGTCCGCTGACGAACGATTGCCGCTGGTGCGCGACGCGCTCGCCCGCCTCATCGGCGCCCGCGGCGAGCCGACCTTCGTCCACCACTGCGTCCATGCGAAGGGCATCCCGCAGTACAACCTCGGTTACGGGGAATTCCGGGAACGCATGGCGCGACTCGAGAAAACGGCCCCGGGCCTTAGCTTCGCCGGCCATTTCCGCGACGGCATCTCGATGGGCGATTGCCTCGTTGCCGGGTTGCGCGTCGCGGGGAAATTCACCGGAACGATGATCCGCGACGAACCCATTCCACGATCGCCGATTTCGAAAACGTAGCATCCCGAACCACGCCATGACGGAACCTTCCAACACGGGCACGACCGGCATCCTCCTGATCAACCTGGGCTCGCCCGATTCGCCGAGCGTGCCCGACGTCCGGAAGTATCTCCGGGAATTCCTGATGGACGGACGGGTCATCGACGCGCCGTTGCCGATCCGTTTCGTGATCGTGCACGGATTCATCCTGCCCACGCGCCCACAACAGTCCGCGAAGGCCTACCAGACGGTGTGGACGAAGGAAGGCTCGCCCTTGGTGGCAATGGGCCGGCGCGTGCGGGACCTGTTGCAGGAACGCGTCGAGGCACCGGTCGAGATCTGCATGCGCTACCAGAATCCGACGCCGCGATCGGCCCTGGAGTCGCTGCGCAAACGCGGCGTCACGCGCGTGATCCTCGTCCCGCTCTTCCCGCACTACGCGATGTCGAGCTTCGAGTCGGCCGTCGAGAAAGTGCGCGAGGATCTGAAGGCGTTCGAACCCGTCGTGCCGATGTCGGTCGTCCCGCCGTGCTTCGCCGATCCCTCCTATCTCGACGCCCTCGCCGAGACCGCGCGGCCGCACGTCGCCGAGGAGTTCGACCATCTGCTCGTGACCTTCCACGGGCTTCCCGAACGACACCTCCGCAAGAGCGACCCCACGCACGCGCATTGCCTGGCGTCGGCCGATTGCTGCGCCGGCAGCCATCCGTCGCACGCGACGTGTTACCGCCACCAATGCCTCGTCACCGCCGCGGGCATCGCCGGGCGACTCGGCATCCCGGCGTCGAAATACTCGATGTCGTTCCAGTCGCGGCTCGGACGCGATCCGTGGCTCCGGCCGTTCACCGACCACGAGGTCGTGCGTTTGCCGAAGGAGGGGAAAAAACGAATGGTGGTGATGTCGCCGGCGTTCGTGGCCGATTGCCTCGAGACGATCGAGGAAATCGGCGACCGGGCGCGCCACGATTTCCTTGGGGCCGGCGGCACGGATTTCCGGTTGGTGCCGTGCCTCAACGACCATCCCCGGTGGATCGACACGCTCGAGAAGTTGGTGCGCGCGGCGGGTTGATGCAGCACCACGGTGTGGCAGCCATCGTGAGATGGCGGACCTCGCGAGTCTCCCCAAACCATGTCCGCGACCCGAAGTGGCGGCGGGCCGCCGCCACCCACGCATGCTTCACGAGCGTGGCAGCCATCGTGAGATGGCGGACGCCGTGAGTCTTGAATGCGCCCGTCCACCGCGTCACCGCGGCGGCCACGGCCCGATGTCTCCACGACTCCGCGACTGACATCGTGCGATCCGCCGGTACTCTGGCCGCGCGATGCTGAACCGCATTTGGCTGGGCCTGCTGCTCGTCGGCGTGGTCCTTGCCGGAGTCACCAACCGATTCGGGGCCGCCACCGAGATGGCGCTCGGCAACGCCGCCACCGCCGTCACGCTCTCGCTGGGCCTCGTCGGCGTCATGACCCTCTGGCTCGGCCTGATGCGTCTCGCGGAGAAATCCGGGATCGTTTCCGGCATCGCCCGGTTCCTTCGTCCCCTTCTGGTCCGGCTCTTTCCCGACGTGCCGGCCGGGCATCCGGCGATGGGATCGATGGTCCTGAACCTCGCGGCGAACCTGCTGGGGTTGAACAACGCGGCGACGCCCCTTGGGCTCCGCGCGATGAAGGATCTCGAGACCCTCAACCGACGGCCGGGCACGGCCACCGACGCGATGTGCACGTTGCTCGCGTTGAACACCGGCGGCCTCCAACTCGTTCCGGTGAGTGCCATCGCGTTGCTGGCGGCGCAGGGATCGCGAAATCCCACGGCGATCATCGGGACCACCATCCTTGCCACCGCCACGTCGGCGGCGACCGGTTTGGTCGCGGTGAAACTCCTCGCGCGTCTCCCGTGGTTCAGGCTCGGTCCCGCGGAATCGGCACCGGACGGGAATCCTTCCGGTGCCGGCCCGACGGGCCACTCGTCCGACACCGGCGTCATCATGGCCGCGGCCACCCCGCCGCGGGCGCGTCCGTGGGGCAATCCCGCGGTCCTCGCCCTCGTTCTGTTCTTCGCCTTCGTCGCCGTGCGATTCGTCCTGACGCCCGACGCCACGGAAGCGCTCCGACCCGTCTGGCTGCGGTCGATCGACGCCGTCTCCCTTCTCGCGGTTCCGTTCCTGCTGGCCTTCTTCCCGCTCCACGCGGCGTCGCGCGGGATCGAGGTCTACTCGGAATTCATCGAGGGCGCGAAGGAAGGCTTCCAGACGGCGGTGCGGATCATCCCGTATCTGGTGGGGATGCTGGTGGCGATCGGGTTTTTCCGCGGCGGCGGCGGGATCGAGCTGCTGAGCCGCGCGGTGGCGCCATTGCTGGGGGCGATCGGTTATCCTCCCGAATTGCTGCCGATCACCTTGCTCCGTCCGTTGACGGGAAGCGGCGCCCTGGCGGCGCTGGGCGACGTGGTGAAAACGAACGGCGCGGACAGCCTGTTGTCGCGGATGGCGGCGACATTGTACGGCGGGACGGAGACGACGTTCTACGTGCTCGCGGTGTATTTCGGGTCGGTGGGCATACGGCGGACCCGGCACGCAGTCTGGGCGGGATTGGCGGCGGATGCGGGCGGCGCGATCGCGGCGGTGGCGGCGTGCCGCTGGGTATTCGGCGGCTAGCCCGGAACCATGAAAAACATGGGCCCGGCCGGGACCAAATTTCCTGTTTCACCGTCCGGACGCCTCGCATAGCTTTCGCGCTTGCCGGGCCCGTCGGCCCGGCGCAACGGAACCATTTGCTATGCCACTGACACACACGCGCGACCTGTTCGCGAAGGCCCTGAAAGGCAAGTACGCCCTCGGCGCTTTCAACGTGAACAACATGGAGCTGCTCCAGGCCATCATCGAGGCCTGCGAGGAGGAGAAGGCCCCGGTCATGCTCCAGATTTCGAAGGGCGCCCGGGACTACGCGAACCCGGTCTACCTCAAAAAACTGATCGAGGCCGCGGTCAGCACCAGCACGATCCCCATCGCGGTGCACCTCGACCACGGCGATACCTTCGAACTCTGCAAGCAGTGCATCGACGAGGGTTTCACGTCCGTCATGATCGACGCCTCGCACGAGCCGTTCGAAAAGAACGTCGAGATCACCAAGCGCGTGGTGGACTACGCCCACAAGCACAACTGCGTGGTCGAATCCGAACTCGGCCACCTCGTGGGCGCGCAGTTCGACGAGGGCGAGGAAGGCGGCGCGTTTTCCGCCGGTGGCCATTACACCCACCCCGAGGAAGCCGTCGAATTCGTCCGCCAATCGGGTTGCGATTCCCTCGCGATCGCCATCGGCAACAGCCACGGCGCCTACAAATTCAAGGGCGAGCAACACCTCGATCTCGAGCGCCTCAAGGCGATCAAGAAAGCCCTCGGCGACGCCGGGCTCGGCGACTACCCGCTGGTGTTGCACGGGGCCTCCTCCGTTCCCAAGGACCTCATCCTCGAGATCAACAAATACGGCGGCCAACTCGGCGAGGACACCGCCGGCGTGCCCGAGGGCGACATCGAGATCGCCCGCCGCGTGGGTTGCACGAAGGTCAACATCGACACCGACCTCCGCCTCGCGATGACCGCGGCGATCCGCAAGGTTTTTGCCGAGAAGCCGAAGGAATTCGATCCGCGCAAATTCCTCGGGCCGGCCCGCAAGGCCACCAAGGAACTCGTCCGTCACAAGGTCCGCGACGTCCTCTGCTGCGCCGGCCACGCCTTCGATTGACCGAAGCCGGCCGTTGATTTTCGCATCGGGCGGGGAGTTCATCCCCGCCCTTTTTGTTTCCCGCGTGGGATTGCCTTTGGACCTCACGCAGCATTGAGGGCCCGTCCACCGGACGACGAAGCGTCTTCAAACCGGCCGGTCCCGCAACCGATCCAGCGTGACGATCCACTGCTCCAGATCCTCGACGAGCGACGCGCCGCACGCCGCCAGCGACTTGGCGTAAGCCGCGCTGGCGCGGCCTCCGACGACCAGATGAATGCCGGCGGGCAACAGTCGGCGGAGGCGCTTTAGTTCCGCGGGCAATTCCGGATCGTCGGAGGGGTGGACGATGGACAGCGCGACCGCCACCGCTTGCCGGGCCAACGCAGCCGAAACGATCTCCTCCGCCGGCAAGCTCGGACCCGCGTAGGCCACGTGCCATCCGAACGAGCGCGCCACCGCGGCCGCCAGCACCGCGCCGATTTCATGCACTTGTCCGGCCGGCGTCCCGACCACCAGCCACGGGGCAGACGGGTGCAACATCATCTGGCGCGACGAGAGTCCCAGAAAGGACCGGATCGCGGCGGTCGCGATGTGTTCGTGGGCCACCTTCAACGTTCCGGCGCGCCAGTCGTCCCCGATGCGTTCGACCAGCGGGACGATCACCTGGGAAATCAGCCGCATCTGGCCGAGCGCCACCGATCCCTTCTCCAGGACGACCTCCAATGCCTCGCCATCCATCGCCACCACCGCCCCGCGCGCGGCGGCCGAAACGGAATCCGCGTCCGGCGTGGATGCGGGGACACCGACCTTCGCGTTGCCGAAAAGATGCTCCGATACCAAGCGTCGCAATTTTTCGGTCGGCAACCGCGCGATCCCGCCGATGCCGTGTCCCGCGTCGGTCGCCTGCTTGAGCAGACGAAACCGATCGATGTCGGCCGCGCGATAGAGCCTCCGGTTCCCGTCGGACCGTCCCGGCGTGACCGTGCCGTAGCGTTTCTCCCAAACCCGTATCACGTGCGGGCTCAGGCCCGTGCGCAGGGACACGAACTTGATGGAGTGGCGAACCTCGGGCATGCCCCTGTATATTAGACACAACTTAGACATGCAATCCCGGTTTTGCGTTCCCGGCGTTCGACACGCTGATTAAAACTCCGATGATTTCATGGAAAAAGCATCCATCCCCGCCGCGCCGTCGCTCATTCGACACTTGGCAAATGATTATACATTTGTTAGACAAATCCCCACGCCGCCGTGGGCAACGGGTTTCGGACCACGGCGGAACCACCGGATCCACCGCATGCCTCGCCCTACTGCCACCATTTTGAAGCGCCGGTCGCCCGCCAAACCACGCATGTCCCGTGGCCGGTCCACCGTTGGATCGGCAATGACCCGGGCGAAGCCGGTGAAGCCCGGTGCGCATGGCGCGCGGGTGTCGGCGAATTCGATCGTGATACCGCGCGTGGACATTGCCCCCGATCCAACGGCCAACCTTCCCGCGGAACCCCGGAGCGCGCTCTCCGCGTACCTTCGCGACGCCGCGGAGATTCCGTTGCTCACCCTCCAGGAAGAGATCGATCTGGCGGCCAGGATCAAACGCGGCGACATGGCCGCCCGCGAACACATGATCCGCGCCAACCTTCGCCTCGTCGTGAAGATCGCCCGCGACTACGAGGGACTCGGGCTTCCCCTTCTCGACCTCATCAACGAGGGCAACATCGGCCTGATGAAAGGGGTCGAGCGATTCGATCCCGCGAAGGGCGGCAAGTTTTCCACCTACTCGTCGTGGTGGATCAAGCAGTCGGTCAAACGCTCCCTGGCCAACCAGTCGAAAACGATCCGGCTGCCGGTCCATCTGGTCGACAAGCTCTCCCGGATGCGTCGCGTCGCGGTCGAGCTCCACGAACTCTTGGGGCGCGAACCGTCCGACGAGGAAATCGCCGGGGAACTCCGCGTGTCCCTGCGGAAGGTACGGATGTGGCAGCGGGCCTCGATGCGGACCACGTCGCTCGACCAACCCCTGGGAGACGATGATTCCAGCCGGTTGGGCGAGGTCGTGCCCGACGAATCGCAACCCGATCCCTTCCGCGCCCTCGAGGAGCGCACGACCCACGAGATGGTACGGGCTTTCCTCGGCGTGCTCGCCCCCCGCGAGTTGTCGATCCTTCGGGAGCGATTCGGTTTGGACGGCGGGCCCGAACGAACGCTGGACGAGATCGGGCGCAAGCTCGGCGTCACCCGCGAACGCATCCGCCAACTGCAGAACATTGCCCTCGAGAAACTGCGGAAGCGCATCGAGCGGCACGAGTCGGTTGCCACGCCGAACGGCCGGGATCCGGGAGCCTAGCCCTCGACGACCGCCACCGCCGCGGCGTAGGCGACCGCGTGGGTGAGGCTGACGTGGACGGTCCGGCCGCCGCGCGCCGACAGCAGTTCGGCGCCCTTCCCGAGCAAACGCACGGAGGGTTGCCCGGACTCGAGGCGGAGGATCTCGATGTCGTGCCAACCCAATTGCCCGCCAATGCCGGTCCCAAAGGCCTTGCTCACCGCTTCCTTCGCGGCGAACCGCGCTGCCAACGAGGGGGCGGGGTCCGGTTGCGACGCACAGTACGCGAGCTCCGCGGGAACCAGGATCCGTTCCATGAACCGGGCCCCGTGGCGTTCCCACGCCGCGCGGATCCGCGTCACCTCGACGACATCGATGCCCACCCCGAGGACCATGTTCAGCCGGGATATCCCGCCATCGCCGCGAGCATCTCGCGGACGGCCTGGGCCAATCCGACGAACACGGCGCGACTGACGAGGGTGTGCCCGATGTTCAACTCCTCGAGGTGCGGGACCACGTGGAGCAGCGGCACGTTTTCCACCGTCAACCCGTGTCCGGCGTTCACGCGGAGCCCGAGTCCGTGCGCCTGGCGCGCGGCGGCGACCAAGCGCTCGATCTCGACGTTGCGTTCGCGCTTGCGGGCGAACTGGGCCGCGTAGGCGCCCGTGTGGAGTTCGATGAATTGCGCGCCGGACCGCGCGGCGGCGTCGATCTGCGCGGGATCGGGATCGATGAAAAGGCTAACCTCGATGCCGCCGCCGGCGAAACGACCGCAAGCCTCGCCGATGGAGGCAAGATTCCCGACGACGTTCAAGCCGCCCTCGGTGGTGACTTCCTGCCGGTGTTCCGGGACAAGGCAGACGATGTCCGGACGCACCCCGAGGGCGAACTCGACGATCTCCGGGACGATGGCCATCTCGAGGTTCAGGCGCGTGCGGATCCGCTCGCGCAACCGGCGGACGTCCCGATCGAGGATGTGCCTGCGGTCCTCCCTCAGGTGGGCCGTGATCCCGTGCGCGCCGGCCTCCTCGGCCATCAACGCGGCGGCAACCGGATCGGGTTCCCCGTCGTCGAGTCCGCGGTAACGCGCCTGACGGACGGTTGCGACGTGGTCGATGTTGACGCCAAGTTTGAGCATCGGACGTCAGGGATGGGGCGCGGGCAATCCGGGAACCGGCATCTGGGCCCCGCCGTGCTGGGTGACGATCGGACCGTCGAGGAACCGGGTGAGGAGAACCCACTCGAGCGAGGTCAATCCTGCGCTGGAGCTTCGGGACAAGTCGAACTCGGTCGGGGAAACGCGACGGACGGTGGTCACCGAATTCCCGAACTTCGGCGCGGCGGCGGCGATCCAGTTGTACGCGCGGGGCTGGAAGGCGTTGGCCTTGATGCCGCGGATCAAGTTGTTGTATTGGAACAACACGTTCCAGTGGGAGTACATCTCGGCCGTGATCTCCCAGTCGTAGTAAACGAGATCGGGCGTGTTTAGTTCCCCCAGCAATTCCACGGGCATCGGGTTCGTGCTCTTCGACGGACGAATGATGCTGGTGACGAGGAAATCCTGTTCCTTCTGCCGCGCCGTGCTGACCGAAGGGAGCAACCCTTTCACCGCGACCGGATCATAGACCGCCACCGCGGTCTTGTTGGTGTTGAGGACGGTGACGCCGCGGTATTCGCCCGCGGGCGGGTTGGTGCCCAAACGCTTGTCGAGGGATTCCTGGACCTTCGCGATGCGCGCCGGTCCGTCCTCGACCGGTGCCGAAAACCAGGTTCGGAAGGGAACCTCGGGCTGCGACCAGACCGTCGTCTGCGCGGGAGCGGTGCCGCCGGACAGGGTCTGGAACCACGGATTGGCCGCGACGAATCCATCGATGCCGCGCGCGGTCGTGAACTGGATGATCGGGTCGTGGATCAGGGTGTCCGGGATTTTCCATTCGGGCAACGAGCCCATCGGGGCCGACGCGAACACCAGGCGTCCGGAGGTGCGGACCATACCGTTCGTGGCGAACGCCTCGAGGTGAACCTTGGGCCAATGCTTCGGGTCCGAGTTGCCGATCACCGCGAGATCGAAATCACCCGACAACATCCGGTCGTTTGCCAGCGGCGGAAGCGCGGCGGCGCGGCCTATCCACGCGGCGGTCGAACCCGCCAGGATCCAGCCGTTGGTGTACTGGACGGCGGGAACGCCGGCGGCTTGTCCCGGCATACGGGGCAAC
This sequence comes from Verrucomicrobiota bacterium, assembly GCA_025363585.1. Taxonomy (GTDB): domain Bacteria; phylum Verrucomicrobiota; class Verrucomicrobiia; order Limisphaerales; family UBA9464; genus UBA6176. Next base: position 12,368 of record JANYDN010000313.1, on the reverse strand, counting down.
GACATCACGGAATTCCCCGCGGCCGTCGATTCCGCGGCCGGCACTTTCACCGCCAGCGACCATCCGCCCGCCGCGATCTCTCCCGCCGATTCGTGGCGCGCGAGCGCCTGGACCAACGGATGCAACTGCGCGCCGAGCGAGGCGTTCGTCGTGCCGGTCAACCGTTGCACCAATGCCGCGGCGATATTCGTCGCCGCACGGGGCCCGACCAAGGCGGCCTCGGGCAACGCGAGCGCCGCCTTCAACTGGGGAATCCGGGATTCGTTGCCCAAAAACTCGACGCCGCGGAACCGCCAGCGGGCGACGACGGCGCCGTCCTTGCCGCCGTCCTCGCGGTGACATCCGACGACAAAAAGCGCGGCCAACGCCAGCGCGAGCAACGACGAACGCATAGAAGTCCGCCTTTCCTGCCAAACCGGAGGGGCCGTTGCAATCCAACATCCGGATTTGACGCTCATTCCCTCGCCCAAGCGGCATCCCAATCCGTTCCGGCCGCCGCGACCGAACCCACGTAACCCGGCGGCATCTCGATCTCGCGGACGTCCCATTTCCCGAGCACCCGCGGGCGCCGCGACGTATCCACGCCCGCGAGATCGTCCACCAATCCTTCGCCACTGGCTTTCAGCACCGCCTCTTTCCGCGTCCAGACCCGGAGGAATCCCGCGACGATTCCCGTGCCTTGCGATTCGTGCCACTCGCGTCGTTCGCCTTCCGAAAAATGGGTTGCGGCCAACGCGTCGGTTTCGTGTTCCGGAATCGATGCCATCGACTCGACGTCGATGCCCACCGGAAAGCCCCGGGCGAACGCGACGACGGCCAGCGTCCCCGAATGCGCGACATTGAAGTGCCATCCCGTCGTCCCGCCGGTCTGCGCCAACTCCGGCTTTCCGCGCGGCGAAACCACCAGACACACGTCGCGGGCGGCGATGCCCAACCACGCGCCAAGTCCCATCCTCACCGCGGACCGCGCCGTCACGAATAGATCCCGCGCGGGCTCGCTGCGAAACGCGTCCGCCCGGAGCCTTTCGGCCGCGTCGAGGCAGTCCCATCCGCGCCGCACGGCGTCGCGCGTCGCCCAGATCCGGGCGATGGAGACAATTCCCGGCCGGTTTGGTTGGCCCGTTGCATTCATTCGATTCCGAATCTGCGACGGACCGCCAAACTTGAAACTTGAAACTTGAAACTTGAAACTTGGAACTCCCGCGATGGCCTCCCAAGGCGCATTGCCCAACGCGTTTCCGTCCGCCAAGGTGCGCGGCGTGCGCGCCGTCCGGCCTTTCCTGATGATCCTGTGGTTGCTCCTCGGGGCCGGGATCCACGCGCCGCGTGCCGCCGAGCCGACCCGTTATCTCGTCGCCGACGGACGCCAGCAACTGCACCTGCCGGTCCGCCTGTTCGAGGGCCTCACCGAGGCCACGTTCGAGGGCTGGATCCGCTTCGACGAGTTCGGCAACTACTCCCGTTTCTTCGACGTCGGCCGGCGGAACCACTCGATCAACCTCACCCACTACGAGCGATCGCCGAACGTCCTCTTCGAGGTGTGGGAAGGCAGCACCAACCGGGCGGCCCTGCATGTCTCCGGTCTCCTCCGTTCCAACGAGTGGGCCCATGTGGCCGCGGTCCTCGGGCACCGGGGAATGCGACTGTACTTCAACGGCCTCCTCGTCGCGTCGAACTCGGTGCCCATCGGTTTCGCGGAACTCCGTTCGCCCGGCGACGCCCGCCTGCTTCGCGGTTCCTGGGACGATTCCAACGCCTCGCTGAACGGCGGGATCGCCGACGTCCGCCTGTATCGCGGCGCGCGAAGCGGCGAGAACATCCTCAAGGATCTCGAGCACGGCCCGACCCGCGGCGAATCCGGGCTCGTCGCCGCATGGCCGTTCGACGGCACGCTGGACGACATCGTGACGGGACGCGCGCTGCGCTCCTCCTCGCAGCCCTGGTACGCGACGTTCGAACGACCCTCGGCCGACACCCTTGCCCATCCCGCGATTGTTTCCGGCGAACTCCGCGCGGCCGACGGCCATCCGGTCAACCTCGCGCACGTGAGGGTGCGGACGCGCGACGGACGCGTCGTCGCGGCCGGACGGACGGGCACCGACGGCTCGCCGGATTCCCATGACGTCGCGGGCCCCGGGGTTTTCCGCATGGCGGTCTATGACACCTCCGAACCCATCCGCCTCGAAGTCACGCATCCGTCCGGACGGGTTTCGACGCCGCCGATACGTCTCGTGGCCGGCGAGATCCACCCGCTCCCGTTGGTGCTTCCGCCGCGGCCGCCCAGCGCGGAGTCGACCAACCAATTCGTCCGGATGTTGATGGCGGATCTCGGCCTCGGCGAACCGTGGCTGCGCGAGATGGCGGCCAACGATCTCGCGGCGTTGGGTCCGTTCCCCCAGGCGGCGGCGGCGTTGGCCGGTTCCCTGCCCTTCGAACAGGATCCGGCGGTGCGCCAGCGGATCGCGTTCAGCCTGCGGAGCCTGACCTCGCAATCGCCCATCGCGATCGCCGCGTTGCTCGAGGACAACGGCGCGAATCCCACCATGGATACCGAGCGCCTGCAGGCCATGATCCGCCAGCGTCCCGTGCCGGCGGTGCTGCGGTCGGTGTACACGCGGCGCACCCAGGCGATCGCGCTGTTGTTCGCGGGCATCTTCGGGTCGTTCGCGCTGCTGCATTTCTTCTTTTTCCTCTGCGAGCGACGCAACCGCACGGACGGGATCTACGCGTTGTTCACGGGCACCGGCGCGGCGGGGATGCTCGTCACCGAGTGGACGCGCGGGAGTGCCGACGGCTGGAAGCTCTGGATGGGTCCCTCGCTGCTCGCCCTCTCCTACCTTTACGGGCTCTGGATGGTGTACTCGGTTTTCACCCATCGCGTGCCGCGCCGGTTCTGGGTCATCGGCGGCGTGTACGTCCTCGCCACGCTCCGGATCCTGCTCGGATCGCACACGGGCGGCGTGCCCGGATGGCTCCAGGTCCTCGTGCTATTCATCTCGTTCGCGGTGGTCATCGAGATGCTCCGCGTCGCGTGGCAGGCGTACCGCGCGCGCAAGCCCGGATCGCGGCTCATCGGCGGCGGCATCGTGTTCTTTTTCGTCTGCCAGTTCCTTGCGCCGCTCGAGGCCACGATCTTCTTCGACGACATTCAATCCGCGTGGCTTTTCCCGGTCGGGATGTCGGCCTTCGTCGCGAGCGCGTCGCTCCATCTCGCGCGCCAGTTCGTGAACACCAACCGGGCGCTCCGCGAGGCGAACGTCGCCATCGCCCGGAGCCAGGCCCAACTGCACCGCGAGGTCGCGGAGGCCGAGGCCTACCTTCGCTCGCTCCTTCCCGCCAAGCTCGAGACGTCCCCGGTGAGGACCGACTGGACGTTCCAGCCTTCCACGCAACTCGGTGGCGACGCGTTCGGCTACCACTGGATCGACGGCGACCGGATGGCGATCTACCTGCTCGACGTGTGCGGCCACGGCGTGGGCGCGGCGTTGCTCGCGGTGTCCGCGCTCAACACGCTTCGCTCGACGCAATTCGCCGGCGCGGGATACGCCGATCCCGTCGCCGTGCTCGGCGAACTCAACCGCGCGTTCCCGATGGAAGCGCACCACAACCAGTATTTCAGCGCGTGGTACGGGATCTTCGACCGGCGCGACCGCAGCCTGCGCTTCGCGTCCGCGGGACATCCGCCGTCCTATCTTTTCGTCGGCGACCGTCCGCTCGAACCGCTCCGGACCGAGGGACCGCCGATCGGTTGCCGCGCGGAATCGCATTTCAACGGCGGCCGCACGCAGGTGCCGCCCGGCGCGTTGCTGATGGTGATCAGCGACGGCGTGTACGAGGTGGCGAGGGCCGACGGCAGTGCCGTCACGCTGCGCCAATTCGAGGCGGAATTGGAAAAGAGCCGGTGGAAAAATCCCTCCGACGTCCTCGAATGGGCCCGGCTCACGAACGGCAACCGCCCGTTGGACGACGACTTCTCCGTGCTCCACGTGCGGTTCGAGTAGGGCCGAGAGTGGCCAGTGGCCAAGTGGCCAAGTGGTCAGTTTTCAGCGGTCGCGGAATCGGCGCAGGGACCCTCGGTCGTCCAACGCCGACTGACTGAACACTGAACACTGAACACTGAACACTGAACACTGAACACTGAACACTGAACACTGCCTACTCACCACTGTCCCCCGGCAACCGGGAGCGGATCGCCTCGGTGGTTCCGTCGACGAGGACCTCGCCCACGTTCCCGATCGCCTTCATCTGGCGCCGGACCAACCGCACCGATTGGTGGGCCATCGCCATCAAGCCGGCGGGACTGACGATCAACTGCGCGGCGCTGCCGAGGATCAACATCGGGTTGAACGGTTGCATGCGGCTCATCGTGCGCCACACCTCCTCGGGCGCATGCGCCTCCGGTTCGTCGACCCATGCCAGCAAATGCGTGCTCAGCAGGCATCCGACCATCGAGACCGCGATGAGCACGTGGTAGTCGCGGATCGTCTGCCCAAGGAAGGTGCCGAGGACGTCGGGAACCCACCGCAGGACGAGGCCTCCGAGGATCGGGCCCAGCGCGGTGAGCGCGCTCGTGAGCGCGAGGAACACCGCGACGTACGGCGCCTTGTTCGCGGGCGCGAGTTTCAGCATGAGGTTGAACTGGCAGAGCTGGAAACACGCCGTGGTCCCGCCGACCACGAGGTAGCACGGCGCGAGATGCCAGAAGAAGCGCTCGCCCGCGAACGTCCACGCGGCCAGGCCCGCGACGGCCCAGAGGATCGCGCACACCTGCAACACCGGCTTGCTGCCGAACCGACCGCACATCCATCCCCAGCTCCGGAGCGTGAGCAGTCCGCCCACGCCCGCGATCGCGGTCAGGATGCCCACGTCCGCGACGGACCGATGGAGTCCCTGCACGATGAACACCGGATAGAACGGTTGGCCGAGATTGAGGAGGAATCCCCAGACGCCGACGAACGCCACCAGCCGCAGGTAATTCCGGTTGCGGAACGGCAACGCGATCTCGGAGAAGCCCGGCGGATCCGGCGCGCGCTCGGTCACCGACCGCGGGAAACGCATCCGCGTCAGGAAGAAGAACCCGATCAACCGCGCGAGTCCGGCCGTCGCGAAGATCCAGCCGAACACCACCATCGAGTTGTGGGACCGGGCGGCGACGACACTCGCCACGATCACGACCAGCAACGTCCAGAACCCGAACACAAGGTTCCTGCGGCCGTAGAAATTGCCGCCCATGCGCGCGGGCACCAACTCCGCGATCGCCGCCGCCCACGCCACCGACCCGAGGCTATTGGCGAATGTCGCGACGACTAGGATCGCCGCGAACGTCGCGTGCCGCACGGTCTCGGTTTCGAAGGGCAGCACCGAGACAAAACCCCACGGCAACGCGCTGAGCAGGAACGTCAGCGCCATGATCTGGAACAACGGCAGGCGGCGGCGCAGCCAAAGCGCGACGGGCGGTTGGACGAGGTTGCACAGATGCGGCAACGCCGCCATCGCCCCGACCGCCGCCGGTCCCCAGCCGAGCACCGTCACCGCGAAGGCGATGACGAACGGGAAGCTCGGCATCGTCAAGTTCAGCATCGGGACGGAAAAACACGCCTCGATGGTCGAGTACTTCAGCGACAACAGAAGTTCGCGGCGACGGGACATCTTGGCGGGGAGCAGGGAGCAGGGAGCAGAAGAACCGATGGCCTGGAGCTCTTGGGCTCGGTGCTCCCTGCTCCCTGCTCTGCGCTTGGCCCACTCAGATCACTTCCAAATACAGCGACCGGAAATCCTCGCGCGTGACCGGCACTGCGTTGGTCGCGTGGCACGGGTCCTCGACGGCCTGCAGCACCAGCGCGTCGAGTTGCGCGGCCGTCACGCCGAGCGCGCCCAAACGCGTGTCGAGCCCGATGCCCGCGAGGAATTGGGCCACGAACGCGATCGTCCGCGCATCCGCCTCGGCGTCCGTCACGCGCTGGACCTCGAGTCCGCACGCGATCCCGACGCGCCGGTAAAGCCCCGGCTTCCGTGCGGCGCAGAACTTCATGCCGGCCACGAGGCACAGCGCGTTCGCCAGGCCGTGGTGCATCCCGCAGATCGTCGACAACGGATGCGCCATCGAATGCACGACGCCCAGATCCTTCTGGAACGCCACGGCGCCCATCGCCGCCGCCACCAGCATGTGCCCGCGCGCCTCGATGTCTTTTCCGTCGCGCACCGCGCGCGGCAATGCCTCCACGATCAACCGTACGCCCTCGAGCGCGATGCCGTCGCACATCGGGTGGAAAGCCGGGCACGTGTAGCTCTCGATGCAGTGCGTCAACGCGTCCGCGCCCGTCGCCGCCGTCAGCTTCGCGGGCAGCCCGACCGTGAGTTCGGGATCGAGGATCACCAGCTTCGCCAGGAGTTCCGGATGGAAGATCACGGCCTTCCGCTTCGTCGCGTCGAGCGTGATCACCGAACTGCGTCCCACTTCCGAGCCCGTCCCCGCCGTCGTCGGGATCGCCACCAACGGCGCGAGCCCGGTCCAGTCGAGCGCTTCCGAATAAAAATGCTGGAAGCTCGCGCCCGGATGTTTCGCCAGCAGCCGCGCCGCCTTCCCCGCGTCGAGCGGGCTGCCCCCGCCGATCGCGATCACGCCGTCGCATCCGTGATGGCGCATCAGTGCCGCCGGCCGGCGGACGTCGTCCTCGACCGGGTTCGGGTTCACTTCCGCGAACACGAACCAATCGCGGCTTAGGCGCTCGGCCCCGAGCACCTTCACCAGGGACGCGAAGGCGTCGGTTCGCGCGAACCCGGCGTCGGTGACGACGATCGGACGACGGACGTGCAGCCGCTGGAGGTTCGCCGGAAGTTCGTTGAGCGTGCCGGCGCCGTAGAGGGTGCGGGTGGGAAAGGAAAATGCCGTGGTGCCCATCGCCCGAAAGCGTGGCCCGCGACGGCCGCGCCGGGAAGATACAAGTTGCGTCGAACGACCGGGCATTTCCCGGGTATCCCCGCGGACGAGCACGACGCACCCGGGCCGGATCGCGGGCCGTTTCCGACAATGGGGCCTTCGAAAACCGATCCAACGGCGGGGTGGCGTCCCCGGCCGGCCGCGCTACTCTCGCTGCCCGTTGACGATGAACCGCCGCTTCCCGTTCCCGTGGGTCCCCGCGCTGGCCCTCTGCCTTTTCTGGTGCCAGGGCGTCCTCGCGGCGCCCGCGCCGAAAGCCACGTCCTTCGGCGACGCCACCAACCGCGCCGTCGTCCACATCATCCACGATGCCAACGCCACCAAGGCGTTCGAATCCGATCCGACCGTCGTCGCGCGCATGGTCGACGCGGGCCTCCGCGCCCTTGCTTCGAAGCCCGATTCCCGGGCCGCGTGGAGGGCATTGGTCACGACCAACGACGTCGTCGGATTCCGTGTCTTCAGCGCGCCCGGGCCGGTCAGCGGCACGCGTCCCGACGTCATGGCCGCTCTCGTCCGCTCGCTTCTCGATGCCGGGCACCCGCCGCACCGGATCGTCGTCTGGGACAAACGCCCGAGCGACCTGATCCTCGGCGGCTACTCCGCGGTGGCCGAGCGGCTCGGCGTCCGATGGGTCGCGACGGAAGACGTCGGTTGGGACGATTCGAAATCGTACGAATCGGGAATCGCGGGGCGACTGCTGGTGGGCGACCACGAGTTCGGGCGCAAGCCGGGACACGACGTGGGGCGTCGTTCCTTCGTCACGAAGCTGTTGACCAAGGACGTGACGAAGATCGTCGTGGTGGCGCCGTTGCTGAACCACGGCCATCTCGGCGTGCAGGGCCAGTTGGCGAACCTCTCTCTCGGCGCCGTCGACAACACCTTCCGCTTCGAGAACAACACCGAGATGATGGCGACCGCCATTCCCGAGATCTGCGCCTTGGACGACATCGCGCAAAAGCTGTTGTTCTGCGTGAATGACGCGTTGGTGTGCCAGTACCGCGGCGAGGAGCGCACGCTCCTCCATTACGCCACCGCGCTGAACGAACTGCGGTTCGGCTTCGATCCCGTCGCTCTCGACGTCCTCGCCATCGAGGAGATCCGCAAGGAACGCGCCGCGCATCCCATCGACGGCGAGAAGGAATTCAAGACCGACCTCTATCTCAACGCGGAGGTCCAGGAACTCGGCGTCGCCGATCCCGCGCGCATCGACATCCGGCGTCATTGACCCGTGATCGCGGGAACCGATTCCATGAGTTCCCCGAACGCCGCCCGGACCGACGCCGCGCCCCGCACGGGCGTCTGGAAGCGATGGGCGTTGGTCCTCGGCCTCGTCGTCGCGGCGATCGGGGCGGCGAGGTTTCTTCCCGTGGCGGACGCGATGGAATGGATCCGCGCGCGGTCCGCTCGGGCCCGTGATCTTCGTCATCGCGTACGCGGTTGCCTGCGTCGCGTTCGTTCCCGGCTCGTTGCTCACGCCGGGCGCCGGCGCGGTTTTCGGCCCGGTCGTCGGTTCCGTCTGCGCGTCGCTCGGTTCCACCGCGGGCGCGTCGCTCGCTTTCCTTGTCGGCCGGTTCGTCGCCCGCGATGCGGTCGCGCGCCGGATCGCGGGCAACCCGCGTTTCCGTGCCGTCGACGACGCGATCGCGAGGGAGGGTTGGAAGATCGTGCTCCTGCTGCGGCTGTCGCCGTTGTTCCCGTTCGTCTTCCTGAACTACGCCCTCGGCCTCACCCGCGTTCGATTCCGCGACTACGTGGTGGCGTCGTGGATCGGGATGATGCCGGGCACCGTGCTCTATGTTTACCTGGGTTCGGTTCTCGGCGAGGCCTTTCTCCGCGGTGACGCCACGCGGCCCGCGCGCACGACCGCGGAGTAGGTTCTGTATGCGATCGGACTCGCGGCGACGATCGCCGTGACCTTGGTCATCACGCGCCTCGCGCGCCGTGCGTTGGCCGAAAGGATCGGATGAATCGCGAGGCCAACGAACCCTTCCCGATGCAGCCCGACGACGAGGCGAACCGGCGGCTCCGCGACGCGGTCCGGCCTTCCGACTGGCGCGCGCCCGAGCCCGCGCCTCTTTACGACCTCGTGGTGATCGGAGCCGGCACGGCGGGACTTGTTGCCGCCGCCGGCGCCGCCGGATTGGGGGCGCGCGTGGCGTTGGTGGAACGGCGGTTCATGGGAGGCGACTGCCTCAACTTCGGCTGCGTCCCCTCGAAAGCCCTGCTCGCCGCCGCGCACGCGGCCCACGCGGCCCGCCATGCCGGCGTCCTCGGCGTCCACACGGGACCGGTCACCGTCGATTTCCGGGCCGTGATGCGGCGCCTGCGCGAGACGCGCGCGGCGATTTCGGGAAACGATTCGGCGGCGCGGTTCCGTTCCCTCGGCGTCGACGTGTTTTTCGGGAACGCCCGGTTCCTCCGGACCGGCGAGACCGATGTCGACGGCACTTTGTTGCGATGGCGCAAGGCGGTGATCGCGACGGGCGCGCGCGCGGCGATCCCGAACATCCCGGGCCTTGCCGACGCCGATCCGCTGACCCACCGGACGGTGTTCGACCTCGAGGAATTGCCGCGTCGACTCGCCGTGATCGGCGCGGGGCCGGTCGGGTGCGAGCTCGCGCAGGCATTCCGCCGGCTGGGCTCCGAGGTCGTGCTGGTCGCATCGGGCCCGCGCCCTTTGCCGCGCGACGAACCCGAGGCCGGCGATGTCCTCGCGCTTCAACTCCGGGCCGACGGCGTCCAACTCGTCGACAATGCCCGGTTGTCCCGCGTCGATCCACGACCCGGAAACCATCGGCTCCACGTGTCGGTGCCGACCGGGACGACGACCATTGAATGCGACCGCATCCTCGTCGCGACGGGCCGGCGGCCGAATGTCGATTCACTCGAATTGCGAAACGTCGGCGTGGAGACGACCCCGCGCGGGGGCATCGCCGTCGACGACCATTTGCGGACCGCGAACCGCAGGATCTTCGCCGCGGGCGACGTCTGCCTCGGTCACCAGTTCACCCACGCGGCCGATTTCTCGGCCCGGATCGTGATCCAGAACGCGTTGTTCTTCGGAAGGAAGCGCGTGTCCGCGCTGGTCATCCCGTGGTGCACGTACACCGATCCGGAAGTCGCCCACGTCGGTTCGACGACATCGGAAGCAACGGCCCGCGGGATCAAGACCACGGCGTTCACGAAGTCGTTCGCGGAGGTCGACCGCGCCCGGACCGCCGCGGAGGACAACGGGTTCGCCCGGATCCTTGTCCGGGAGGGAACGGACGAAATCGTGGGCGCGACCATCGTGGGCGTGCGGGCGGGCGAGTTGATCTCGGAGGTCGCGGTCGCCATGTCGGCGGGAATGGGATTGGGAAAACTGGCTTCGGTTATCCATCCGTACCCGACCTTCGCCGAGGCCATCCGCCAGTGCGGCGACGCCTACAACCGAACCCGCCTCACGCCGCGGGCGAAGTGGTTCCTGAACCGGTTGCTGCGGTTGTGACCCGCAAAGCGCAGGCGCGCACGCGTCGGGTCGCGGCTCACCGCTTCAGCCGTTCGATCGACCAAAACGGATGCTCGTCGAGAAGGTTCGGGTAGACGCCGGCGACGCGGTTCGTATCGAGCGCGTAGAATCCCACGTACGAATAGAGCGGGATGATCGGCACTCCGTCGCGCACGAGTCGCGATTCGGCGCGTCCCAGCAGCTCGAAACGCTGGGCGCGGTCGAGCGTGGCGTTCGCCGTCTCCATCAACCGGTCGTACGCGGCGTCTTTCCAGCCGGTGCGGTTGTTGCCGCCGTTCGACAGGAACAGGTCGAGGAACGTGTTCGGGTCGTTGTAGTCGCCGATCCACGAACTGCGCATCAGGTCGTAGTCCTGTCCCGACATGTCGGCGAGGTAGGTCTTCCACTCGAGCGGCCGCAGTTCCATGCGGAGCCCGAGTTGCCCGCGGAACATCTCCTGGAGTTCCACCGCGATCTGTTCGTGGAGTTTCGACTCGGCGTTGAAGGTGTACTCGAAGGTCCGGAACCCCTTTCCGCCCGGATAACCCGCCTCCGCCAACAGGCGCCGCGCGGCGTCGGGATCGCGTCCCAACCCGGCCGGCGGCGCGTAGCCCCCCGTGCCGTCGGGCACGAGGTGATCGGCCGGCCGCTCGCCCATGCGCGTGATGCGCTCGACGATGCGCGCGCGGTCTACCACCAGCGCGAGGGCGCGCCGCACGCGCGGATCGTCGAACGGTTTTCGCGTGCAGTTGATCCGGACGAAGTACGCGCCGAGGTAATCGTAGCGGTGGAAGTCCGGACGCGCCCGCAGCACCTCCGCCAACTCGGGCGGGAACATGTCCTTGTCGACGATGAAGTCGACGTCCCCCGCCAGATAAAGATTGAGCGCGGTGTGCGCCGACTCCCCGGCCAACACGTCGATGGTCCCGGCCTTCACGCGCGCGGCGTCCCAGTAAAGCGGGTTTTTGCGGAGACGGATGCGGTCGTTCACCCGCCAGAAATCGAGCTGGTACGGACCACTGCAGGGCAACGGCCTCGTCCGGATCCATTGGTCGCCATGGGCCTCGATCGCGCCGCGCGGCACCACGGCGAACACGCGCGACGCCAGCAATTCGAGGAAGAACGGCGTGGCTTGGTTGAGCTCGACGCGCACGTGATCCGCGCCGATGGCAGTCACCCCGAGCAACGACGTGTCCTTCTCTTTGCCGGTGTAGATCGCCTCGCCGTTCTTCACGTAGAAGAACTGGCTCGCGTAATCGGCCGCGGTCTTCGGATCCACCGCGCGCCGCCACGACCACACGACGTCCGAGGCATCGATGCGTCCGCCGGTCGACCACGCGGCGTTGGTGCGCATCCGGAAATCATAGACGCGTCCGTCGGCCGACGTCGTCCAGCTTTCGGCCAGACCCGGGATCGCGTCGGCCGTGACGGGATCGAAGCGCGTCAATCCCTCGAACAACGCCGCGCCAATGCGGCCGTCGGCCTGCCCGGTGAGCAACTGCGGATCGATGGTCTCCGGCTCGCGCCCGTTGTGGAGCACGAGGTCCGCGGGTGGATCGCGCCGGCACGCCGACGCCAACACGACGACCGCCACCCACCACGCGGCTCCCGCGCGGAGGGATCCGCGGCGCCGACGCGTGCCGACCCAACCGGCGATCCTCCGCGCCATCGAAGTCGCGTTGCCGGCCTTCATCACTCCTCGGCGACCACGAAGGATTTGCGGTCGACGCGCAATCCCTCGGCCCGGAGATGCTCCGCCTGGCGGGCGGGTCCCGACGGCGTTTTCGGATTGAGCGAACGGTTGTCGCGCACGATGCGCCAGTACGGCGCCAACGGACGTGTCCCGGCCGCCAACTGGTCCTCGACCGCGCCCGCGACGATGTTGAAGAAAATCCCCGTCATCAGCGGGCACGCCCGCGCGGCGCCGTGTTTCCGCGCCAT
>JANYDN010000295.1 GCA_025363585.1 Verrucomicrobiota bacterium | reverse complement strand
CGCTTTTGAATTCGGGGGCAGTGTCAAGATGCGCCCGCGAAGCGGGGGCGCATCCGGACACTGACCCCGAAAAGTCCGGGGCTGGCATCGATCAAACGAAATCGACGAAGTGGGACCGGGCGAAACTCCCTGACGTAGTTGCAATCAATTCCGAGCGCACCCCGGCGGGCGCCTCAACTTTTCGTGTGGTTCGTGTATTTCGTGGATGCCAATTCCACGGGCCTGCTCGGCTTGCATCAAGGTGGGTGGGTGAACCACGAAACACACGAAACACACGAAAAGCTCTGGAAAGGAGAATCGATGGCTTGCCGGGAATGCCATGAAAGGGTCTCGCGTTCCCGAGCCGGCGCATCCGCAAACCGCTCCCCGATAATGCCGACCCCTCCAACGAACTAACCGAAATCGGTTTTGTAGGATCGCGCGAAACACCCCGAATTCACTGGCGCGGCCATCGTTCACCCAGAACCCAGCGCAAGGGCGCCATCTTAAACGCTTTTGAATTCGGGGGCAGTGTCAAGATGCGCCCGCGAAGCGGGGGCGCATCCGGACACTGACCCCGAAAAGTCCGGGGCTGGCATCGATCAAACGAAATCGACGAAGTGGGACCGAGCGAAACTCCCTCACGTTGTTGCAATCAATTCCACCCCCCCCCTCGGCGGGCGCCCCGACTTTTCGTGTGGTTCGTGTATTTCGTGGATGCACATTCCACGGACCTGCCCGGCTTGCATCAAGTTGGGTGGGTGAACCACGAAACACACGAAACACACGAAAAGCTCTGGAAAGGAGAATCGATGGGTTGCCGGGAATGCTTTGAAAGGGTCTCGCGTTCCCGAGCGGGCGCAGCCGCAAACCGCTTCCCGAAGATTCTGGTCGCTCCAACGAACAAACTGAAATCGGTTTTGCAAGACCGCGCGAAACACCCCGAATTCACTGGCGCGACCACCGTTCACCCGGAACCCGGCGCAAGGGCGCCTTCTTCGACGCTTTTGAATTCGGGGGCAGTGTCAAGATGCGCCTGGCCGGACGAGGACTCACGCGAGGGGGCGAAGCACGCGAAGAGCATGCCTTCGTTTCCTTCGTTGGCTTCTGTAAAAAGCCCGCGGTCCTGTTGGAACCCACGGGGGCAGTGTCCGGATGCGCCCGCGCAGCGGGGGTGAGGTTGACACGAGCAAAGGGAGCAAAGGGAGGGTGGCGACCGGGAAAAATGAGTCTTTCGCCAAGGCGCGGAGCCGCGAAGAACACAAGGTCAATTGGCCCATTTGGCGAAGTCGGGAAGCCCCAACGAATGGTGATGGGGCAGTTTGGCGCCGGTCCTTGGACTCTTCGAGCCTTCGGGGCTTCGCGTGAGTCCCTCTTGAATGGCAACCGTAAGGATCCGGCTTGGAGTGAAAATAGTTCCACGGCCTTCGTTGTCTTCGTTGCCTTCTGTTCAATGTATTGGCAGGCGGAAAACCGCTTTCGTTGACTTACCTTGCCTACGGACTTCCCAAAGCCCGGAAATTCATGTATAAGCTTCGGACCATGGATTTCACAAAGTTGACGGCGGCGGATTTCAAACGCATCTCCCGCTTGCTGGAAGAGAAGGAAGCACTCCTGCGGCAGGTCGCGGACATCGACCAGGCATTGCAGGGATTCAGCGGCGGGGCGACCCCCGCGCGACGCGTCGGACGGCCGGCGAAGGCCGTCGCGAAGGCCGCACCCGCGGCCGCGCCGGCTGGCGGTGGCAAGCGCATGAAGCGCGGCCAGATGAAGGAGACGATCATCGGCCTGCTCAAGGCCGCGGGCAAAGAGGGTCTCTCCGTGAAGGAACTCGCCGGCAAAATGTCCGTGAAGCCGGTCAACGTCCACGTGTGGTTCGGCAGCACCGGCAAGAAGATCGCCGAGATCAAGAAAGACAACGGTCGTCGCGTGTGGGTGGGTTGATCCGGGACAGCCTGATTCTTTACAAAAGATAACGAAGGCAACGAAGAACGAAGCCGCGTGGCATGCACGCCATGGCTTCGTTCTTTTCGTTTCGTTCGACACCGGGACTAAGCCGGGAACGATGCCGTCGCGGTGGAGGAAGTATCTCACGCCAAGGGGGACCAAGGCCGGCCAAGGCGCCATAAAGTTGGAGTTGGATGCCCTCGAATCCCACGGTTCGGTGAGTCGAAACCCCGGCGGTCTTTGTTCCCCTTCGTCGGCGTTGGTCCGTCTTGGCGTGAAACTCCTTTTGCATGGTTCCGGTCAAGCGGCGTGGCAATCCGTCCGCGCCTTCGTTGCCTTCGTTTTCTTTTGTAAAAATCCCCGCCCGGAAATTGCGTTTGGGCACCGGGGGCGGGCCGGTTAGGATGCGGCCATGCCGTTGCTCGTGAACATCCGGAACCTCGAGAAGGAATCCGCGCGTCTCGAGGGGGAATTGCCCGTGGCGGACTTCGCGCCCGACTTCAAGGACGAGTTGCTCCGCTTCGTCGAGCCGTTGTCCTACGAACTCGAGGTCGACCGCCAAGGGACGGAGTTGACGGTGGTCGGCAAGCTGTGGACCGAGTTGGAATGCGACTGCGGAAGATGCCTCCAGACCTACCGGCAGGAGTTGCTCGTCGACGAATTCGCCGCCTTGGTCCCCCTCGAAGGCGAGGACGCGGTGGTCGTGAAGGATGATTTTGCCGACTTGACGCCTTATTTGCGGGAGGACACTTTCCTCGCCCTGCCAACGAATCCGTTGTGCACTCCGGATTGTCGCGGCCTGGTGCCGAAGGCTCCAGACCGCGATTTGCGTCCCGGGGATGGAGCTTCGGACGGTCCGGCCGCCGGGGTGTCTCCGTGGGACGCGTTGAAAAAGCTGAAACTGTAGACCAAGAATTTTATGGGTGTTCCTAAACGCAAACCGTCGCGGAGCCGGCAACGCATGCGCCGTGCGTACAACTCCGTCCTCAAGCTCCCGCAATTGTCCACGTGCCCGCAGTGCGCCGCGGCCTACGTCCCGCACCGGGTTTGCCCCTCCTGCGGATTCTACAATGGCCGCCAGGTGATCTCGGTCAACGCGCTGGCCTGAACCACTTTACCGCGCGCCGCCGTCCCATCGTGGAGGCGGCGCGCTTTTTTTTGTGCGTTTGGCAGTGGACGTCATGGGCGGCGACCACGGTCCGGAGGAATTACTCCAGGGCGTGAAGCTTGGGCTCGCCGCCGAACCCGCCCTCCGGCAGGTGTTCGTCGTGGGTCCCGAACCCGAGGTCCGCGCGGCCCTCGCCCGCATCGGTCTCGCCGATCCCCGCGTCGAGGTCCGCAATGCCTCCGAGGTGATCACCATGGAGGACGACCCGGCCGTCGCGCTGCGTCGCAAGAAGGATTCCTCCGTCCTCCGCACGTTGGAATTGGTCCGCGACGGTGCCGCCGATGCCGCGATTTCGTCCGGCAACACCGGCGGTCTCTACGCCGGCGCCAGCATCCGGCTCGGTCGTCTGGATCCCGTCAAACGCGCGACCATCGCCTGCATCCTCCCGTCCTTCCACGGCGCCTGGGTACTCGTCGATGGCGGCGCGAATCCCGAGTGCGAGCCCGAGCACTTGCTCCAGTTCGCCGTGATGGGTTCCGTCTATGCCCGCGCGATGATCGGCATCGACAAGCCCCGCATCGGCGTCCTGAGCAACGGTTCCGAGGACTCCAAGGGCACCGAGTTGACCCGCCAGGCCGTCTCCTTGATCCGTAGCACCGACCTCAATTGCCGCGGCTATTGCGAGGGCTACGACCTTTTCATGGACGGCATCGACGTCTGCGTCTGCGACGGATTCGTCGGCAACATCGTGTTGAAAACCGCGGAGAGCCTCGGCAAGTCGGTCCGCGGGATGCTCAAGGAGGAACTGCTCTCGTCGCCGATCCGCAAGGCCGGCGCGTTGCTGGCGAAAGGCGGCCTCAAGCGGATCGCCGAGCGCATGAATCCGGAAACGTACGGCGGCGCGCCGTTGCTGGGACTCAACGGGTGCGTCGTCAAGGTCCACGGCGGCGCGCGGCGGACCTCGGTCATGCACGCGATCCGGCAAACCCGACGGTTCGTGGAACTGGGCATCAACCGGACCATCGAGACCGAACTCGTCCGGCTTGCCGTGGTCGCCCCGGAAAAACAGGTGCCCGCGCGGCCTCCCGCCTGACCATGTCCAACGTCCCGCAGCCCCGAACCACCCGGCCGCATCTGCGGACGGTCTCCATTTCCGGCGTCGGGTCCTACGTGCCGGAACGGGTGCTCACCAACGCCGACCTCGAGCGCATGGTGGAAACGACGGACGACTGGATCACGTCTCGGACCGGGATCCGCGAGCGCCGCATCGCCGCCGCGAACGAGGCGACCTCGGATCTCGCCGCCGCCGCCTCGCGGCGGGCCTTGGCCGACGCGGGCGTCGAGGCCGGGCAGGTCGGGTTGATCATCTGCGCGACGATCACGCCGGACATGATGTTCCCCTCCACGGCGTGCCTCGTGCAGCAAAAGCTCGGCGCCACGCGCGCCGCGGCGTTTGACATCGAGGCCGCGTGCAGCGGCTTCGTCTACGCGCTCGACATCGGTTCGCATTTCGTCGCGTCCCATACCTACGACACCGTCCTGGTGATCGGCGCGGAAAAGATGTCGTCGGTGATCGACTGGACCGACCGGAACACCTGCGTGTTGTTCGGCGACGGCGCGGGCGCGGCCGTCCTCCAGAATCGTCCGAACGCCCATGGTCTCCTGACCACGAGCCTGGGATCGGATGGCGGCAAGGCCTCGCTCCTCGAGTTGCCCGCGGGCGGGAGCGCGTGTCCCGCGACGGCCGACAGCGTCGCGCGCGGGTTGCATTTCCTCCGCATGGACGGGAAGGAAACCTTCAAGAACGCGGTCAACGCCATGGTGACCGCCGCGCAGGATGCCCTCGCGAAGTGCGGTCTCTCGATCGACCGCATCAAGTGCATCATTCCGCACCAGGCGAACCAACGGATCCTGTCCGCGGTCGCGGAACGTCTGGGCGCGCGCGAGGACCAGGTGTTCGTCAACGTGGATCGCTACGGCAACACCAGCGCGGCAAGCGTGGCGATCGCGCTCGACGAGGCGGTGCGTTTCGGGCGGATCCAGCGCGGCGATCTCGTTCTGATGGTCGTGTTCGGCGCGGGCCTGACGTGGGGCGCCGCGATCATCGAGTGGTGAAAACCGGCGGCGTGGATCCGCTGCGACGCCCGTAACGTTCCGACGCCATGACCGATTGGGAAGCGCATTACCAGGCGAACGACACGCCGTGGAACAAAGGCGAGGCCTCGCCGGGGCTCGTCGATTTTCTCGCGGCGCATCCCCGGCTCGAGCGGGGCCCGGTCGTCGTTCCGGGATGCGGATTCGGGCACGACGCGCGTGCGTGGGCCGCGGCGGGATTCGAGGTGCTCGGCCTGGATCTGGCGCCGTCGGCCGTGGACGGGGCCGCGCGGTTCCCGGCGCAGGGCAAGCGGCTGGAGTTCCGCGTGGGCGATTTCCTGCGCGATGATCCGGGGCGGACGTTCCGGTGGATGTTCGAGCACACGTTGTTCTGCGCGATCGATCCGACGGAACGGCCGGCCTACGCGGCGGCGGCGGCGCGATGGGTTGCCCCCGGCGGTTGGCTCCTGGCGGTGAACTATCTCGATCCCGCCGAGCCCGGTGGGCCGCCGTATCGCTGCGAACGCGACGAGTTGGTCGGGTTGCTCGGCGGTGATTTCGAATTGTTGGAAGAGTGGGTGCCGCGGAGTTGGGAGAAGCGGGTGGGACGCGAAGGCATGTTTTGGTGGAGGCGCAGGATTTCCCGGTAACCTTCGTCGCCGCGCCGTGTGGCCGCCGTCGTGAGACGGTGGAAAGGAAGCGAGGTCCACGGTCTCACGACCGCCGCCACGTGACTTTCCGGGTTGGCGCTTGGGGTTTGGAGACCATCCCGGTAGCATCGGGCGCATGGCCAAGATCCTTCTCGTCGACGACGAGTTGACCATGGTGCAGATGGTCGCGGAGGTGCTCCGGGCGGATGGACACGAGGTGTTTCCTTTCACCAATGCCAACGGCGTTGCCGAGGCGTTGGCGGAGCGCCAGCCGGACCTCGTGATCACCGACCTCTATCTCGACAAGACCAAGCCGCACGGGATGGAGATCATCCGCAAGGCGCGGGCCCTGAACCCGCCGGCGGTGGTGATCATGATGACCGGGTTCGGTTCGGTGGATAGCGCCGTCGAGGCGATGCAGCTCGGGGCCTACGATTACCTCGAGAAGCCGTTCAAGCTCGACGAGCTGAAACTCTGCGTCCAACGGGCGCTCACCTACTCGCAGACCGTCCACGAGAACGCGATCCTCAAGCGCGAGATCAAGCAGAAGTACGGCTTCAGCCAGATCATCGGCGCGAGCCCGCGGATGCAGGAAGTGTTCCGGATGATCGAGCGCGTCGCGGACACCTCGACGACCATCCTCATCCTCGGCGAGAGCGGCACGGGCAAGGAACTCGTCGCGCGCGCCCTGCATTTCAACTCGCGGCGGACCCACGCGCCGTTCATCCCGATCAATTGCTCGGCGTTGCCCGAGAACCTGCTCGAGTCGGAATTGTTCGGTCACCGGAAGGGCGCGTTCACCGGCGCCATCGCGGACAAGAACGGCCTGTTCCACGACGCCGACGGCGGGACGATCTTCCTCGACGAGATCGGCACGATGCCGGCGCAACTGCAGAGCCGCCTGCTGCGCGTGCTGCAGGAGAAGGAAGTGCGCCGCGTCGGCGACAACATCCCCGTCACGGTCGACGTCCGCGTGCTTGCCGCGACGAACGAAAACCTCGAGCGACTGGTGAAGGAGGGACGGTTCCGCGAGGACTTGTATTACCGCCTGAACGTCGTGCCGATCCCGATCCCGCCGCTGCGCGAGCGACGCGAGGACATCCCGATGTTGGTCTCGCATTTCCTGCGCGACAAAATCCACGCGCGCAGCGGGCGTCCGGCGCAACTGAGCCGGCGGGCGCTCGACGCGATGGTGGCCCACCCGTGGCCGGGCAACGTGCGCGAGCTCGAGAATGCCATCGAACGCGCGGTGGTATTGGCCGACCAACCGTTCCTGATGGTGCGTGATCTCCCGCCCGTCGTGCAGCGCGCGGCCGCGGCCGACGACGGAGGCGAGGAGCGCGAGTCGGCGACGATGGTGGAGCCCGTCGGCGCGGGTGGCGCGAAGTCGTCCGCGATGCCGGATACGGCCGCGGGTCCCGCGGGCGTTTTGAACGCGGTGCCATCGACCATCGTGAGCTTGAGGAAATTCTCGCGGGACCAGGAACAGGCGTACCTGCAGCACGTGTTGCGACTGGCGAACCAGAACAAGGAAGAGGCGGCGCGCCTGTTGGACATCAGCCTGGCGACGCTGTACCGGAAGCTGGCGGAAGAAGGGGCGTAGCCGTGGAGCGGGCGTCCCGCCTGCGCAAATCGTGGGCGTCCCCGCCCGCGCTACGTCTGGACTGTTAGGATGCGGAACGTGGCGGGTGGCCGCCGGTCGTAGAGCGGGCGTCCTCGCCTGCGCAAATCGTGGGCGTCCCCGCCCACGCCTTGCCGCGAAGCGAACACCAAACCACACCCAGTCGAGTCGAGCCGGGACGGCTCGGATTGGGCAGCCGGGGACGGCCGCCCTACGTCATCACCGCTTCCGCACTTCGATCCACGTTTCGGCACGGCGCCCGCTGCCTCCAATCGCCTCGAGCCGGTGGCGGCCCGCGGCGAGGCGGACCTCCGCGCGTCCACTCCGTTTCGCGACGGTCATCGACCCGCATCTCCACTCGCAGTCGGCCGACGCCCGCAAGGACACGGTTTGCGATGCCGCAGGAAGGTCGTCGTCGAGAAGGAACACCGTGCCCGCGATCGGCGCGAGGATCCGGAGCTCGTCACGCGCGTCGCCGGCCGCGAGCGCGACGCGGTTGCCGAGTCGGTTGTCCGGGCTCGAGTGCCACTCGCCGTATTCCGCGCCGAGCAACACGCGCCCCCGCGCGTCGCGTTCCGAAGGCATTTCCGCGGCAGGCATCCGTCCGACGACAAAAAACTCCTCGCGACCGCCCTCGATCCGGTGCCCGGTCAACGGGGCGACCCGGGTGGTCCCGATGTTTTCCGGCCGCGCGTACCACGTGGTTCCGAACCGCGCGTGCAGTTCGACGAACACGTCGTGGAGGATCGGCGCCGCGCCCGTCACGCCCGAGACGTGGTCCATCGGGCTGCCGTCGAAATTCCCGACCCACACTCCGACGGTGAATTCCGGCGTGAACCCGAACGCCCAGTTGTCGCGGAATCCCGTGCTCGTCCCGGTCTTGCACGCGAGCGGGAACCCGGTCCTCAACGGCGTTTCCAAACCAAACTCGGCGGCCCGCGCCGCCGGGTCCGCGAGAATGTCGGCCACGAGCCAACACGTCTCCGAGGGCGCGACGCGTTTGCGAATCGGGAGCGCTCCCGGGCGCGTGCGGACGGGCAGTCGTTCGCCGAGGCGCGCGAGCGTCGAGTACGCGCCGGCGAGTTCGATCAACCGCACCTCGCCGTCGCCGAGCGCCAACCCAAGCCCGTAGTGCGAGTCCGGTCGGTCGAGCGTCGAGATCCCGCACGATTCCAGCAGCGCCTTCAAGCGACCCGCACCGCCGTGCGCCGCGAGCACCTTGACCGCGGGGATGTTCAGCGAATCGGCCAACGCTTCCCGCAACGGAACAGGTCCACGGCAATGGCGGTCGTAGTTCGAGGGACGAAACAATCCGGTCGTCGTCGCGAATTCCGATGGCACGTCCGCGACGATGTCCGACGGCGTCGCGCCGTCCCCGAACGCGAGGAGATACACGAACGGCTTCAGCGCCGAGCCGGGCGAACGCCGCGCCAAGGCGCCGTTCACCTGGCCGTCCCTCGGCGCACGCCAGTCGGGCGAACCCACCAACGCAAGGATGTCGCCCGTCGCGTTGTCGATCGCCACCACCGCCGCGTCCCGAACATGGGCCGCCGCGAGTCCCGAGAGATGTTCCCGCGCGATGCGTTCGCAACGTTCCTGCAGGCCGAGATCGAGCGTCGTCGCGATCGTGCCGTCACCGCGTGGCGCGCCCCCGGCGAGGACCATTCCGGCGAAGTGCGGGGCGCGGAACGCGCGGCCCGCGGGTTGCAAACGGATCGTTTCCGCCAATGCCCGCGCGTGTTCCGCGGCGTCGATCCAACCGAGCGCGAGGCACCGTTTCAGGATCCATTCCTGCCGGGCCTTCGTGCGCGCGGGCGCGAGCCGCGGGTTCAGCCGCGATGGCGCCTGCGGGATCGCCGCGAGGTACGCGGACTCGGCGAGGTCCAGGTCCGCCGGCGCCTTCGCGAAGTAATGCCGGGCCGCCTCCGCGAGGCCGGCGCAGTGGTTTCCGTAGTCGATCCGCGCAAGGTACGCGCGCAGCACTCGGTCCTTGTCCCATTCGCGTTCGAGCCGCATCGCCAGCACCGCCTCGACGATTTTCGTGCGTAGGGTCCGCGGCCGTGGTTCCGCCAGCTTCACGAGTTGCTGGGTAATCGTCGACGCGCCGCTCACCACGCGTCCGTGCCGCGCGCATTGCCAGGCCGCGCGCAGCGTCGCCAACGCGTCGAATCCCGGATGCGAACGGAACCGCGCGTCCTCGGCCGCCATCGTCGCGAGCACGATCCCGCGCGGCACGTCCGCCTCCGCGAGTTCGCGCGCGATACTTCCGTCGGCGGCCGGCACGACGCGCAGAGTGGCGCCGTGGCGGTCGACCAATTCCACCGGTGGCGCCGCGACGGACGGATCGTCGAGCCCGGTGGGCAGGGGAACCCACGGCAGCGCGATGCGCGCGGCGATCGCGATCATGACGACCGAGCATGCCGCGATGGCGATGGCCCGCGTCGTTCGCCGCGCCCAGTGTGAAGAATGAATCTTCACGGTTGGCCCGGATCCGCCGCGTCCGCGCGCATCCGGGTTCCCGAGGAGAACCCGTGCCGTTGCGGTTCGTACATCGCCCCGATCTTCGCCGGCGCCGCAACGACGTCGCCCGCAGCCCGCACGCGCGCGAGGTAACGAAGGAAATGGCGACCCTCGGGAAGCTCGTCGCGGAACACCAGCATGCGGTCAGAACGCACCTCGGCGAAGTCGCTTTGCATTTCGTTTTGGATTCCGGCCACTCCTTTCCCGTCGGTCTTGAACGCCCCCTGCACGGGTTCGAGCACGGCCGGCACCGGATCCTCGATCGCCACCCACCGGGCCGGATCCATCGCGTCGATGTCGAGCGTCACCAGCACGCGGTCGCCGACGCGCAGGCCGACCGCCGGGGACGCTTGGTTCGCCGCGTCGAGTTTCTCGTATTTCCGCCGGATCGCGAAACCGCGGTCGATCGCCGCCGGCGGGTTCTTTCCGGCCGCGCGCCTTCCCGTGACCGTGACCTCGGCATGGATCGGCGTTTCCATCGCGTGGACCAACCGGACTCCGGATCGTGTCGCCGCGTCGTCGAGCTTCACCTCGATCGATGCCACCGGATGGTCCGGATCCACTGCGAGGCGGTGAACCTGGTCGCCGACCCGCAGCTCGGCCGCGATGGAACGGCCGGGGCCAAGACGCCGCGCTTGGTCGGCGAGTGCCACCAGCGCCCAGGCATTTCCCTGGGTCGTCGCCCAATCGCCGCCGTGCTGGAGCGACGCGAGCGAATCGAGCGACGCGGTGGTCGCGGGGGAAGTGGGATCCATCAGCGAATTGGCCAGCAACCGGAGCGCCTCGACGCGCGCGTCCGAGCCGAATTCGCCGTGACGGCCTTTCTCGTGCGGCCGGGTCGCGAGCAACTCCAGCGCGGACGCGCGATCGCCGCGCGACTGGAGCAACGCCACGGCAAGCATGGCGCGATCCTCGGGCGCGAGTTGGTCCCGGGCTGCCCACAGTGATTCGAGCAACGCGGGTTCCGCCGTACCCGCTTCGGCGAATGCGAACGCGGTCAAACTCCGCAGGTGCAACGTCTCGGCGTCCGGACGCGGCGGATCCGCGCGCCACTGTTCCCCGAGCCAATGGTGCAGGCGCGCGACTCGATTGGTGGCGACGTCCGCGCCCGCGCCGCGCGCCAGCGCGAGCACCCACGCCGCGTACGCGCTGCCCCAGCGTTGCGGAGTGTTGCCGCCCGGCCAATACGCCAGCCCGCCGTCCGACGTTTGCATCGTCCAGAAACGCTGCACGCCGGATTCGATCGCGGCGGAGATGTTCGTGGCCGCGCTGGATTCCGGCGGCAGGAGTCCCCGGAAATCCCGGAGCGCGATCCACGGCAGGAGGCTGCTGCCGGTCTGCTCGACGCATCCGTACGGGTAGTGGATGAGTTGGTGGACGCCCTCGCCGACGAATGCGATCGGCGATGCGGCGATGCGGACCACGATGGAATCCGGCGATTCCGCGAGCGCCGGGTCGGCGCCGGCGAGGAGATTTGTCGTGCCGGCGAGAAGCACCAAATGCCGGACGTCGCGAAGTCCCGGCTCGGCGTGGGTCGTCGGCAACGTCGCGATCATCGCGTCGCGAAGGCCGTCGGCCTCGACGCTCCATTTCCATTCGGGATTTCCCGGCGCGAGGATCGACACCGGGAATTCCACGACTCCCGTGCCTTCCGCCGCGATCTCGAGTCGCGCGGATCCCGCGTTGGTCGACGCGAACACCGCGTTGGTGCCGGGCACAAGCCGGGCGCGGACGACGAGCGGATGGTCGGTGTGGTTGAAGACGAGCGCGCGCGCCACGAGACGATCGCCCACGTGCGCGAACCGCGGCATCGCCGACTCGATCATCAGCGGCTTGCGCACCTCGAAGCCGTCGGTGCCCGTGCCCATCGCGCGCGGGCCGTGCGTCGCGACCGCCACGACGCGGTAACGCGTCAGGCTGTCGGGCGCGGCGAAGGACGCCGTGACCGCGCCGTCGGCGTCCGTGGAGAGCGACGCGTTCCACAGCGGGCACGGGACGAAGTTGCGTCGCGCCGCCGAGCGCCCGCCGCCGCCGGCGATGTGGCCCTTGTTCGAGAACGATCGGAATTCCGGGTCTTCCGGCAACAACCCGGGCAGCGAGATCGTCGTCGCCACGCCTAGGCGGCGTGGCTCGTCGAAGGCCTCGAACGGCTTCGGCGATTCGGTTCCCGTGAGCAAAAGGTACGCCTCGTCCACCGCGTAGAGCGTGACTTCGGCACCGGGCACCGCGTGGTCCGCGGCGTCGCGAACGGTGGCGCGGACCTCGATGCGGTCACCGGGACGCGCCACCGCGGTGCTCGTTTTCACCGCGACCCGCAGGCGATCGCGGTCGGACGGGACCGAGAGCATCTCGCATCCGACGCGCCATTCGGGCATCGGGAACGCGTGGGGATTTCCCTCCGAACCGCGCACCAACGTCACGCCGACGAACACGTTCGGACCGTCGTTGGTTCCGATCGGGACGCGGATCGCCGGCGCGTTGCCATGAAGCGGGATCGCGAAGGCGCGACGGACGTCCTCGCGCTCGAGCGTCACCAACGCCGTGGCATCGAACGGCGCTTTCACGAGGAGCGTCGCGACGTCGCCCGCGGCATGCGTCTTTTTGTCGACGACCAAATCCACGACCGCGCCGTTTCGCTCGTGCCACGCGAGGCGCCCGTCGCCGGACACGTGGAATGTCTCCGTGGTCATCGCGATGAAACCCGCGGCATCCCGCGCGGTGAGCTCCAGCTCGTATTGGCCGGGCTCGCCGAGCGGTGGGATCGCGCCGGCCGCGGTTTGCGGTTCCTCGGCCGACCATTGCGCGCCGAGACGCGCGGTCGGTTGCGTGCGGACGACGCGCTCGTCAACGTCGTGGTATTCCGGCTCGCTGTCGTGGCCGACGACGCGGCCCGCGCGCAGGACCGCGACGGCTTTCCAGGTCACCCGTCTCAGCCGCGCCTTGGCCTCGACGACCGATGTCCAGGGCTTGCCGTCATGGCCTACCGCGACGAGTTGGTAGGGCAGGGCGGTGTTGGTGGAGAGGACGCTCTCCTCGCCGTGCACCCATCGGAACCCGAGGT
>JANYDN010000288.1 GCA_025363585.1 Verrucomicrobiota bacterium | reverse complement strand
CCCGGTTCGTGGATCTCGACGACGTCGAGGAACTCGCGGACGTGGCTGGCATTGACGGCGTAGACGAGGGCGACGTCGAGGCCACCGGCGCGGAGTTGGTTGACGAGGAGATCGCCGGTGGGCGTCTGCACGCTGACGTTCGCGAGGACGCGCTGGTGGAGGCCGGTGTTGCGGAGGAGTCGCGCGGAGAGGAAACCGAGCGCGCTTTGTTCCTCGTGCGCGAGTCCGACGCGCAGGCCGGGCCGCGCGAGATCGGCGAGTCCGGCGATGTTCGACGGGTTCCCCTTCTTCACGAGCAACACGAGCGATGTCTCTGCGAGCTGGATGGCGGGTTGGAAACGGTTCGAGACCGTGTCCATGAACGAGACGTCGCAGGCGAAGTACGCGTCGGGTTTCTGGCCGGCGCGGATCTGCGCGGTGAGGATGCCGCAGCCGTTGTAGACGCGGGTGACGCGCGCGCCCTCGCGTTGCTCGAACTCGCGGAGCGTGTCCTCGATCGCCACGCGGTTGACGGTGCCGCTGTAGAGCAGGACCTCGGGCGCGGGCGTCCAGACGTCGCCGTCCAACGCGTGGAATCCCGCTTCCGAAAAACGCCGCGACCCGCGGTCTCGCGCGGACAGGAAACGCGCGAAGCCCAGCGCTGCCGTGGGTTGGTCGCAGAACGAAAGCACGGCGACGGAAACCTCGGACGTGAAGCCCTCGAACTCCGGGAGCGCGATCGATTCGATCTCGGGATATTGCCTGGCGGTGGCGTCCCACACGATGCCGGCGTCGACGCTGCCGAGCTTCACGTCGTTGGCGACGTCGTTGACGGTGGGTTTGAAAACCGTGGCGCGCGCGGCGATGGGGGCCCACTTGCCGGCGTGCGTGAGGGCGCGGCGCGTGGCGGCGCCGATGGCGACGGAATCGGGATTTGCCAGCGAGACACGGACGTCGGTCCGGAGGAGATCGTCGAGTCCGCGCAGGCCGCGCGGATTGCCTTTGGCGACGGCGAGGACGGGTTGGATGCGCGCGAGCGGGAGGACCTCGGCGAGGAGATGGTTGGAGCGGCCGATGTCGATGAAGCTGCCGTCGGCGGCGACGAAAAGATCGCCGCGTTTGGCGACGCGGAGATTGCTGAGGAGCGTGCCGGAGCCACCGAACTGGAGTTGGACGGGCACGCCCATCTCGCGTTCGTAGTCTTTCGCGGCGGTTTCGACGGGGCCCTTCATTCCGGCCGCGCAGTAGACGAGGAGCGGACGGACGGCCTTGGGCGCGGCGGGTTGGCGTTGGTTGAGGAACAGCAACGCGACGAGTCCCGCGATGGCGAGCAACGAGCCGATCAGGATGGCGCGCGCGGAATTCATCGGAAGACGGGTCCTGAAGTTTTTACAGAAGGAAACGAAGGAAACGAAGGAAACGAAGGCGAGGTGGGGACGAAGGGTTTGGAATATTTTACAGGAGGGAAGGGAGAAAACAGAGGTGGGGTCGCGGCCCTGGCGAGATGCGGCGCTGGCGGGACGCCCGCGTGAAGCTTGCTGGGCGCCAGCGCAGGCGAGACGCCCGCGACTACCGCAGGCGAGGACGCCCGCGCTACGTTGGTCTGGCGGTGGAAGCTTGGTGCGGGCGGGACGCCCGCTATTGTGCAGCCGAGGACGGCCGCCCTACGTCGTCGTTTGCTTCGTTTCCTTCTGTTGAAAAAACAAACGGGTCCGGGCACGGAGTCCCCGGCTGCGATCCTCGTTGTTTGTGTCGGCCGTGACATCCGTGGGTCCGTCGGTTCAGGCGCTGCGGGTGGCGGCCAGAGCCAGCGCGAGGCGGTTGCCGAATTCGCCGATCACGGCGTCGTCGTGCGCGAGCGAGAGATAGAGTTTCGTTCCCATCGGATTCAGGAAAACGCCTTCGCGCGAAAGCCCGAGCATCAGGCGTCGTCCGCGCGCGCGGTCGCTGGCGAGCCAGGTTTTCTGGTCGACGACGGGCACGGACGAGAAGGCGAGTTGCGCGAGCGGGCCGTCGCCGAGGACTTGCGCGGTCTCGCCGCTGGCGGCAACGACGTCGGCGAGCACGCGGCGGAAGTGTCTGCCGGATTCGTGAAGGCGTGGGTAAACGCCGGGTTCGGCGAGGAGGTCGAGCGTCGCGAGCGCGGCCGCGCACGAGACGGGATTGCCGCCGGTGGTGGAGGCGGACCACGCGTAGTTGGGGCCGGGCAGACGATGTTCGTCGACGACATCCATCCATTCCGCGCTGCCGGCGTAGGCACCGATGGGGAATCCGCCGCCGAGTCCCTTGCCGTAGGCGACGAGATCGGGAACGACGCCGTAATATTCCTGCGCGCCGCCGGGCGCGAGACGGAAGCCGGTGACGACCTCGTCGAAGACCAGCGCGATACCGAGGCGACGCGTCGCCTCGCGAAGTCCGGCGAGGAAGCCGGGCTTGGGAACGAGGCAACGGTGGAGCGGTTCGACGATGACCGCTGCGAGTTCGTGTCCGTACGCGGAGAGGATCGATTCGGTGGCGGCGAGGTCGTTGTAAGGGGCGACCAAGACGTCGCGTTCGACCCACGACGCGCCGGCGCCGGAAGGATCCGCATGCGGCGGCGGGAGCGGTCGACCGGAAAGCATTCCCGCGATGCCGACGGGATGTTGGCCGTGATACGCGCCTTCGAAACGAAGCACCTTGGGGCGTCCCGAGGCGGCCTGCGCCACGCGGAGGCAAAGCATGGTGGCCTCGGTGCCGGAGGCGACGAAGCGGATGCGTTCGGCACAGGGCGAGAGCGCGGCGATGCGTTCGGCGAGTTCGACGGAACGGCGGTTGACCGCGGCGAAATTCGCGCCGAGCGCCGCCTGGCGGGTCGCGGCCTCGATCACACGGGGATGCGCGTGGCCGACGAGCGCGGAACCCCACGCCATCGTGTAGTCGAGGAACTCGCGTCCCTCCGTGTCCCACACGCGGCATCCTGCGCCGCGCTCGATCACGGGAACGAGCTCGGGCGGGAATCCGTACTCGCCGTTCGAGCCCGCGGGGAAAAGAGCGAGCGCGCGCGAACGCCAGGAGGAGCAATCGTCGCTCGCGGTCCTGCCGTCCATCACCGCCGCTTCATTCGTTCGGTTCATCGTCTCGCGTGCGTTCAGCTTAGTTTTCAGTGTTCAGCGCTCCGTGCTCTCTGCTCAGCACTCCCTGCTTTCAACTTCGCCGATGCACGTGTCGAGGACGTGGAGCGCGCGTTCCAATTCGGCGCGCGTCAGCGTCAGCGCCGGCGTGAGCGTGAGGATGTTGCCCATCGTCACCTTGAAATTCAGACCGCGGTCCAGCGCGGCGTACATGATTTGCTCCGCGGCGTCGTTCGCGGGGATCGGGCGTCCCGTGGCGTCGCGTCGGACGAGTTCGATGCCCATCAAAAGTCCGAGGCCGCGGACGTCGCCGATCAACGGATGGCGCGTCGCCATCCCGCGCATGATTTCGAGCGCGACGAGGCCGAGTTCGGCGGCGTGCTCGACGAGGTGTTCGTCGCGGATGACGTCGAGCGTCGCGAGCCCGGCGGCGCAGGCGACGGGATTCTTCTCGTGCGTGTAATGGCCGAGCGCGGTGTGCGTGGCGACGTTGAGTCCCTCGCGCGCGAGCAACGCGGCGATCGGGAAGATGCCGCCGCCGAGTCCTTTCCCGAGCACCAGCATGTCGGGAACGATCCCGTAGTGCTCGCACGCGAAGAGTTTTCCGGTGCGACCGAGGCCGATGGGAATCTCGTCGAGGATGAGCAGCGCGCCGTGTTTGTCGCACGCGGCTCGGATGCGTTTCCAGTAATCGGCGGGCGGGATGAACGGCGTGCAACGGACGGTCTCGCCGATGACCGCGGCGACGTCGCCTTCCTTCTCGAGCACGTATTCGACGTAGTCCGCGCAGCCGAGATTGCACGCGGTGCCGCACTTGAACGGGCACTTGAGCGGCTCGGGCGGCGGGACGTGCTCGCAGCCGGGAAGCAGCGGGCCGATGCCCTTGCGGAAGACGGCCTCGCCGCCGACGGAGATCGCGTCGAGCGACGCGCCGTGGAACGAGTCCCACATGGAAACGAACTTGAATCGGCCGGTGGCGATGCGCGCGAGTTTGAGCGCCATGCCGATCGCGGACGTGCCGCCGGGCGCGAAGAGAACGCGGTCGAGATCGCCGGGCGCGGCGGCGGCGAGGCGTTCGGCGAGCGCGACGGCGGGTTCGCAGGTGTAGCGCCGCGTGCAGAAGCTGAGTTCGTCGAGTTGTTCCTTGATCGCCGCGACCACGCGCGGGTGCGAGAAGCCGACCTGGTGGACGTTGTTGCCGTGGAAATCGAGGAGAGTGCGGCCCTCGGTATCGGTGATCGACGCGCCGTCGACTTTGGAAAGCGCGTTGAGGCAGGGCGTGGAAAGGGACTGGTGAAGGAAGACGCGGGCATCGCGCTCGAGGAGATCCTTGGCCTTGGGACCGACGTGCGCGGCGGCCCACGCCTTGCGGCGGGGCGAGAGGTTGACGTCGCCTTCGGAGCGGAGGGAATCGAGATTCAAGTTTGAAGTTTCAGGATTCAAGTTTGAAGGGGGCTGCGGCGACCCGGGCAAGCGACATCGGCGGCGACTGTGGTTCGGGAGCGAAGGGGAATCCATCCCACAAGCGCGGGAGATGGGGAGGGAGTGGTCAGTTGTCAGTGTTCAGTTTTCAGTAAGAGCGACCGTCGTGAGACGGTGGGCCGCGACGAGTCCCCGCGCGAAGCGCCTTCGGAGTGCGGCGGCAAGGAACGGAGCGACGCGACACCGCTTTGAATC
Organism: Verrucomicrobiota bacterium; assembly: GCA_025363585.1. Lineage (GTDB taxonomy): Bacteria > Verrucomicrobiota > Verrucomicrobiia > Limisphaerales > UBA9464 > UBA6176. The sequence continues at coordinate 9,026 of JANYDN010000288.1, read as the reverse complement.
GAGCGAGGCGGAACGGCGAGGAAAGCGGTGTGGCGCCATCCGATGGCTTCCCATCCCGCGGACGCGGGACGCTTCGCGCCGGCTACCGGCCTTCCCGCAGATCGAGGAGCATCGTCGCGAAATTGCGCGACGACGGACCCATCGCGAACGTGCGGCAGGAACGCTCCTGCCGGCCCACGATGGCCGCGAATTCGGCCTCGCTCAGTTCCCGGGTCCCCAGCATCAGCGCCGACACCTGCCAGAGGAAATCGTGGAGGTGCCTGGTGCTCTTGCCGTCGGGCCGACGTCGGATCGCCGAGAAGATCTCGGCCAACTCCTCGTCGCGGGGTGGTCCAAGTGATTTGGAGAACATCGCGAGGTGCTGATCGTAGAGCGTGAAAATGTCCTCGTACGGCTCCGGTCCATCCCCGAGATCGGGAGGCACCTTGGCCCCTCGGTACAACGCGCGGAGCGACGGGACGCGCCAGATCCCAACGGTTTCATTCAAGAACAGCGGGACTGACTCGCGGTTGTAGCCAATCGCAGGCTTGAGTTCCTTGGACTCGGGATCCACAGCGACCGCGACGTACAACGCCTCCGCGGGATCGAAAGTTTTCCCTTCGAACGCCGCCTTGAGGCTCGGTACGAGCAACGCGGGTTCGAAGAATTTTCCGGTGGCTAACGACATGACTTGGGATGGATATGAATTGGCGATCTTGAAACTTGAAACCTGAAACTTAAAACTTTCCCCACCGAAACTCACCCCAACTTCCACCCCGGCCGATAATCGTGGTGGATCAGTCGGTCGGCCTCCGCGACGCCCTTGGCTTTCAACCGCGCGGCGTCCCACTCGATGCGCTTGCCGGTGCGGTAAGCGATGTTCCCGAGCAGGCCGAGTTCGGTGAGCAACGCGCCGTACGCGAACGGCGAATTCGTCCGGCCCCATTGCGCGAATTGCGGCAACGCGAGGTTCTCGCCCTTCACCGCGCGGATCCATTCCTCATGGTGGCCGACGGAATCCGCGAGCGTCTTCGGCGGCGGCGTCGCGCCCTGGAACTTATCCTCCGGCAACAACACGTGGCGACCGTAGTCCGCGAGCAACATGCCCTTGTCGCCGATGAACAACGTGCCGCCGCCCCACTTCGAGAGGTCGGGCGTTCCCGCGATCTGCGGCCGCTTCTCGCCCGAGTACCAATACATCGTCGTCGCGGGCGTCGTCTTCGTGGCGGCGAATTGATAGCGGACCTTCAGCCACAGCGGCGCGCAATTGGCGTCGGGCGCCGGGCCTTCGGCCTCGATGACATTCGGCGTGCCGAGCCGCAGCGCCCACATGCCGAGATCGGTGTGGTGGCAGACGAAATCGCCGAGCGTGCCGCTGCCGAAATGCCACCAGCGCCGCCAATTGAACGGCACGTATTCCTTGCTGTACGGACGCGGCTGGACGGGACCGAGCCATTGCTCGTAGTCGATGTTCGCGGGAATAGCCTCGCCCGACGGCAACGGGCGCGTGTCCCAGACGCTGCCGGCCCAATGATGGACCTCGGCGACCGTGCCGATCGTGCCGGACTGGACGAGCTCGACGACGCGTCGGTAGTTCGCCGTGGCGTGGATTTGGTTGCCGGTCTGCGTGGGCAGGCCGGACTTGCGCGCGACCTCGGTGAGCCGGCGGAGTTCGGAAAGCGTGTGGGTCAGCGGCTTCTCGCAATAGGTCGGTCGACCGCTCTGCAACGCGGCGATGGCGATGATCGCGTGGTTGTGGTCGGGCGTGCTGACGACGACGCCGTCGAGGTCGGTGCGGTCGAGAAGGCGGCGGTAGTCGGTGAAGGTGCCGCAACCGGGGAATCGCGCGGCGGCGGCGCCGAGCTTGGTGCGGTCGACGTCGCAGAGCGCGACGATGTTCTGGCCCTTGACGCCGTCGAGGTTCTCGCCGCCGCGTCCGGAGACACCGATGACGCCGAGGTTGAGCTTTTCGTTGGGCGAGATGCGGCGCGGACCGGCGGCGCGGGCGGTGGACCACGGAACGGCGGCGATGGCGGCGGACGCGACGGAGGCGTTCCTGAGAAACTGGCGGCGGTTCATCCGTGGAGTTTCAAGTTTGAGGTTTCAAGATTCAAGGATCGAAGTCCGGCGTAGAGCGGCGTGCTCTGGTGAGGGTCGCGGTGGTGGTGGCGCGGGCGGAGAGTGGTAGCGCGGGCGTCCCCGCCTGCGCTATGTAGAGCGGCCGTCCTCGGCTGCTCATTTCGAGCCGTCCCGGCTCGGTGCGGCCTTCAGGAAAGACGGAGATTTGCTGGCAAGCGGGGCGCGGGCGGGCCAGCTCCGCCGAAGCCTTGGCGCAGGCGAGGACGCCCGCGAATTGTGCAGCCGGGGACGGCCGCCCTACGACGCGCAGCCCAGTCCGCTTCGGCGAGGGCGAGGCGCAGGCGAGACGCCCGCGGCTACCGCAGGCGGGGACGCCCGCGCTACGGAGAGCGGCCGTCCTCGGCCGCGCAGTCCGAGCCGTCCCCGGCACGATGTAGCTTTCAGGAGGATGAGGAGACTTGCTTGCGGACATGGAACGCGGGCGGGGACGCCCGCGGATTGTGCAGCCGGGGACGGCCGCCCTACGACGCACAGGCGAGACGCCCGCCGCTACCGCAAGCGGGGACGCCCGCGCTACGTAGAGCGGCCGCCCTACGTGCCGGGTATCGACGGCGCAATGCGCGGCGTGCAGTTTGCCTCCACTTCCGCTTCCTCGTGCGCTCGCGTCGTGGGACGGGAACAACATGGATTGATCCGACATGAGACGTCTCCGATACCTTATACCGATGCCCTGGCTGGTTGCCTTGGGCTGGTTCCAACCGTTGGCGCGCGCGCTGGAACTGGACGTGGTCCGCGAGACCGACGGCGCGATGGTGCGGATTCTGGAGAACGGAAAGTCGGTGTTTTCGCCGATCGAAGGCCACGCGGGATTGGTGGCATTACTCCCGGGCGCGCGGGTTCTTGTAAGATACAGCGGGGCGACCCGGGAGAACGGCGTGGTGACACTCCGTGGGGGAACGGCACCGGGACTTTCGTTCGTCGAGACGTTTCGACCGCTCCATGCGGACCTGATCGAGCGGGTGGTCAGCGTCACGGCGGATTCGGACCAACGCTATTATTTGGAACTGGGATGGAAGGCGCCGGACGCCGGGGATTTCTATTCGTTCATGGGAAAAGAGCCCGCGACCCGTCGGTATAGCGTCGGGTGTTCGGGACCGGAATTCGCGGGGCATTCGCAGGCGTTGCAGACCTTTCCGTTCTTGGGATGCCTTTCGGAAGGGCGACTATTCGGAATTCTCGGCGACACGCCGGGGAATTGGGAGAACCGGAGTTTCATGGGGCTGGAAACGGAGCGTCGCGTCGTCTCGCTCGCGACGGGCGATGGTTCGCCGCGACGGGTCATCTCGCTCCCGCGGGAACTCGACGCGACCACGGTGTATCGGGCGCCGTTCGATGGGTGGCAGCATCTCGAGAAGGGGGAGACGGCCCGGTTCACGACGTGGATCTTTGGCTCGCCTGCGCGGTCGCTCTACGACGTGCAATTGGCCGCGCACCTGGCCCTCGCCAACGCGAAGGGTTTCAACCATTCGGGCTTGGAGGCGATCCTTCGCAACACGTCGTATCTGCTGCTTCGCCGCAATCTCCTGCGGCCGGAAAGCGATTACCTGTTCATTTCCGGGGTCGGTTACGGGTGGAAGCAATGGGTCAGCGATGGCTTCTGGATGAGCCGCGGACTGGACGACCCGGCGTTCGATCGACAGGCCCATGCGGCGGTGTTTTACGAGCGGCTCGACTACGAGGACAACGCCCAATATTATCTAATATGGTCCGCCTTGGTGAAACGGGCCGGCGGCGAACTCGACCAACGCACCGTGGGGCGGGCGTATCATTATATAAGGACGCACGAACAGGACGGGCTTTATTTCCCGCCACGGCTGACCCCGGACAAGAAGATCATGAAGACCTATCATGACCAACTCCCCTACGAGGACGACGACGCGCCGTCGTCGGACCAAGGGTTCCATTGCGGTGCGTTGATGGCCGCGAAGGAATTGGGGTTCCCGGTCACGGACGCGGACATCGAGAGGGCGATCGCGGGTTATCGCCGCATGTTCAACGCGGACGGGGGTTATTTTGCCACGAGCTTGAAACAGCAGGATCACATCGGACAGGACAGCCTGTACGGCGAGGTGCTGACTTATTCGGTGTTCGGCCGGAAGCTGCTTCCGGACGACATGGTGCGCCGCCATCTGGAGACCAGCGTACGGGTTCAGTCGCCCTATGGAATGCGGGTGATATCGAAGGCCAATGGCGACCTGCTCGAGGGACACAGCGGGGTCTACGTGTTCGGCGGATCCTGGTTTTTGAACGACGGCGCGAACTATCTCGCGGGACTGATCCACGGCATGGACGAGAACTGGGTGAACGAACGGTTGCTATGGCGGCTGGAAAAGGAATTGGCCTCGATGCCGGCGTTCCACGAGTCGATCAGCACCGTGGATGGGCATCCGCACGGGCATCATCTCTACTCGTGGAACTCCGGGTTCTGGTGGTTGCACCGGGAGGTCCGGGCGCGGATGGGACTGGCCGGACCCGATCGCCTCGCGGCGGATTTGGACCGGGAGTTGGGCGTCGGCCGGAAGGATGGGTTCCTCGTGATGGAACCGGGCGGGACGAAACTGAGGCCGGGAGGGCAGGGGAAGTGAGATTCAAGTTTCAAGAAGCGGTATGGCGCGGGTGTAGCGCGGTCGTCCCGACTGCGGTGGTTGCGGGCGTCCCGCCTGCGCTGGGCTTCGGCGAGCAAGACTGCCTGCGGGCGAGACGCCCGCGCTATGTAGAGCGGCCGTCCTCGGCTGCGCAGTCCGAGCCGTCCCCGGCTCGGTGCGCGTTTCGGGGGAGGCAAACTCTGACCCCGAGCGAGGCGCGGGCGAGACGCCCGCAACTGTGCAGCCGGGGACGGCCGCCCTACGACGCGCCTCCGAAGCTTTGGCGCAGGCGAGACGCCCGCGAATACCGCAGGCGAGGACGCCCGCGGATTGTGCAGCCGGGGACGGCCGCCCTACGGCACGCCACGCCGGCTCATTTCACGACCTTCGTAGTGAAGTGGACGATCGGGAAACACTCGGGCACGTGCGAGTCCCAGACGCGGTGCGGGCTCAGCGCCCAGCCGCCGGAATCCTTCGCGGGCGGCGCTTCCTTGTATTGATTGAAGCGCGAGAGATCGATGCGCCAGAGGTCGCCGTCCTTCGGCGGCAACGCGCGGCCGTCCGTCGCCAGCCATTTCATGCCTTTCCACGGATAGGCCATCTCCACGGTCCAGCCGCGGTCGCGGTCCTTGTCGTCGTTCACGGTGCCGTCGATGTGCACCGCGGTTTTCTTCCCCGGGAAATGCCAGTTGAAATTGCCGAGGCGCGGTCCGCGCGGATGCGTGGTGAAGCCGACGCCGTTGAAGCCCTGGAGATCCTTCCGTGCGAATTCCGGTGCGGCCGAGAACCCCGAGCGCTCGTAGGCGTCCTGCCAGATGAAGAAAACCTCGTAGGTGGTATTATATCCGTTGATCTCGAACTCGTAGTAACCGTCGGGCCCCGCGATGAACATCTCGATGTCGTTGTCGTAATAGATCGGCGAGTTGTTCTCGGTGAACTTGGCGTGGACGAACGGTTCCTCGATGCGGATGCCGAGATATAGGTTGTCGTCGTCCCAGAGAATCGTCGCGCGGGTGTCGTGGATCGTGGGTTGGCCGGTGATGAGATCGACATAGCGCGACGAAGCCGGGGCGTTGGTCCACACGGATTCGTCGAGAAGCCCGTCGATCTTGATCGGCGACGCGACGCGATGGGCCGTGACGTGGACGATCTGGTTGGTGGGGCAGGGAATCACGCCGGGCTCCGCCGCAGAGGCGGAGAAGGCAAGCAGCAGGGAGCAGGGAGCGGCACGCAGCAGGGAGCAACGAGCTGAGAGCAGGGAGTGCGGAGCGGGGAGCAATGAGGGCAATCGCATTGTGGATGGGTTTGGGTTCCGCGATCAGTGATCGGTATTGGATAGAGCGCGCAAATTCGCGGGAGGTGTCATGGGACGGTTTGCTGACCACTGATTACTGATCACTCGCTCGCCGCACTGGCGCGGGCTTTCCCTCGAGGAACGCGGCGAGGGCGGGGAGATCGTCGGAGTTGAGGATGTCGACGCCGCCGTCGCGGAGTTCGCGCCACATGTCGGGACGGTCGGGCGCGTCCCAGAAGCGGACCTTGCGGCCCTGTGCGTGCGCCTTCGCGGTGATCGCGCGGAGTTTCTTTCCGTCCGCTTCCCCGAGCTTCCCGTCGTGCAGGCTGCCGAAAGTGGGACGCCAGGAATCGCTCATCCAAGGCACGAGATTTGCCGACGGATTTGTCTCGAGGTCCCCGAGGCGTCCGTCGATCCCGCACCAGCGTTCCTTCTCGGCCGCGACCTTCGCGGTCGGCCGGGCGCCGGAGAGGATGACGATCACGGCGCCGGGCTTGGTTCCTTCATCGGAGAAACGGGTGAGGATCCCCGCGTACTTGGCGAGCAACGGCGACAGCACGGCGTAGGTGCCGTCGGCATCCGCCTTGATGTCTATAAGAAGATGAAAGTCGTTGTTCCCGCCGCGATAGACTTGCCCGCCGTTGGTGCGGCAGCGCTCGCGAAGGGGCGCGAGGTACATGGACTCGAGATCCTTTTTCGGAGAGGTGCGGGCGCGGTCGTGGGCGACCAGGAGGCGTCCGTCGACGAGATGAATGTCCGCCTCGATGCTGCCGAAACCGTTGTCGAGGGCGTCGGCGACGGGATGGGCGCGGAAGTAGTCGTTGTGCGAATGGGCGTTGGGATGCGGCGTCTGCGCGGATACCACGGATGCCAGGAGGACCACGGAGAGGAAGGCGAGGGGGTTCATGTTGGTGGGGTTTTTATACCACGGAAATCACTGAAATCACGGAACGGCGAAGCCGAGAATTATTTGCCACGGAGCACACGGACTGGAAGGCGAGGGCCTTAGGGGCGGGAGTTTTTCTACCACGGAAATCACGGAAATCACGGAAATGGGACGGTTGATATTTTTCACCACGGAGCACACGGAGCACACGGAAAGGGGAGACGGGGAAGCTCATGGGGGTGGGGATCTATACCACGGAAATCACGGAATCTTGTTGTTCCGATCTTTTGACCACGGAGCACGCGGAGCGGGGACTCGCCGACGTGCCGTTCGCGCCGGTGCCAACGGCAAGCTCCGGACGCCTCCTTCCCGCCGCGCACCAAAAGCTTTTCTTCCTTATTCCGTGTGCTCCGTGGTGAAAAATATCAACCCTCTTCCTTCCGTGATTTCAGTGATTTCCGTGGTTAAAAAACGGTCGCAAGTTCCGTGGTCTATTCCGTGCTCGTCACGCCCATTTCCTGCAGCGCTTCCGCGATCGCGTTGACGACGGCTTTCATGTCGCTCGGGAAGAGGCGGCCGATGTTGCCCACGCGGAAGGTGTCGGCCTGGCTGATTTTTCCGGGGTAAAGGAGGAATCCTTTCTCGGCGACGCGGCGGTAGAACTCGGTCCAGTCGAACTTCGGGTGCCGCGGGTATATAAAGCTGGTGATGATGTGACCCTGGACGCCGTCGGGCAGATAGCCGAGGAGCCCGATGCGCTTCATGGCCGCGACGAGCGTGCGGTGATTGTCTTGGTACCGCGCGGCACGGCCGGCAATGCCGCCTTCCATGTCGAGTTCGACGAGCGCGCGCTCGAACGCGAGCACGCTGTGCGTCGGCGGCGTGTAACGGAACTGGCCGTTTTTCTCGAAGCCCTTGAGTTGGTCCAATAGGTCGAGGCTCAGGCTGCGCGCCCATCCGGCGGTGGCGTCTAGGACCGCGCGCCGGCAGATCACGAAACAGAATCCGGGCACGCCCTCGATGCATTTGTTCGCGGACGATATCAGGTAGTCGATCGCGCCCGCGGCGAAGTCGATCGGGTACGCGCCGAACGAGCTCATGGCATCGACGATATAAGTCCTGCGGTGGGTCCGGGCGACGCGGCCGAGGGCCTCGATGGGATTGATGATTCCCGTGGTGGTCTCGCAGTGGACGGCCGCGACGTGGGTGACGGCGGGATCGGCGGCGAGCAGGGCGTCGAGGGCGGCGGGATCGTTCGGGATGTTCTCGGCGGTGCGGAGGACGACGTGGTCGATGCGCGCGCGCTGGAGCATGAGGACCATTCGTTCGCCGTAGGCACCGTTGGAGAGGACGGCGACCTTGCCGTTGCCGGGAACGCAGGATTGGAAGACCGACTCGACGCCGAAAGTCCCGGAGCCCTGGAGAAGGATGCTGTCGAATCCGCCGGCACGCGAGACGCCCGCCAGCGCGAGGAGTTTGTCGCGGATGGCGAGGACCTTCGCGTTGAACTCCCAGTGCCAGGATCCGGCGTCGTGGAGCATCGCCAGTTTGACGGGCAACGACGTGGTGAGCGGGCCGGGAGTGAACAGCGGCTTGTCTTTGTGGGTGGGCAGCGGGGTTCCGTTGGACATGTTGGAGTATGATTTCAGCGGACGGGGCAAAGGGATGGCCGTCTCAAAGACGAGTCACGAGAAGACGGCGTGGGGGTGCATCGGTGCGTGGAATGACAGGGTGACGAGGGCGGGCGCTCAATCCCCGAATGCGGGTCCCATGGTCAGGGGATCGGCGCCGCGGGTTCGTCGGCGTCGCGCGACAGCCGGATGAAATACACGCCGGCGGCGACGAGGCACACCGAGCCAGCGACGCATAGCAGCCAAGTGAAGCCCTCGAAGAAGCCGAGCCGGGTCATGGTGCCGCGCGCGAGGTCCTTGAAGAGTTGGACGCCGACGGACCCGGTGTAGCCGACGGCGTCGGAGACATAGATCGCGAAGACGGCCGTGCCGGCGGCGCGGGTGGCGGCCATGATGCGTTCGAAGAGCATCGCGTTGAACGGCACGTAGGCGAGGTATGACCCAAGGCCGGTGAGGGTCATCCACCAGAAACCGCTGATGGCATGCGCGCGGAAGAGCAGGGTGGAAGCGCC
>JANYDN010000278.1 GCA_025363585.1 Verrucomicrobiota bacterium | reverse complement strand
CCGGGAACGACGGTGTTTTGGGACGCGGGCTACGACTCGAAGTTCAAGGATCTCCCGTTCTTGCCGGCGGCGGTTTTGATGACGCGGGTGGTGAGCCGGCCCGGCCCGGGACTGCTTTGCCTCGATCTCGGGCACAAGGCGGTCGCGTCGGAAATGCCGCATCCGCGCGCGGTCTTCCCGTCGTTGCCCGACGCGGAGCCGGTGTCGCACAGCGAGGAACACCTCGTGCTCCGCACCTCGGTTGCCGAGCGCACCCAGATCGGCAGCGTGTTGTACGCGATCCCGTGGCACGTGTGCCCGACGGTGGCGTTGCACCAGGAAGCGTGGCTGGTGCAGGACGGCCGCGCGGTGGAATGCCTCCCGATCCTGGCCCGGGCGCGTCGGTTGAATTGGTGATTAAATAATTCTCGCGGCGGCTCGTCCTACTTTCCACGTTATCGCCATGCCCGTGATCGAAAGGACCATAGAAGTGAAGTGGCGCCACCAGGTGCACTTCACGGAAGGGGTGTTCTCCCCGGGCAACACCGTGCTCCGCGACATCCTCGCCGACGGCCGCCCCGCTCCGTTCGGGCGCCCGGCCAAGGCCATCGTCGTCATCGACGAGTCGCTCGCGCACGCGATGCCGTCGTTGGTTCCGAATCTCGAGGCGTATTTCAAAACGCATGCCGACACGCTCCGGCTCGTCGCGCCGCCGGTGCTCCTGCTGGGAGGCGAGGCCGTGAAGAACGCCTACTTTCGGGTCTCGGAAATCCACGCGCTGATCGACCGCCACCACGTCGACCGCCACAACTACGTGATCGCCGTCGGCGGCGGCGCGCTCCTCGACATGGTGGGCCTCGCCGCGGCGACGGCGCACCGCGGGGTCCGCCACGTTCGCATCCCCACGACGACGCTCGCGCAGGACGACTCGGGCGTGGGCGTTAAGAACGGGATCAACGCCTTCGGGAAAAAGAATTTCATCGGGACGTTCGCTCCGCCGTTCGCGGTCATCAACGACTTCACGCTGCTCGCGACGCTCGGCGCGCGCGACAAACGCGCCGGCTACGTGGAGGCCGTCAAGGTCGCGTGCATCCGCGACGCCCGGTTTTTCGACGCCATCGAGCGGGACGCCGACGCGCTGGCGGCCTTCGAGCCGGAAGCGATGAAACGGTTGATCCGCCGGAGCGCGGAGTTGCACTTGGACCACATCGCGACGAGCGGCGACGCGTTCGAAATGGGCAGCGCGCGGCCGTTGGATTTCGGCCATTGGGCCGCGCACAAGCTCGAGCAACTTTCGGAATATCGCCTTCGCCACGGCGAGGCCGTCGCGGTCGGCGTCGCGCTCGACGTCGTGTACGCAAGGCTCCGCGACATGTTGCCGCCGGCCGAGGCGGAACGGATCCTCGCGCTGCTGGAGCGCCTCGGCTTCGAATTGTTCTCGCAGGAATTGGTGCACGCGGACGACGACGGGCAATTGCTCGTGGTCGCGGGCCTCGAGGAATTCCGCGAGCACCTCGGCGGCGAACTCACCATCACGTTGCTGCGGACCATCGGCCGCGGGTGCGAGGTCAACGAGATGGACCTGCCCTTGGTCGCCCGCGCCATCGAGGAACTCCGCGAGCGCCATGGCCGCCGCCAACGCACGGTGCCAATCCCGGCCTCGCGTTCGTCCGCGCGCTGACGGCGCGCGCCACCCGTCGCCATGCCGCGCGTCGCCGTCCTCAACGTCGTGGGCCTCGTGCCCGCGCTCCTCGGCCCGCACACGCCGCGCCTCGCCGCGCTCGCCAAGGCCGGCCACGTGGCGTCGATCGATCCCGCGTTGCCCGCGGTGACCTGCACCGCGCAGTCCGATTACCTCACCGGCAAGCGGCCCTCGGCGCACGGGATCGTGGCGAACGGTTGGTACGACCGGGCGTTGTCCGAGGTGCAGTTCTGGAAGCAATCGAACCACCTCGTCGGCGCGCCGAAGATCTGGGACGACCTTCGCGCGCTTGTGCCGGGCTTCACCTGCGCGAAAATGTTCTGGTGGTACAACATGTATTCCACCGCGGATTTCTCGGTCACGCCGCGCCCGATGTATCCCGCGGACGGCCGCAAATTCTTCGATGTCTATTCGTGGCCGTATGAGTTGCGGCCCGCGATGAAGGCCGAGCTCGGCGACTTCCCATTCGCCGCCTTCTGGGGTCCCGCGGCCGGCATACAATCGCCGCAGGGCGCGCCCGACGCCGCGTCGCGTTGGATCGCCGCGTCGGCCCGGTGGGTCGAGGAGAAGCACCGGCCCACGCTGAATCTCGTCTACCTGCCGCACCTCGACTACAACCTCCAGCGCCTCGGTCCGCGGCATCCGGCGGTGGCCGAGGATCTCCGGCGCATCGACGCCATCGTCGGCGGGTTGCTGGATTTTTTCGCGTCGCGCGACGTCGACGTGCTGTTGCTCAGCGAATACGGCATCACGCCCGTGGACGCGCCGATCCACATCAACCGGGAATTCCGGCGGAAGGGTTGGATCACCGTGCGCGAGGAACTCGGCTTGGAGGTGCTCGACACGGGGAACTCGCGCGCGTTCGCCGTGGCCGACCACCAGGCGGCGCACATCCAGATCAACGACCGCTCGATCGCGAGCGAGGTCCGGGATTGCGTCGAAAACCTTCCCGGCGTCGCCTCGGTACACGGGGCCGAGGGCAAACGCGCGCTGGGACTCGACCACGTCCGCGCGGGCGATCTCGTCGCGTTCTCCCGCGAGAACGCATGGTTCACCTACTATTACTGGCTCGACGACGCCAAGGCGCCGGACTTCGCGCGTTGCGTGGACATCCACCGCAAGCCCGGGTACGACCCCGTCGAACTCTTCCTCGATCCGGCGATTCCCGCGGTGAAGCTGAAAATCCTCGGCAAATTGCTGCGCAAAAAACTCGGGTTCCGGATGCTGATGGACGTGATCCCGCTCGACGCGAACCTGGTGAAGGGATCGCACGGTTGCCGTCCGGCTTCCGACGCGGACTGGCCGATGATCGTCTCGCGTCATCCGCTGCCCGGGGCACGCATCGGCTCCACCGATGTGTATTCGGTGATCCGACGGGCCGTGCTGGGTTGAGAGGGTCGGGTCGGAATCTCCGGCCGAGCGCGGGTCATCCAAACGAAGACCCCCGCCCGGAGGAATTCCTCCGAACGGGGGCACGAACTCCGGCGCGGGCACTCAACCAACCCGCGCCCGGGCAAGATCAGGACGTCACTCGACGTTCACGCCGATCTCGCGGGGCTTGGCGGCCTCCGTTTTCGGAACCGTGACGGTGAGGACGCCGTCCTTGTAGGCGGCCTTGATGGCCTCGCCGTTCACGGGCACCGCGATTTCGAAGCGGCGCTCGAAGCGACCGTACTGGCATTCGCGGCGGTGGTACTGGACTTCGGCGGATTCCTTTTCGTCGCGGCGTTCGGCCACGAGCGAGAGGACGCCGTCATGGAGCGCCACCTTGATGTCTTCCTTGCGGACACCCGGCAAGTCGACGGACAGGACGATGGCATCCTTGTCTTCCCGGACGTCGGTCACGGGTGCGACCGACGCGGTGCGGCACGCGCCGTCGGCGGGAGCGAGGTAGCGGCCGATTTCCCGTTCGAGCTCCGCGAAAGGAGAGTAGGCGGCGAACGGGGACCGGAAGTAGGGAGTCACGAGTTTCATATCGGTGTGTTTTCGAATTTACGGTTTCTTTTGGACACCGGCGATTCACGCGCCGTGCTGTGGCCCGTCCAAGCGGGAGCAATGCCGGGTCGGCACTTCCGCGTGCCGTCGACGCAACCCGTTGGTTTCCAAAAGAACCTTCCCCACGCCGACGAATCCATTCGAGTCATCGCGCGACAACCCTTTCCCACTCTGGCCAACGACGCGGCACGATGTGTCCCAAGTGAAGCTCACGACGATGCCAAGCCCCGCGGAAACGGTCCCCATGGGTTGGAATCGCCGTTGAAACCGGCGGCAACCCGGGCGCAAACTGGGTCCATGACCATCTCCCGCACCGTTGCCTACGCCTTCGCGTTGGCCACCGCCCTTGGAAGCCGTGCCGCGGATTTCGCGATCCACGACGGTGACCGCGTCGTCTTCCTCGGCGACAGCATCACCGAGCAACGCCTCTACACCACCTTCGTCGAGGCCTACACGCTCACGCGCCATCCGTCGTGGAACCTCTCGTTCCGCAACGTGGGTTGGGGCGGCGACACCTCGTGGCTCCGCCAACGCGCCCATCCGGACGAGGGTCGCCTCTTCGCCGCCCAGGGCGCCGCGCTCGACAAGATGGTCGAGGACTCCGTCGCACGCGGTCTCGGCCGCGACGTGCTTCCCCTCAAGCCGACGTTCGTGACGGTGAAATTCGGGATGAACGACCACTCCTACAAGGCGTTCGACACGAATATTTTCCGCGCGTATGTCCGCAGCCAGACCGAGATCGCCAAGGATCTCTCGGGAGCCGGGGCCCGCGTCGCGTTCCTGACGCCCCAACCGATCGAAGACCGCCGTCCGGATCCCGACAAGGACGTGAAGAACCAGTCGTTGCGGCAATTCTCCGACGGCCTGAAAGGCGTCGCCGAAAAAGGCCACGCGATGTTCGTCGACCAATTCGCCCCGTACATGGACGTCATGCTCGCCGAGCGGGCAAAAGACCCCAAGGCGTTCATCGGCGGTGGCGACGCGGTGCATCCCGGACCCGCCGGCCAGACCATCATGGCCTGGGCCGTCCTGAAAGGACTCGGCGCCACGGCCGCCGTTTCGAAGGCCGACATCGACGTCGCCTCGAAGACGGCGAAGGGGGAATCCTGCAAGGTCGAAAACCTGGTGGTGAAGGACGGAACGATCGCGTTTGACCGGACGGACGAGGCGTTGCCGATGCCGATCGACGCGCGCGCGGTGGCGTCGCTGAAGATCGCGCCGATCCTCGAGGATCTCAGCCAGTACGGGCTCCGCGTGTCGGGACTCGCCGCCGGCAACTACCAGATCAGCATCGACGGCGAGGCGGCGGCAAAGGCGACGGCCGCGGAACTCGCGTCGGGGGTCAACCTGTCGAACGCCGATGGAGCCGTGACGAAACAGGCGCGCGAGGTCCTCGCGCTGGTCTTCCACAAGAACGACCTCTACTTCGACCGTTGGCGCAACGTCCAGTTGCACTCGTTCCCGAAATGGGCCAACGGACCGGAAGTCGAGGGAAAGCGGAACGCGGAGACCGCGCGGATCGACGCGGAGATCGCCGTGGAGGAAGGCAAGATCAACGCGGCTCGGCAACCGCGGAAACACCATTTCGAGGTCGCCCCGGCAACGCCGTGATCCGGTGATTCCGGCACGATTCGTGCCTCATTCCACGGGCGCGGGATCCATTCCCGCGCCCGAAGCCAGATGCATTCCCACCGCTCCCACCCGCGCAAGGCCTACACGTTGGTCGAGATCCTCGTGGTGGTCGGCATCATCACGATCCTCGCGTCGTTGATGGCGCCGAGCATCATCAAGACGATCCACAACGGCCGGCGCGCGCGTTGTGCCGGGAACCTTCGCCAGGTGGGCATCGTGTTCACCGCGTTCGGACACGACCACCAGGATCGCTACCCGCAAAACGTGCTGGCGGTCGAGGGTGGGTCGAAGGAAGACAACCTCCGTGTACCGGTGGCGGAGGGAATCCTCGCGCTCAGCCCGGAGGTGTTCCGGGTGACCGCGAACGATTTCAAGCTGCCGCAGGTCCTCGTGTGCCCCGCGACCAAGCTCTGGGTTCCCAGCATCAAGACGATCGCTGTTTCCAACCTGTCGTATTGCGTGAATCTCTACCCGAAGTTCGGCGATCCCGCCTCGGTGCTGTCGGCCGACGCGAGCCTTGCGTCGACCTGGCGTCCGCTGTCCGAGTTCCCGAGATACTCCACCAATGTCGACGTGAACTTCACGCAGGACCGGCACGTCGGCCGCGGCAACGCGGTGTATGGCGACGGGCACGTGGACAACTCGAAAAAACTCAAGCTGGAGCGGCCCGCTCCCGTCCCGGCCTGGCGGCGGTGAGGGGTCGGAGCCGCGTTCCCGCGACGCCGGTCACACCTTCGGTTCCCAACCGCGCCGGTATTCGCGCGACCACAACCGCGACATCCCGCGCGTCGCGCCCACGAGGTGGCCGGTTTTCGGATCGACGTCGACGGTCCGCCCGCTTCGCCACGCGATGTTGCCGAGATGGCAAAGCAGCGTGCTTTTTTGTCCCTCGGCGATCGGTGAATTCAACGGTGTCCCGGAACGGATCGCCTCGACGAAATTCTCGAAATGAGGCGCGTCCGCCAGCCGGCCTTTCACCGCGCGTTGCTCCCTGCCGTTCGGATCTAGCACCCGGTAGGAACCGCTGCCGTCGATCGCCAGAACGCCCGCGTCGCCGTAGAACGTGACGAATCCCTCGGTGTCGCCCTTGCGCGGCGTGCAACTGGAGCAATCCCACGAAATGCCGCACGTGCCGAAGTCGTAGACCGACTCGAACGTGTCCGGCGATTCCTGGTCGTCGTCGAAATGGTATCGCCCGCCGGTGCAATTGACGCGGCGCGGATATTCCATGCCGAGGCCCCAGCGGGCGATGTCGAGCGCGTGCGGGCCGTTGTTGGCCAACTCGCCGCCACCCCAGTGCCAGCGCCAATGCCAGTTGTAATGGACGAGATTGTCGACGTACGGGCGTTCCGGCACGGGACCTTGCCAGAGATCGTAGTCGAGCCACGCCGGCACGGGCGCGGGCTTGCCGCGGCCGATCGAGAGTCGCGCGCCGGAGTAATGGCAACGCGCGAACCGCAGCGGTCCGATGGCACCGGCACGGAGTTCGGCCACGGCCTGCCTCACGGATTCGCTGCTCCGGCGTTGGTTGCCCATCTGCACGAGCCGCCGGTGCCGGATGCCCGCGGCCACCATGAGCTCGCCCTCGCGCGGATTGTGGCTGCCGGGCTTCTCGACGTACACGTGCTTGCCCGCGGCGCACGCGAGGAGGGTCGCCGGCGCGTGCCAGAAATTCGGCGTCGCGATGGTCACCGCGTCGAGCTCGCGCTCCGCGAGCAAGCGACGCAGATCCCGGTGGATCTTGGGGCGACGGCCGGATTGTTTCTCGACGCGGTCGGCGGCCGCGGCGGCGCGGCGCTCGTCGACGTCGCACACAAACGCCACCTCGGCGTGCGGCACCGAGAGCAACGCCACGACATGGTCCATGCCACGCCCAAGGCCGATCACGCCGAGGCGAACGCGTTCGGAAGGCGGATCCGCGGCAAGGATCGACGGGGCGGCGGTGGCGAGTCCGGCGGCAAGGCCGGCCCGGGCGATGAATTGACGACGGGATTGGTGCATGGAGGGAATGCGGAAAGTCGGCGGGTGGCGGAAAGTGGAAGCGCTACGACGATGCACCGAACCGCCCTCCAGCCGCAATCCCCCGGGTGCCGGCTTCCATTGCCGCGGCCGTGGTCGCGGGTGCTTACCCGTTGCCTCGCACAGGTCGTTTCGTCAGCGTCCCGCGGTGCGCGCCGACCACCCGCCAACGAATCCGACACGAAAAGCCGACCGCATCTGCGCGGCTTTGGCCGTGTGGGTCGGCGTGTTGATCGCGATCTGGCCGCACCTGCTGTCGATGGGTCGGGACGGCACCTGGACCTTCATCGCGGATCCCGACGAACGGATCTGTTACCTGCCGTTGATCGCCCACTCGATGGAGGTGCATCCGCTGCGGCTGGGTGACCTCGCGCTGCCGACCGGGGGCGTTTGCCTGTATCCATGGGTGCAGTTCGTGCCGTGGATCCTGCTCGCGAAGGCGCTCCAAGGCGGGCCACTCCTCGTCCTGTTGCTTTGGCGGATCTGGGCCGGGGCGAGTCTGGGATTCGGGGTGTTTTTGCTCGGCCGACAATTCCTGGGGGGACCGCGCGCGGCCCTGTGGCTCGCGTTGGCCTGCATGATGGACGACGGGCTGACGGAGGGACGTCCCTTCGGGCACCAACTCTCCGTCGTGGCCAGCGTGCTTCCCTCGGGGTCCCGAATCGGGATCGAGGACTACGCGCCGTTCCTGCGGCAGTTCCGACTGATGACCCCCGGCGTGAGCTGGATCTTCCTTGCCGTGTTCGTCTGGACGCTCACGCGCGCCCGGCTCGAGTGGACCCCCCGGCGGACGGCGGCGGCCGCGGTCGCGTTCGGGTTGTTGTTCCACGCGTACTTCTACTACTGGTCGGCCGCCGGGGCCGCGCTGGCGATGCTGACGTTGATCGAGTGGCGGAACTGGCGTCGATACGCCGCGATCATGGTCGGGGGCGGGTTGATCGGGCTGCCGGCGGTGCTGGCCAATTCCCACGCGCAACGAACCCAGGCGGAAGGCTGGCTCGAGCGACTCGATTTCTACCGCCACATCGGTCGCTTCGAGGAGATCGGCGTCCCCAAGGTGCCGTTGCTCTTGTTGCTCGGAACGGCGTGGTGGGTGTGGCGATGGCACCGCGACTTGCTGCCACTGTGGTGCCTCGCGTTCGCGGGACTGGCACTGAGGAACCACCAGATCGTCACGGGACTCCAGATGCAGAACGACCATTTCTGCTACGCGTACGGGGCGACGACGGCGATTTTGGTCTACGTGCTGGTCGTGCGCGGACTGCGGTCGCTCCCCGTGGCGCGCGGATGGTGGCGGCCCGCCGCCGGTGCGGCCGTGATCGTGCTCGGTGCCGGCGCGCTCGTGCTGCGAACGGTGGAACCGCTGCGGAACCGCTGGGCCGTCGAGAACCGCGATGAACTCCGTTCCTTCGTCGCGGAACGGGCGGGAAAGCCGCGGCTGGAATCGAACGCGGTCATCGCGGGCGACCCACCGTTCACGGATTTCGCGGTGGTCCTCGAGGGACAACGCCCGTTGGTGGGCGGGCTGGCTTTGTCGCACAGCGTCGGCAATGCCGAATGGGAACGTCGAAGGCTCTTCGACCAACTCCTCCGCGGCGCGTCCGTGGACGACGCGGCGAGGGAAGCCGACACCTACTTCGACTGCATCTTCGCCGCGCGATTGCTGACGCCGGCCAAGAAAGCCGCGTCGAAGGCGGCCCTGCGCGCGGTCGCGGCGGAAATGCTGGCCGACCCTCGTCCGTGGCTGCGGACCTTCGACGTCCGCTACGTCGCCGCATTGCGCGACGCGAAAACACCGGTATCGACCCTCGCCGGATGGCAACGCCTGCCGGGCGATGGCCGGTGGCAGGTCTGGCAACGGATTCCCTGATTCCCGCCGAAATGGACGAAACGCTTTACCACAGGTTCCTCGAGGTCGAACGCACCCATTGGTGGTTCCGGGCACGGCGCGACATCCTGACGGGACTCGCCGCCAAACTGGTTCCCGAGGGCGGCACCGTCCTCGATCTTGGCTGCGGCACCGGCTATTTCCTCGAGGCATTGCCGCCCGGACGCGAGGCGTGGGGCGTGGACTTTTCTCCGCTGGCCGTCCGCATGAGCCAGGAGCGCGGACTGGCGCGCGTCCGCGTGGGAACAACCGAGGACCTCTCGGCGGTGAACGATCGCCGCTACGATCTCGCGACGCTTCTCGACGTCATCGAACATCTCGACGACGACCTCGGGGCATTGAAGCGGGCGCGCGAGGTGTTGAAGCCCGGCGGAAGGATCCTCGTGACCGTCCCCGCCTATGCCTGGATGTGGAGCCGGCACGATGAACTCAACCACCACCGTCGGCGCTACACGCGGCCGCAACTCGGCGACGTGATGAAGCGGGCGGGATTCGAGCTCGAGCAACTGACGTATTTCAACTGCCACCTCTTCCCCATCGCCTGGGCGGTGCGCGCGTGGCGGCGTTGGACCCGGAATACCGACGCCAACGAATTCGCACTGCCGTCTCCTTGGCTCAACGGTTTGCTCCACCGCGTCTTCCTTTCGGAACGCGGGCGCATCATCGCCGGGGGCACGTATCCATACGGACTTTCCGTCCTCGCCGTCGGCCGTGCCCATTCCGCATCATGAGTCCGTTGAATCCCGGCCCTTCCAACCCCGCGAAAGAGGCATGAGACCCGCCGCCCCCGATTCCCCGTTGATCTCGATGGTGGTTCCGTTCCTCAACGAGGAAGCCGTGTTGCCGCGGCTCTTCGAGACGCTCGATGCCACCCTGCCGGGGCTTGGATCGTATCGTTGGGAACTCGTGCTCGTGGACGACGGCAGCACCGACCGGAGCGTGGACGTGATCCGCGGCGCGTCGGCCGGCTTTCCCGGCGACGTCCGCGTCGTGCGGCTCTCGCGGAACTTCGGGCACCAGGCCGCGTTGATGGCCGGTCTAGGCCAAGCCCGGGGCGAGGCCCTGATCTGCCTCGACGCGGATCTCCAGGACCCGCCCTCGCTCTTCGCGAAATTCCTCAATCACTACGCCGAGGGACACGACGTCGTCTACGCGGTGCGGCAAACCCGCGAGGGCAGCACCTGGAAGCGGGCCGCCTACTGGGTTTTCTACCGTTTGTTCAAGTCGGTCTCGCATATCCGGATCCCGCTCGACGCGGGCGATTTCGGTCTCGTGAGCCGACGCGTGGCGACTCTGGTGACCGCGATGCCGGAGCGCGACGTGTTGGTCCGCGGGCTGCGCAGTTGGGTGGGCTTCCGCCAGATCGGTGTTCCGTACGACCGTCCCGAACGGGCGGCGGGCGAAACCAAGTACAGCCTGTCGAAACTCCTCCGTCTCGCCGCGAGCGCGTTCTTCGGATACTCGGCGCTTCCCCTGCGACTCGCCACCGGCATCGGGCTTGTCTCGGCGATGTTGGCCGCCCTTTACGCCGTCTACGCGATCATCGCCAAGCTGAGCGGACATGCCGCGCCGGCGGGTTGGACGTCGCTGGTGATCGTCGTCCTCTTCCTCGGCGGCGTTCAACTGATCTCCGTCGGGCTCCTCGGCGAATACATCGGGCGAATCCACCAGCAAACCCAGGCACGGCCTTTGTTCGTCGTCGCCGAGACTTTGGAATTCCCGGCCTCCGAAACGAAGTAGCCCCGCGCGTTTCCTTGCTTGCCCCCGGCGCGTCGGTGGCCGGAAATCCACCCATGCGCCGCCTTCTCCTCCTTCTTCTGTCGCTTGCCGCGTCCGGCGTCGGCGCCGTGGAACCCGAACTCCGGCTCGGGCTCGTCGGCCTCGACACCTCCCACGTCACCGCCTTCACCGAGATCCTCAACGGTCCCTGGGGAAAGTCGGCGCACGTGAGCGTGGTCGCGGCGTTCAAGGGCGGCAGTCCCGACATCCCGTCCAGCGCGACGCGCGTCGACGGCTACACGAAGACGTTGGTCGAGAAACACGGCGTCAAACTCTACGACTCGGTCGAGGCGTTGTGCCGAGACGTGGACGCGGTGTTGATCGAAAGCGTCGACGGCCGGCCGCATCTGGAAGCCGCGCGGATAGTGATCGCGGCGGGCAAACCGCTCTATATCGACAAGCCGATGGCCGGCTCGCTCCGCGATGGACTCGAGATTTTCAAATTGGCGAAGAAGGCCAAGGTCCCGGTGTTCACGGCCTCCTCGCTTCGCTTCTCGACGAACACCCTCGCCGCGCGCGCCGGCGCCATCGGCACCGTGACCAACGTCGTCACGTCGAGCCCGGCCGAACTCGAGCCCCACCATCCCGACCTGTTTTGGTACGGGATCCACGGCGTCGAATCGCTCTTCACCGTGCTCGGCCCCGGTTGCGTGTCCGTCCATCGCGGCACCAATGCCACCGGCGGCATCGAGGTTACCGGACGTTGGAAAGGCGGTCGCGTCGGGACCTTCACGGAGTCCAAGGGTTACTCCGGGAACGCCCGCGGGACGCGCGGGGAGATGCCGGTCGGCGCCTACGACGGCTACGCGCCGTTGGTCCACGAGATCGTGAAATTCTTCCGGACGGGGATCGCTCCCGTCGAACCGGAGGAGACCATCGAGATCCTCGCGTTCATGGAGGCCGCGGACGAAAGCCGACGACGCGGCGGCGCCGAGGTAAAGCTGTCGGAAGTCCTGCGCAAGGGCGGCAAGGGTTCGGGCCGCTGACCCGCATGAAGTTGCTGGTCTTCGCGCACGTCCCGCCGCCGTTGCACGGGCAAAGCCAGATGGTGGCGTACCTGGTGGACGGCTTCCGCGGTGATCCGTCGCTGGGCATCGACGTGGTCCACGTGGACGCTCGGTTGTCCGACGATCTCGCCGACGTGGGAAGCGCGCGGGGAGGCAAGCTGGGATTGTTGCTACGTCATTGCGCCGCGGCGTGGCGCGCGTGGGCGCGCGGCGGCATCGACGCGTTGTACTACGTCCCGAGCCCGCCGAAGCGGACGTCGCTGTACCGCGACTGGATCGCGATGCTGCTGTTGCGGCCGTTGTTTCCCCGCGTGGTTTTCCATTGGCACGCGGTCGGTCTCGGCGCGTGGCTCCGCGAACCGGGCCGGACCTGGGAACGCCGCGTCTCGCGCTGGTTGCTCGGCGGCGTCGGCCTCGCGGTCGTGCTCTCGGAATTCAACGAGCCGGACGCCCTCGAATTCTCGCCGGCCCGCGCCGAACGCGTGGCCAACGGAGTGCCGGATCCCTGCCCGGATTTCGCCACGCACCTTGCGCGCCACCGCCGAGATCGGCTCGCGGAACGACGCGCGGGTTCCGCGACGCGCGTCCTCTTCCTCGCGCATTGCACGCGCGACAAAGGCCTGTTCGACGCCCTCGAAACCATCGCGATGGCGAACCAAGACGCGGGATCGATCCGCTTCCGGCTGCGCGTCGCGGGCACGTTCGTCACGGTCGAGGAGGAACGCGAATTCCACGAACGCGTCGCGCGCCGCGATCTGCAAGGGATGGTGGAGCACGCGGGGTTCGTGACGGGCGACGCGAAAGCGCGGGAATTCCGCGACGCCGACGTGTTCCTGTTCCCGAGCTATTTCGCAAACGAGGGACAACCGCTCAACGTGATCGAAGCGATGGCCAACGGCCTGCCCGTGGTGACCACGCGGTGGCGTGGGATCCCCGAGATGGTTCCGGAGGGGTACCTGGGTTTGGTGGAGCCGCGCGATCCCGTCTCATGCGCGAAGGCGCTCGCTGCGGTGGCGACGACCGAGGACGGGCTGCGTTTCCGCGCGGTGTACGAGCGCCGCTTTTCGCTGCGCGCGCACTTGGAATCGCTGGCGTCCGCGCTCCGTTCGGTCGCGGCGGATCCGACGCGCCGGGGCTGTTGAAACCGTGGGTGGCGACGGCCCCGCCGCCACCATCGCGAGGCGATCGATGCCAGGGACATCTCGTGGAAAGTGACGGCAGGGCCGCCGTCACCCACCCACGTCGGCTCATGCTCGAGGTCTAGTTCGGTCCCGCCGCCGGCCGCTCGCGAAGCAACTTGCGGAGCAAGCCGCCGGGCTCGCCGCTTTTCCGCGCGGCGGACGCTTCGCGGTACGATCCCCAGCAGTGACCCAGGCTGCCCTTCACGTCGGACCATCCGACGCGTCCCTGCACGGCGTACAAGCCGAGTTTCGCGGCGCGCACCGCCAGTCCGGAGAGCTTCGGTTGGTGGACGTCGAGGTAGCGATGTGCCACCCGAAAATCCACGCGTCCCTTGTACACGTAGGCCGACCACGGACGGCGGAACCGGTAGTAAACCTCGGCCGCGTGCACGGCCGCGAGCGCGCGGCCGGCCGCGATCTCCCTCACGTACCAATCGCAGTCCTCGCCGCCGCCGAGTTCCTCGTCGAACGGGCGCGCCGCCCATGCGTCGCGTCGGTAAAGGCAGTTCGGGTTGCCCGCGCCGAACTCGAATCCGCGCAGGAAATCCTCGCCCTCGTACAACGTGATTCCGCCGGTCATGCCACGCTCGCCATCGTTCCGGACCAAGGGTCCCGCCGCCGCGACCACCCCGGCCGGGAAACGCGCCACGGCACGGCGGTAGATTTCGAGAAAATCGGGGCGGACAGGGACGACATGCGAACTCAACGCGAGGATCCATTCCCTCGTGGCCGCCGCAAAACCGACGTTCAACGAACGGCCGTAGGTGAAACGTGCCGGGTCGATCGGCACGATGCGCGCGCCGGCTTCGCGAGCCATCCCGAGCGAACGGTCCTTCGAGCCGGAGTCCACCACCACGAGTTCGTCGCCCGGGTCCAGACGCAATGCCGGCAGGAGCTCGCGCAACCCGGCCTCGGCATCGAGGGTGCGGACAACGACGGAAATCGGGACGTCGACCATGAACGGGAACGATCCAAACCCCGCGGAGAAATCTTTGCAACCAAGGGCAAGACGCGCACGTCTCCTGCTGCGAGCCTGTTGCGGCGGGCATTTCTGGGAGCAGGCGCCCCGATTCGCTAGGTGATGAAGAAACGGATCCTGAACAATCCAAGGAGTTGGGGTTTGCTACTCGCCGTGTCGTTGGCCTTTCTGGCTCCCGATGCGGGTGCGGGCGTTCCCGCGGGCTTTCAAAGGGTCGACAACAGTTCCCTGAAGTTGCCCGCCAAGGCCCCGGGGACCGCGTTTTCGTACTCGCAGATTTATCCCGGCGAACTGACGAACACGGTCGTGACGATCACCGCGCCCCCGGGAGAGACCAACCGTCTTTTCGTCGCGGAACTGCCGGGTTTGATCCGCGTCGTCCCGGACCTGAAAAATCCCAAGGTGGAGACCTTTCTCGATATCACCGCGCGGACGCGGACCGGCGAGGGAGAAGAGCACGGGCTGTGCAGCATGGTGTTCCACCCGGGCTATGCGACGAACGGACAGTTCTTCGTGTTCT
>JANYDN010000257.1 GCA_025363585.1 Verrucomicrobiota bacterium | reverse complement strand
TGACGGGTTGTCGACTCAGGTTGGCGGCCTTGGGGTCGAATGAACTCTGCTCGGCTTGCGGCAGTGACGGCCGGGCCGCCGTCACCCACCCAGGTGCCACTGCATCGTCCCGACCAAGCCCGCCGAGGAATCCTGCGAAGTTTGCCACGCCCGATTCCGGGGATGGATTGGAGCTTGGTCCGGGCGAGGGGATCGGGCATCAAGGATGCGCCGACATTCATGCAAAATCCGTTTCTGGTCGTCCCCTCCGTCCTGCCCGTGCTCGACCCCGGTTTCCGTCCCGCGGTCCTCGCGCAGCGCGCGTTCGGGCGCGCCGCGACGGTCCCGGTCCGGATCGCGCTGGAACAGGCGGACGGCTCGGTGTTCCACGCGTCGATGCGCGTCTTGGCGGCGGAACATCCGGACGCGGCATGGAACGGGTTTTTCGTCGAGCGGCTCGCGAAGTTCCTGCTCTGGGCATGGGGCGGTTGGCGCATCTGGATCGATGGCCCTCCCGCGGTGACCGACCATTTGCAGCGCCATTACCGGGACACCGATGCGGGGCGTTTCGATTCGGAGATCATCGGGAAACGCATCTACGACCATCCGATCACGGTCGTCGCCACCGCGGAATTGCCGGCGGCCCGTTCCACGACCGCGCCCCTCGGCCGGCATCTCGACGGATGTCGCATCGGGTTCGATCTCGGCGGGTCGGACCGGAAAGTGGCGGCGGTGCGCGATGGCGAGGTGGTGTTCAGCGAGGAGATCGTCTGGGACCCGTATTTCCAGAAGGATCCCGCGTACCATCACGACGGCATCATGGATTCGCTGCGTCGTGCGGCGGCCCATTTGCCGCGCGTCGACGCGATCGGCGGCAGCGCGGCGGGCGTGTACGTGAACAACCGCGTGAAGGTGGCCTCGTTGTTCCGAGGCGTGTCACCGGAGGATTTCGAGCGTCGGGTGAGGAACCTTTTCCTCGATCTGCGCACGGAGTGGGGAGGGATCCCGTTCGACGTCGTGAACGATGGCGAGGTCACGGCGCTCGCCGCGTCCATGTCGCTCGGGGCGAACTCGGTGCTGGGCATCTCGATGGGCACGAGCACCGCGGCGGGGATCGTGACGGCCGAGGGCAACATCACGACGTGGCTCAACGAGCTGGCGTTCGCGCCGTTGGATTACCGGGCCGACGCGCCGCGCGACGAATGGAGCGGCGATCTGGGTTGCGGCGTGCAGTTTTTCAGCCAGCAGGCGGTCGGGAGACTGCTGGCGCCGGCCGGCATCGCGGTGGAGGCGACGATGCCCCTCCCCGAAAAGCTCCGGCATGTGCAAACGCTGATGGCGGCGGGGGATGACCGTGCGATGGGAATTTACCGGACCATCGGGACGTATCTGGGATATGGCGTCGCGCAGTACGCGGGCTTTTACGATGTCCGGCACCTGTTGATCCTGGGCCGCGTCACGTCGGGAGCGGGAGGCGACGTGATCATCGCCGGCGCCAAGGCCGTCTTGGACGCGGAATTCCCGGAGTTGTCTGCCGGCATTCGATTCCACATGCCGGACGAGAAGGAAAAGCGTCACGGACAGGCGATCGCCGCCGCGAGTCTCCCGTTGATCGGGTGACCGAAGGGAGCGGCAACCGCCGGGAGCTGGAGGTCCGAGGCAGGCTGCTCCCAAAGAGGGGTGCCGCAAGGATGAGTTTGGCGGGCGATTTGCTTGGCAAAGGGACGAATTGGGGCGAGCAGCCCAAGGGACGACACGGATCAGGACGTGTTTTGAAAGTGGTTTACACGGGCTGGTGGATTCTCCCAAGGTTGTGTCGCCTGTCGCGAAACATCCTGAATCGGAGGGTTCGCGGCCGGGAGTTGCTCATCCCGGAGCTGAACAAAGCCATGGTCAGACTGTCCACCAGCGATCGATGAAATCCCCGATCTCCCTCGCCTCCGCCACCGCGGTCGGGCTCCTCGTTTCCGGAGGGGCACTCCCGACGACGCTCGCGGCCAAGGATTTCGGCGATTACTTGTCCTATTCGTTGGGCAATCTCGCGATCCAACCGCAGTACGACCAGACGGAGGTCTTCACGGACAACCTGTTCCTGAGCGACGGCGTCAACCGGGTGGCGGATCTCACGTCCATCTTCAGTCCCGGCATCAAACTCCAGTATGGGGCGGACGGGCAAAACCAAGCGCACTTGGTCGCGGGACACGACGAGGTCCTGGAATTGGACAACTCGGACAAGAGCACCCGGCAGGACCGGCTGGCGTTCGACCTGAAGCTCGTGGTGAGCCGCCTCACGATCGAAGGGCAGGATTCGGTCTCCTGGATGTCGAGTTTCATCGGCGGCGTGCTGAGCCAAACCCGCACCCTGATCGACCGGCGGCTTTGGACCGACAAATGGAAGGTCACCTACGACTACACCGCGAAGACCGATTTCTACGTGGTCGGCTATCATCAGGACACGGACTACCAGAAGGGACTCCGTCTCTTCGACCAGAACGACCTGAAGGCGACCTTGGGTGCCAGTTACCAGCTTTCGACGAAGTACCGGATACTGATCGAGGGCTTCTATGGCCAATCCGCCTTGAGCTCGAACTCCGACGGGATGCTCGCGCCGCCTTTTTCGTCGGTATACGGCGGGTACGTCGGGGCGCGCGGCGATTTCACCCGCAAACTTTTCGGCGATCTCCGGTTCGGTTACGAGCAACGTTCTTTCGGCAGTGGCCAGGCCGTCGCCGCCCAGACGCCCGGCATCAGCGCGGACCTGACCTATCTGTTGCGTCCGAAGACGACGTTGACGGTGGTCTATCTCCGGAACACGGCGCCGTCCCCGCAGATCGCGTCGCAGTTCCAGGTGACCGACACGGTCAGCCTCCAGGCGCGGCAGGTGGTGGGCACGAGCGGCAAATGGCTGCTGCGGGGCAACGTCAATTATGTTACCAGCGGCTACGGCAGGGGTGGCGTGCCGGGGCTCAACCAGTCGCGCGACGACAGTCGTTGGCTGGCCGGGTTGACCTTGCTGTACCAACCGCGCGCATGGATGACCTGCAGCCTCGGGTACGAGTACGAGAATTATAGCTACAAATTCGCCGACCCGACCGCGGCCAACACTTTCATTCTCCCGCGTTACCACGCCAACCGCATCACCCTCGCCGTCGCCATCGGTTACTGATCCTCCCGCCATGAACTGGAAACCCATCCTAAGGGCAACGCTGGCCCTCTTGTTCTCCCTTTCGGCCATCGCGGGCGATGCCCCCGGCGTCGTGCGTCGGATCAAGCCGAACGACATCATCGCCATCCACGTGCTGGGCGAGGCCGAGCTCACCATGGATCGCCGGGTGCCCGCGGACGGCAAGATGGCCTTCCCCTTCCTGAAGGAAATCGAGGTCGGCGACAAAACGACCGGCGAGGTGGAAAAAGCCATCCGGGACGGTCTGCATCCGGACTGGATCATCAATCCGCAGGTGACGGTGGAGGTGAAGGATTTCGTGAAGCAGTTCGTGATCGTGAACGGCCAGGTGAACGCGCCGGGGCCGGTCGAGTTGCCGCCGGATCGCCGCATCACGCTCCTCGAGGCGCTGAACAAGGCGCGCGATTTCACCCCGAAGGCGAACAAGAAGAGGATCGAGCTCAATCGCAAGGGCTTCGCCAAACCGAAGGTTTATACCTACGACGAACTGAAGAAAGAGACGGACGATGCCAAGAAGATCTACGTAGAGGCGGATGACGTCGTCGATGTCGGCGAGTCCATCCTCTGACAATTTCCCATGGACAACGAACAGCCCTCCCAAGCCCGTTCCGTGGCCAACAGCGATTCGCGCCAGCTCCGCCAGTATTGGCAGGTGGTGCTCGAGCGACGTTGGCTGATCATCGCGATTTTCGTCATCTTCGTTTCCGCCGGATTCGTCTATGCGTTCCGCGCGACGCCGATCTACGAGGCCGTGGCCCGTCTCGAGATCGATCCCGAAGGCGCCGGCGTGCTCAGCCTGCGCGACATGGTGAACATCGGTTCCAAGGACCAGGAGTATCTCCAGACCCAATACCGGAACCTCCAGTCGCGGAGTCTCATCGACAAGGTGATCCAGAAGCTCCGCCTCGACGAGGACGAGCGCTACCGGAAGTCCCTCGACAAGATCTCGGCGGTCAACGAGGACATCCGCATCGATCCGATCCGCTTGACCCGCCTCGTCGAGGTCAAGGCCCGCCATCCCGTGCAATCCCGCGCGCGCGACGTGGCCAACACGTTGCTCGACATTTTCCTCGAGGACAACCAGACGCGCAAATCGCTGAAGGCGATGTCGGGTTACCGCGCGCTGAAGGTCGAGGCCGCGGCGCAGGAAGCCGACCTCACCCGCGCGATCCGCAATCTCGCCGACTACCGCGTGAAGCAGGGCGCCGTGTCGCTCGACCAGGACGTCAACGTGGTTTATCTCGGCTACCGGCAGGCCAAGGAATCCTACGAGGCCCAGCGCGTGCGGGCCGATGGCGCGGTCAAACTTGCCGAGGAAGCCAATTCGTGGCGCACGACCGGCCGCGATCTCACGGATTTCCCCGAGGTGGCCAAGGACACGGTCATCAACAGCCTCAAGGTGCAGATGTCCGAGAAGGCGTCGCAATTCGCCGGCATCACCAACCACTACGGCCCGAAGCACCCCCAATACATCGCGCTCGCCGGCTCGCTTGAGAACGCGCGGGGCAGCCTCGAGGGCCAGATCCAGCGTGTTTTGAAATCCCTCGATGCCACCGCCAGCATCGAGAAGTCCACCGAGGCGCAGGCCAAGGCCAAGTTCGCCGAGGCCGAGAAGGAAGTGACCCGCCTGAGCGAACTCAAGGTCAACTACGACGTCCTTACCCGGCAGAAGGAGCGCTCGGAGGCCATGTTCCAGCTCATCCTGACGAAGACCAAGGAGTATGACCTGAGCTCGAAGGACATCATCCAGAACATGACGATCATCGACCATGCGGACATCCCGCCGCGGCCGGTGAAGCCCAACAAGCCGTTGGTGATCCTCGCGAGCACGATGCTCGGATTCATGGTGGCGTTCGCGTTCGCCTTCTTCGTCAATTTCCTCGACGACTCGGTGAAGAGCCAGGACGACGTGGAGAATTATCTCCGCCTCCAGTTCCTGGGTTATATCCCCAACATCAAGTCGACGTCCGTCGTCGAACGCGATCTCCAGGCGCACCTGCACCCGACCTCGAGTGCCGCCGAGGGTTTCAGGACGCTCCGGGCCGCGATCTCGCTGGCGCGGAATTCCGAGAAACTCCGCAATCTCGCCGTCTCGTCCACGATCCCGTCCGAGGGCAAGTCGCTGGTCGCCTCGAACTTCGCGATCGTCACCGCGCAGACCGGCCTCCGCACGCTGCTCGTCGACGCCGATCTCCGTCGTCCGTCCGTGCACAAGGCCTTCCAGTTGCAGAGCCCGGTCGGCCTCGCCGCCTACCTCGCCGACCGCGTGAAGAGCGTCGACGAGATCATCCACACGTCCGACGTCCCGCACCTCGACATCGTTTGCGCCGGCGCGGCCCCGAGCAATCCGTCGGAACTCATTTCCTCGAAGCGGATGCACCAGTTCCTCGAGGAGGTCTCGAGCCGGTATGACCGCGTGATCCTCGACTGTCCGCCCGTGTCGGCCGTCGCCGATCCGTTGGTCGTCGGCGCGATGTGCGACGGCGTGGTGTTCGTCACCAAGTTCAACAAGATCCGCCGCGAGCACGCGCTCCGCTCCGTACAGCGCATCCAGGACGCGGGAATCAACCTCATCGGACTCGTCCTGAACGACATCGATTTCGAGGGCAAGGATTCCTACTACTACAGCTACCACTACTACCAGAACCGGTATTACTCCTCCCATTACAAGGGGAAGCCGGGACAGGCGGACGGGGAAAAGAAAGCGGCGGGCGCGAAGGCGAAGGGCTGATCCGGTTTTTCCCTCGTCGACGGCAAGGCCCGGCGCGGCTGTAGCGCGGGCCTTTTTGTTTTGGGTAACTCCCGCGACCGGGGTGGGTGGCTTGCGCGCCGAAACCCGGCGAAGACGGAACGCCCGCGGCAACGTAGGGCGGCCGTCCCCCGCCTTCGCCGAGCTTCGGCGCGCAGGCCGGCTGCACAAAAAAGCACCGTCCCCGGTGCGCCTTCGTCTTGCCGCAACTTGCAAGGCACGGGCGGGGACGCCCGTGGTTTGCGCAGGCGAGACGCCCGCGACTACGTAGGGCGGCCGTCCCCCGCCTTCGCCGAGCTTCGGCGCGCAGGCCGGCTGCACAAAAAAGCACCGTCCCCGGTGCGCCTTCGTCTTGCCGC
>JANYDN010000227.1 GCA_025363585.1 Verrucomicrobiota bacterium | reverse complement strand
GGCGGGAACGTGTATCGGGAACCAGAGATTGGATCCCACCGTTCGGTGAAACGACACGCCGGCGGTCTTTGCCCCCTTGGATGGCCTTGGCCCGGCTTGGCGTGAGATAATTCCTCGGCCGCTACTGCATGGATACGGCTTGGCGTGAAAACAGCTCCTCGGCCGTCAATGGATCGTTCTCGGCTTGTCGAGGTCCACGGTCTTACGACCGCGGCCACAATTGCGGATGCTTCACCTCTCCACCCTAGCCCATGCGATGTCGGCGAGGTCCACGGTCTTACGACCGCGGCCACGATCCAGAGCCGCTTCGAACTTCAGCCCCTGAAAATGGCCCCGGCCCGCCCATGCGAATCCGTAGACGTCCACGGTCTCACGACCGCGGCCACGACCACTGCTTAGAACTGCGAACTTGAACCTTGAAACTCCCTCCCCCTTCCCGTGAATTGGCTCGGCCGGACATGAAACAATACCGCCTGAACCGCCTCTTCGATCCCCGTTCCAACCGCTGCTTCGACGTCGCCATCGACCACGGCTTCTTCAACGAGCGCGGGTTCCTTTCCGGAATCGAGGACCTCGAGGCCGCCGTCCGCACCGTGGTTTCCGCCGGGCCCGACGCCGTCCAACTCACCGTCGGCCAGGCCCATTTGCTCCAGTCGATCCCCGGGAAACAAAAGCCCGCCTTGGTCCTGCGCACCGACGTCGCCAACGTCTACGGCACCCAGTTGCCGCGCACGCTCTTCAGCCGGATGATCGAGTCGCCCGTCGAACAGGCGTTGCGCCTCGATGCCACCTGCGTGGTCGTGAACCTCTTCCGGATTCCCGGCGAGCCCGAGGTCACAGACCAGTGCATCCAGAATATCCTGCGCATCAAACCGGAGTGCGATCGCCACGCGATGCCGCTGATGGTCGAACCGCTGGTCTTCCAATCGAACACCAAGGCCGGTGGCTACATGGTCGACGGCGATCTCGAGAAGATCCTTCCCCTCGTGCGGCAGGCCGTCGAACTGGGCGCCGACATCATCAAGGCCGATCCGACCGACGACGTCTCGGTGTACCACCAAGTGGTGCGCGTTTCCGGACGCATCCCGGTGTTGGTGCGCGGCGGGGGAAAGGCGGCCGACCGCGAGATCCTCGAGCGGACCGAGGCCCTCATGAAGCAGGGCGTTGCCGGGATTGTCTACGGACGCAACATCATCCAACACTCGAACCCGGCCGGGATGACCCGCGCGCTCATGTCGCTCGTCCACGAGGGCACGACCGCCACCGAGGCCGCGCGCCATCTCGTCGCCTGATTTTTCCGCCCGATCCAGAGCTCCATGAAATCCAAATTCGCCCTCCTGCTCGCGCTCTCGGCCGTTTGCCGCGCCGAAGACGTCGCCCCCGATCTCAAGGGCCACGTTGTCAATCTTTGGTTGGAAAACGACCTCGTGGTCCGGACCGACGGGCATTACACGCACGGCACCCGCGTCGGTTACCTCGGCGCCGAACGCGCCTGGGAAGCCCACGACGAGGCGTGGTTCGGACGATTGGCCGAGTGGTTGCCGACGCCGTGGATGGATCCCGTCGCCTGGCGCGGCGGCATCGCGATCACCCAGAACATCTACACGCCGCGCGACATCCAGTACTCCACGCTCCTGACGGAAGACCGGCCGTATGCCGGGTGGATGTACCTCACTCCGACGCTCGAACGCCGGGGTTTCACGCCCTCGGGAAAGACGCCGACGCTCGACATCTGCAGCTTCAATGTCGGGGTGGTCGGTCCCGCGGCGCTGGGACAAGAAGCGCAGAATTGGATCCACGACACCCGCAATCTCCCGGAGGCGCAGGGATGGAACAACCAACTGAGGAACGAGGTGGACCTTGATGTCCGATACGCGAAGGCGCTCCGCTTCGACGCGCCGATGACGGAGACTTTCCACGGGCAGTTCATCCCGCACGCCGGACTCCAGGCGGGCACCGTGCAATCGTTCGCCAGCGTCGGGGCGCAATGGCGCGTCGGATGGAACCTTCCGGGCGACTTCGGTTGGCGCAGCATCGACGAGATCATCCCGGCGAGTGGCGGGCGCGCGAACGCGGAACACCTGAAGCGTGGTTGCTACGCGTTCCTCGGGGCCGAGGGGCGGGCGTTCGCCAACAACATGCTTCTCGACGGCAACCTCTACCACGACTCGCACCACGTGGAGAAACGCCGCCTCGTCGGGGACATCCGCGTTGGGCTCGTGTACGTCGGCAAACGCTGGGAATTCGCCTACACGCACGCGATCCGCTCGAAGGAATTCCGGCAACAGAAGGACGTCGATTCCTTCGGCTCGCTGTCGGTCGCGTTCAAGTGGTGAGGCGCGCCCGCCGGTGCCGCGATCCCAAAGACCTTCGCAGGTGACGGCGGCCCGCCGCCACTCGGCGCAGGCGGTTTTCGCGAATCAACCCCGGGAGCGCCGCCATCTCTGGGAGCGCCGGCATCCTTGCCGGCATTTTCCTGTCGGCCAATGGCAAACATCCCCACGAGGTGGCACCGGGCCGGCACCACCCACGGCATGCCACACGGCGCCACCCACGGCACACGGCCCGCGCCTATCTCCCGCCGATCTTCTTGCGCGCCGCCTCGAGCGTACGCCGTTCCGCCTCGGTGAGGCTGTGGATCCCATCCTTGCCGATCTTGTCGAGGATCGCGTCGACGTCGTCGCCGATGGAAGCCAACGACGGTTCGGGCGCGGGGCGCGGTTCGCGGATTTTCCGTGCGGCCGGCTTGCGGCGTCCCGCCGCGCGGGAATTCCTCCACCGAATCCAGGCCCCGTCGGGGTCCAGCATCTCGACCGTCAGGTATCCGACTCCCAACCCACCGAGATGCGCCGCGTGGGCGACGTTGTTCCACGGCAGGATGGCGCCGAGCACCGCGAAGCCGGCGACGATCTTGAGGAACATTTTGGCGCGAAGCGTGATCGGGAAAAAATAAATGACGAAGCAGGCCTCGCGTTCCGGGTAGAGCCGGCAAAAAGCCGCGATCAGCGCCATGACCCCGGCGGAAGCGCCGACCATTCCGGCCGACTCGTGGGGCCGAAGGAGCATCACCAATCCGAGTTGGAGAAGGCCGCCGGCGACGCCGCCCGTGAAATACATCGCGAGGAACCGTCGCGTTCCCAGGGTTTCCTCGACGGTCCGCCCGAAGAAATACAGCGCGATGCAATTCCCCAGAACGTGGAAGGGCCACGGCGCCGCGTGGAGAAACTGGTACGTGAGGAACTGCCAGACGCGGCCATGGGCGATCCCCTCCCGGCTCAACCCGAAGTGCTCGGCGAGATCGAATCTCGCGTACACGAGCAGGATGCCCTGCACGATGAAACACGCCCCGAGTACCCAGAGCAAAGCGATCGACGCCTTGACCAGGTGCTTCTCGGGCTCCCGCATGTAGTCGCGGTCGTACAACATCCGGCACCGAAGCTATGCGCACGACGCCGCGATGGGAAATCCGGAAAAGGGCGTCACGCCGCGCCGTCGTCCCCCGCGCGAAGCGCCCCGCAGTCGCGCGAAGTGCGGCGGGAAGCCATCGGATGGCGCCACGCCGCTTTCAAGCAAGCCCAACCAGCCCCGTGGCCGCCGTCGTGAGACGGTGGATCGACGCTAGCTATTGCTCGGTCCACCGCGTCACCGCGGCCGCCACGGCGCGGCCCCCGCGCGAAGCGTCCCGCAGTCGCGCGAAGTGCGGTGGCAAGGCTCCGCCGCGACACCGCTTTGAAGCAGCGAAGCAGGTCGACGGGCGGCTTGTGAGGAAAAGCGGTGTCGCGCACGCGAGTCAACCGCAGTCGGCCCAGCCTGAAGGCCGCGTGCCCCCACGCGGCGTTCCACCGTGGGATTCCCACCCGATGGATATCGGATGCCGCTCCTCACAACGCCGGGTCAGGGGACCCGGTACAAGCGGATGGACGCGCATGCGCCCTCCCATGGCCGCCGTAGTCTGACTGCCGCCTGACGAAGGAGGCGAGGGCTTCCCACCGCATCCCGCGACGGCGGGACGCTTCGCGCGGGGACGCTTGCCCCCTCAAGCCGGTTTCGGGGGCGCGTTCTGGAAATCGGGCAACGGCTGGATGTTCATCAGGTTCACGCAGCACAATCCGCCGAGCATTCCCCCCAGATGCGCGAGGTGCGCGATGTTCCCGAACGGAAAGATCGATCCCAGCACGCTCACCAATCCCGCGATGAGCAGCAGGTATTTCGCCTTCAATTCGAAGGGGATCAGGAACAGGAAATAACCCCGGATCCGTTCCTCCGCGTACACCGATCCCAAGGCCGCGAGCAATCCGGCAAGCCCCGCCGAGGCGCCCACCACCGGCTGTCCGAAGATCGGGGGCGAGGTCACCGCGCCGGCGAGTTGCAGCAAGCCCCCGATCGCGCCGGATGCCAGGAACAACACCAGGAACCGGCGGCGTCCCATCGTCGTCTCGAGAATCGGCCCCAGCGAATGGAGGAACACGAGGTTCGCACCCAGATGGATCCATCCGCCGTGCAGGAATTGGTAGGTGATGAACTGCCACCAGTGCCCGGCCTTCAGGCCCGGCAGCCAAAGCGAGTACCGCTGTTCGAACCAATGCCGCGCCGCCGACTCGCGCATGGACGGCTCGATGAGGAACACGAAGATGTTCAGCACCACCAGCGCGACGGTCACGTCGCGATCCAATGGCGCCACGTCGGGTTTGGATTCCTTGGGCATCGGTTTTCCTGGTTCAACCGAGACGCCCGAGTTCCTCGCGCACCGAGTCCAGCAACGGCGCCAGCGTTTCCTGGCTGAAGTCGAAACGGCATCCGGCCCGCGCGAACAGTTCCGGCAGCGGAAGCGACCCACCCAGCGCCAGCCCCGCCTTGTAGTCGCGCAACGCGGCCGCGGGATCGCGCCTCGCGTTCGCCCACACCTGCAGTGCCCCGAGCTGCGCGATGCCGTATTCCACGTAGTAGAACGGGTGGATGAACACGTGGAGCTGCCGGTGCCACAGGCTCGCGCGGGTCGATTCCACGCCCGTCCAGTCGATCTCCCCGCCGAACCGGTCCATCAACCGCAACCAGGCCGCGCGTCGTTCGGCGACGGTGTGTTCCGGGTGCGTGTAGATCCAGTGCTGGAAGGCATCGATCGTCGCGATCCAGGGGAACACGCCCACGATGCCCTCGAGATGCGTGCGCCGCGCGCGCCGCTCGTCCTCGGGCGGATAGAAAACACCGAGCTCGCCCGCCGCGAGCAGTTCCATCGCCATCGACGCCACCTCGCAAAACTCGATCGGGACGTCGCGGTACGCGGCGAGCGGTTCCCCGCGGGCCGCCAGCGCATGGAACGCATGGCCGGCCTCGTGGAGGATGGTTTCGACGTCGCGCTGCTGCCCGACGGCGTTCATGAAGATGAACGGCACGCGCGACTCGCTCAGCGTGTATTGGTAACCGCCCGGGGCCTTGCCCTTGCGGTTGTCGAGATCGAGCAA
The DNA here is from genome assembly GCA_025363585.1 of Verrucomicrobiota bacterium. Classification (GTDB taxonomy): domain Bacteria; phylum Verrucomicrobiota; class Verrucomicrobiia; order Limisphaerales; family UBA9464; genus UBA6176. The sequence goes on along the minus strand of JANYDN010000227.1, from coordinate 1,217 downwards.
CCGGCGTTCGCGCATCAGCCGGAAATCCGCCGCCAATCCCGCGTCCAACCGGTCGAAGATTTCCTGGGTCCCCTGCTCCAGCCGCGCGCCGTCCGCGAACGGTCTCAACGGCGGGCGGTTCAACGGGTCGACCGCGGTGTCCCACGGACGCAGTGGGTCCACGCCCAACTGGCGCCGGCGCGCCCTCTGCAATTCCCTCTGCAACGGCATCACCTCGGCCTCGATCGCGTCGTGGAACCGCTCGCAGTCCGACGGCCCGTAGTCGAACCGGCCGCGCGACGCGAACGCGAAGTCGCGGTAATTGGCGAAGCCCGCGTTGGACGCGATGCGCCCGCGGAGATCGCGGAGACCATCGAACTGCGCGTCGAACTTGGCTTCCTCCGCCAGTCGCCGCGCGGCGACCGACCGCCACGCCTCCTCGCGCAGCTCGCGATCGGGTTCTTCCTGCAGGCGCCCCATCTGCACCAACGTCTTTTCCTCGCCCCGGAACGTGACCGTCAGCGAGCCGCTGAGCTTTTGGTATTGCTGGCTGAGGACCGCTTCCTCCGTTTCCAGCGGGACGTTCTCGTCGCGGAACAACTCCACCTGCTGGCGCGTGTTGCGGTCGAACACCGAGTACCGGTCCGCCGGCAGCGCGCCCCGCATGGGATGCGCGAGATACAACTTCGCGAGCTCGAACAGCCGGGGCTTCAGCCCGGGCTCGACGGTCTCGACGAACGAGAGGTACATCCTCTCCGCCCCCGGATCGTCGGTGTGGCACGTCATCGCGATGTAGCGGCGGGCGCGTTCCTCGTCGATCGCCGACGTCAATTCGCCGCCATCCAGCAGCCATTGCTCGAGTTCCGCGGCGGTGGTGCAGGACGCGGCGCGCGCGGCGAGAAGGTCGAACAACGGGGAGAGCGCGGACCAATCGCCCGGATCGATAGTGTCCGGGACGAATTTCCGCGGCACGAACGGGGGCAGATCCCCGAAGGGCAACAAAGACATCGCGCGGGACTCTGGCGGAAGGAACGGCGACCGTCGAGTGGCGGCGTCGCGAGCACGTCGCCGAAGCCCGAAAGCGGAAATTATTTCACGCCAAGGCGGACCAAGGGGGGCCAAGGCGTATCCATGCAGTAAGAACTCGATTGGGTATCACGCCAAGGGGGACCAAGGCCGGCCAAGAAGGCGGGAACGTGTATCGGGAGCCAGAGATTGGATCCCACCGTTCGGTGAAA
>JANYDN010000225.1 GCA_025363585.1 Verrucomicrobiota bacterium | reverse complement strand
GGCGGGAACGTGTATCGGGAGCCAGAGATTGGATCCCACCGTTCGGTGAAACGACACGCCGGCGGTCTTTGCCCCCTTGGATGGCCTTGGCCCGGCTTGGCGTGAGATAATTCCTCGGCCGCTACTGCATGGATACGGCTTAGCCCAAGCTTGGGTGGGTGACGGCGGCCCTGCCGTCACCGAGGGCGGTGCACGCGGGTGCCGCGATTGCCTTGTCGCATCACCGAGTGCACCGGTGCCGGTGCCAGCCACCCATGTTAGCCGCGGCAGGCGTCGACGATTTCCCGCAGCGTCCGGCGGAGGTCGTACTGGTACTTCCACCCCGAATAATGCTCCTGGAATTTCGAGACGTCGCTCACCCACCAGATGTGGTCGCCGCTGCGGTTTTCCTCCACGTACGAGTGTTCCAATCTGCGTCCCGCGAACTCCTCGCAGATCGCGATCGCCTCGAGCATCGAGCAATTCGCGTGGCGCGAGCCCCCGATGTTGTAGACCTCGCCGCTGCGCGGCGACCGGACGAATTCCCAGAAGGCCGACACCAGGTCGTGGCTGTGGATGTTGTCGCGGACCTGTTTGCCCTTGTAGCCGAAGATGCGGTACGGACGGCCGGTGACGACGCATTTCGCGAGGTAGGCGAGAAAGCCGTGGAGTTCGGCGCCGCTGTGCGCCGGTCCGGTCAGGCACCCGCCCCGGAAACAGGCCGTGCGCATCCCGAAATAGCGGCCGTACTCCTGCACCAGGATGTCCGCGGCGACCTTGCTCGCACCGAACAGCGAGTGCTTGGTCTGGTCCACCGACATCGACTCGTCGATGCCGCGCCACGAGGGATGGGATTCGGGCAGTTCCCAACGCGTGGGCAGTTCGACCAAGGGCAGGCGATTGGGCGTGTCGCCGTAGACTTTGTTGGTGCTGGTGAAAACGAACACGGCCTCCGGCGCGTGGCGTCGCGTCGCCTCCAGCAGGTTCAGCGTGCCGGTCGCGTTGACCTGGAAATCCGTGAACGGCTCGCGCGCGGCCCAATCGTGGGAAGGTTGCGCCGCGGTGTGGATGACGCAGGACAGCGATTTGCCGAGTCGGGCGAACAGCGCGTCGATTCCGGCTTGGTCACGGATGTCGAGCGACTCGTGGCGATACCCGGGACACTCGGCGGCGAGACGCGCGAGGTTTCGGGAAGTGGACGCCTCGGGGCCAAAGAAGTAGGCCCGCATGTCGTTGTCGATGCCGACGACGTCGTAGCCCTGGGCATGGAAGTGCCGGACGGATTCCGATCCGATCAATCCGCCGGCGCCGGTGACGAGGAGCAAGCCCATGGTTGGTGTCGACGTTTCGTGTTGGGTCCCGAGGCCCGCGCCGAGCGGGCGGGAACGAGCCCGCCGACCGGCCGCGGATGGTGGGCAACGCGGACGGCGGTGTCAAACCGCGCCACCCGGACGCGCGCGACGCGACGCGCGGCATCCGTGGTTTCGCTCGCGCCGGGACGATCGTCTCGCGAACACTCCGATCGTTCCGCATGAATGCCATCTCGCGATACCGGGCGGCCGCCGAGGCCCAGCTTGCCGCAGCGTTTGATTCCCAGTCGGCGACCCTCTCCCGGATCGCGGACGCGGTGGCGCGTGCGCTGGCCGAACGAAGGTGGATTTGGTTCGCGGGGACCGGTCATTCGCATCTGCTGGCCCTCGAGATGTTCTACCGGGCAGGCGGCTTGGTCCGCGCCGTGCCGATCCTCGACGAGGAACTCATGCTGCACGTGAGCGCGAGCCGGTCGACCGACCACGAGCGCGAATCCGGGCGCGCGGCCCGCATGCTGGCGCGCGCGGGCGTCGGCGCGGGCGACGTGTTGTTCGTGATCAGCAATTCCGGGCGCAACGCGGTCCCGGTGGAGTTCGCGATCGAGGGCCGGCGGTTGGGCGCGACCGTCGTGGCGTTGACCAATCTCCGGCATTCCGCGGCGCATCCCTCCCGGCATCCCTCGGGCAAACGACTCGCCGAGGTCGCCGATCTGGTCCTCGACAACCACGGCGTGGAGGGTGACGCGGTGGTTCCCGTGGGGACACAGGCGGATCTCCGCGTCGGGGCCACGTCGACGGTGGTCGGCGCGGCGTTGCTGCAGGCGATCGCGGCGGAGGCCGTCGCGCGCGCGATGGCGGCCGGCGTCGACGTGGAGGTTTACCGAAGCAGCAACGGAGGCGGAGAAGCGGAGAACCAACGGTACCTTGCGGAATATCGCGGCAAGATACCGGGCCTTTGAGCCGGACATGACGTGCCCGGGGTGGGTGGCGGCCGGCCCGCCGCCACCCACGGTCTTCACTGCAGGGTCACGGCCGGATCGGAACGTCGTCCTCCCAAACAAAAACGCCGGCCCGAATCGGGACCGGCGTGTGTTGGAGCGAAGTTTGGAAACGGCCCTCAGCCGTAACCATGCAGTAGCGGCCGAGGAATTATCTCACGCCAAGCCGGGCCAAGGCCATCCAAGGGGGCAAAGACCGCCGGCGTGTCGTTTCACCGAACGGTGGGATCCAATCTCTGG
>JANYDN010000165.1 GCA_025363585.1 Verrucomicrobiota bacterium | reverse complement strand
GAGCAGGTTGTAATCGAAGGTGACGGCCGGCCACTTGGCCGCGGCGACGGCGCAGATGACGGCGACAACGCCGAGGACCGTCCACGGACGGTCGAGCCAAAGGCGTTCGAGCCGCGCCCGTTTTTCCGCGACCCCGACGGTGGCCCCTTCGCCGGCTTCGAAAGAGCGGAGGGCGCCGTCGCGAAGGCCCCGGGCGCCGACGGCTTCGTCGGCGCGGTTCTGTCGGCGTCCCTTGAGCAACAGCACCGGGAGCAGCGTGATCATCGGCACCAGGCACAGCAGCATGCCGCCGCCGGTGATGATGCCCATCTCGCGGATGCCCTTGAAGTGCGTGAGGGCCATGGCAAGGAACGCGCCGGCGGTGGTGAAGCATCCGGTAAGGATTCCCTGCCCGGTGAAGACGATCGCCTTGTACATGGCGTCGTTCTCGGATTCGCCGCGGCGCAGTTCCTCCTCGTAGCGGGTCACGAGGTGGACGCCGAAATCGATCGCGAGGCCGATGAGCATCGGCACGAAGGTGATCGTGAGGATGTTGAGGTGTCCGACGGCGAGCGTGGTGAAGCCCATCGTGTAGGCGAGGCCGATCACGAGGCAGAAGGTGGCCTTGAGGGGACGGCCGGTCTGGCGGTACGCGATGACGAAGATGAGCGCGCAGACGACGAGCGAAACGATCGTGGAGAGCGTGGAGTCGCGCTGGGACTGGACCATCTCGTCGTAGTCGAGGACCTGCTCGCCGGTGACGCCGATGTTGAGGCCCGGGATTTCCCCGCGGACTTCGGCGACGAGTTCGCGCACGCGGTCGATGGCGGCGGAGTTGACCGCGTCCTGGCGGGCGAACCGCGTGTCCTTGATGCGCTGTTCGGTGGGAACCGGACGCCGGCCGAAAAGACTCTCGTACCAGCGCGGCTCGACGTCCGCGGCGGTCACCTCGACGAGGCGCGGCCGCGCGGAGACGAGATAGATCCGGCCCTTGGCGAACGTGATGTATTTCTCCCGCTCGGCCTCGTCGCCGCCGCCGAAGAGCGCCTCGACGCCGGGCGACGGCGGGTTCCCGGGACGACCGAGGCTTTCGGACGCCATCCGGATGAGGCGTTCCATGGCGGGCAGCGCCTTGAGGAAGGAATCGGTCTTCTCGTTGCGCTCGTGCCCGCTGGAGCGGACGAGCGAGTTCACCTTTTTGAAAAGGGTGGCGAGGTTGGTGGCGCCGGTGAACTGCGCCATGAACGGCTTGTAGTCCTCGAGCGCCTTCGTGAATTCGACGAGGTTGGTCTCCGGGAAGAAGAGCAACGCCTTGTTGCCCATCAGGCGGAGGTCGCCCTTGAAGAACACGTCGCCGAACAGATTGGTCGGGTTGCGGGCTACGGATTCCGCCTCGAGCCGGGCGCCGAGCCGCTCGACGAATTGGCGGCTGCGTTCGTGCGACGCGTTCTCGCCCTCTGCCTGTCCCTCGACGACGACCACGATGTCGTCCTGTCCCGGAAACTCCTTCTTGTAGGCGAGGAAGTGGCGGTGCTCCGGCTTGTCCTCGCCGACGAGCGAGTTCCGGTCCATGTCGAACTCGAGATGGGTCGCCGCGAGGACCACCGCGGCGATCGCCAGCAGGATCTGCGGCCAGACGAACCACCGCGGATGGTTGCAAACCGCGCGCGCCAGCCGGGACAGGATCCGGGCCGCGAGGTTGGTTTTGCCGGGCTGCGACATGGTGCGGATTCGGCGGGGCTAATGCGTTCCGATCCCGACGGGACGGATGCATGGGACCTCTGCGGCTTGCGGCAGGCAACTCACGGTCGTTGCAACATGCCCTAGTCCGCCTGCCGACGCCAAGCGCGTCACGCGTTTCGTTTGCCGGCGATGCCTTCCGCCGCGGCGTCGTCCGAGGTCGCGTTTTCCGGCAAGGGCGACAAAACGGTGGCGATGGCCGCCACCACGAGGAACGCGCAATGCAACGAAAGGATCTGGAACGGGAAATCAAACACCGCGTGCAGCAACATCCCGCCCATCGCGATCGCGAGCATGGCGCGGAATTCCCGCGGGACCGGCAACACCCCGTGGCGCCAATGGATCAACGGCACCGAAACCAGCATCGCCACCACCGCCGCGAAACCGACCCACCCGAACGTGACCCGCGTCTCGAGCCAATCGTCGTGGACGTACGCGGGCCAATCGCCCGATACCTTCTCCCGGTAAAGCCCGGAGATCGCCATGAACGATTCCGCGCCCGTGCCGAACACGGGGAAGTCGTCCGCGATGCGGTGCGCGCCGGCGTAGATCGTGGCGCGTCCATGAAGGCCGACGTATTCGTCGCGCGCCTGGAACCGTTGTTGGAGGAAGTCGCCGGCGAGGAGCCATCCCGTCGCAAGCACGAGGGCGAGGCCGCCGACCAGAAGCCAGCCGATGCCCGCCTGGCGCCGGCCGGAGATCGCGAGGACCACGACGACGAGGATGAGCTCGGTACCCGCCACCATGATTCCCCCGCGGCTCGCGGCGACCATGGTGCCGATCAGCATGATGGCCGCGCAGGGAAGCAGAAGAACGTGCGGCCCGCCGCCGATGCGGAGATTCGGACCGAGGGTACGCTTGGCCTCGCGGCGCAGGATCCACCAGAAGCCCAGCACGATTGGCCAGACGAGATTGAGGTACTGCGCGGCGTTGGCGCGGTACGGGAAGGGCCCGAACATTCCCGTCGAACTGTCCATCCGGACCTTGAGCAGCCACAGGAGTTCCCGCGAGCCGTCGAGGCGATGGAGCATCCCGACCAGGCTCATCAGCGCGGTGCTGATGGCAAAGGTCCAGAGCAAGGCCTTGAGGCGCCCCGGGACGCGGCCGGGCTCGCGTTTCAAGCGGCCGTCCTCCGCGCGATGCCGTTCCCCGCGGGTCATTCCCCCGAGCCAGTCGCGCGCGCCCCAGAACCCGAGCGCGAGCCCGGCGTAGCGCACGAACGCGCGCGTCGTGGCATCCACGTCGTACGTGGTCGGAAGCCACGACTGGAAATCCCGGTAGTCGAAATCGAGACCCTCGTTGTTCCAGACGACGCGCGCGCGGGCGTTGAGGATGGAGAGCCCGACATAACCGACGAAGAGCACGGCGAGAACCGCGAGCACGCCCGACCACGCGCTCCCGCGCCCGGGCAAGTTCCAGCGCGGCTCGGTGAACGAGAAGCAACGCCACGAGATCCGGCGCGCCAGCGAAACAATCCCGACGGCGTAGGCAAGGCCGGTGGTCGTCCATGCCGCCCAACCCGTGGTGGAGCCGAACGCCCAGGGCGCGAAGACGACCCAGATGGCGAGCAAAAACCCGACGGACTGGTCAAGGCCACGGTTGAAATCGCGGATGGTGGATTTGGAAGAGCGGGACATTCCTGGCGTCGAATGGCGGTCGGACTCGATTGGTCGCCCGCGGGCCTATCGTTTTGCGGCGGCGTTGGCAATCCCGGAGCGTGCCGGTTTTCGAGCACCTCGACGCGCGCGCCGACCCAAGCGTCGCTTCCGCGAGATTGTCGCAGGATTCGGCTTGTGCCGCGGGAATCCCGTCGCATCGTTCACGCGTGCTCGAACGCGTGCCTGAATCCGAGGCGTCCAGCCCGGTGAATCCGTCCCCGCGACCCAACCGCCGCACTTCTCCCCCGGTCGGTAGTAAAAAGGCGAAGAACTACGTGTTGGACACAAACGTTCTCCTGCACGACCCGAACGCGCTGCTGAATTTCGAGGACAACCACGTCCTGCTGCCGATCGAGGTGATCGAGGAGGTGGACAAGTTCAAGCGCGAGACGAGCGAGCGCGGCCAGAACGCGCGCACGGTGTCGCGTCGGCTCGACGCGTTGCGCGCGCAGGGAAGCCTCGCCAAAGGCGTCCCGCTGCCGAGCGGCGGAACCCTCCGCATCATCTTCGCCGAACCTTCCCGGTCCGCGGCCACGCCGGCGCCGGGCTCCGTCGACTCCCGGATCCTTTCCCACGCGTTGGCAGTGCGCGAACGCGAGAAATCGCGGCCGACGATCCTCGTGACGAAGGACATCAACCTTCGGTTGAAGGCCGACGTGTACGGGTTGCCGGCGGAAGACTACGAGACCGACCAGGTCAACCTGAAGGATCTCTACACGGGAATGTTCGAGGCGACCGTCTCCGCGGCGCGGTTGAACGACTTCAAGATGCACGGCGAGATGGCGCTGCCCGCGGGACCGAAGCGCCACGCGAACCAATATTGCACGCTGACCGAGGAGGGCGCCTCCAAGCGCACGGTGCTGGCACGGATCGACCCGACCGGCACGAAGCTCATTCCCCTGCGCGACGTGCAGAACGTCTGGGGCATCCGGCCGAAGAACCGGGAGCAGCATTTCGCGCTCGACGCGCTGTTGGACGACGGGATCCGGTTGGTGACCCTCATGGGCAAGGCCGGTACCGGCAAAACCCTGCTGGCCCTTGCCGCGGGACTCAAAAAGACGATCACCGACCGCGAGTTCCGGCGGTTGGTGGTGGCACGCCCGACCATCGCCATGGGCAAGGAACTCGGCTTCCTGCCGGGTTCCCTCGAGGAAAAGCTCTCGCCCTGGATGCAACCCATCCACGACGCGCTCGAGATGCTCGGCGACCTGAACATGGGACGCGGCGAGCACGGGCGGACCGGGGACCTGTTGCGGAGCGGGACCATCGTCGTGGAAGCGCTGAGCTACATCCGCGGACGCAGCATCGCCCACCAATTCGTGATCGTGGACGAGGCGCAGAACCTGACGCCGCTCGAGGCCAAGACGATCCTGACGCGCGTCGGGCAAGGCGCGAAAATCATCCTCACCGGCGACCCGTACCAAATCGACAATCCCTATGTGGACACCGCTTCGAACGGCTTCAACTACGTGGTGAGTCGGTTTCGCGGACAGTCGCTGCCGGCCCACGTGGAACTATCGAAGGGCGAGCGGAGCGAATTGGCGGAACTCGCGGCGAACATCCTGTAGCGAGGGTTCACGGAAATTGCCGGGCCATCGCGTCCCCGGACGCCCCGGGGGTCGGGTCCGCCCCAAAAGCTTTCGCGGCTAGCCCATTGCGTCCACGGGACGGCGTTGGCTAGGTTGTCGCGTCATGACGTTGACCGAGAAAATCCTCGCGCGAGCCGCCGGCAAGGCCCGCGTGACCGCCGGCGAGAACATCTGGGTGAAGGCCGACATCCTCATGACGCACGACGTCTGCGGGCCCGGGACGATCGGCGTCTTCCATCGTGAATTCGGCAAGACCGCGAAGGTCTGGGACCGCCAGCGCGTCGTCATCATTCCCGACCACTACATCTTCACGGCGGATTCGAAGTCGAACCGCAACGTCGACATCCTGCGCGACTTCGCGAAAGAGCAGGACCTCCCGTATTTCTACGACGTCATCGACGAGGGATCCGGCGGTTGGAAATTCGACGCGACGAAGGGCCTGTTGAAGCGGCAGTATGGATCGCGCTACGCGGGCGTCTGCCACGCCGCGCTGCCGCAGAAGGGCCACACGCGGCCCGGCGAGATCCTTTTCGGGACCGATTCGCACACCTGCATGGCGGGCGCGTTCAACGAGTTCGCGACGGGCATCGGCAACACCGACGCCGGCTTCGTGATGGGCACCGGCAAGCTGCTGATCAAGGTGCCCGAGACGATGCGCTTCCGCCTCGAGGGCAAGCTCCAGCCCGGCGTCATGGCCAAGGACGTCATCCTCCACATCATCGGCGAGATCGGTTTCGACGGCGCAACCTACCGCGCCATGCAGTTCGACGGCGGTGGCATCGCCGGATTGTCGATGGACGACCGCATGACCATCGCGAACATGGCGATCGAGGCGGGCGGCAAGAACGGGATCTTCCCGTTCGACCAGCGCACGGCCGAGTTCGTCGGCGGACGGACCGCGTTGAACGGCACGACCTCGAAATACGAGCCGGTGGTCGCCGACGAGCAGCAGACTTTCGTTTCGGAACTCGTGGTCGACCTCGACAAACTCGAGCCGACGGTCGCGTGCCATCCGGACCCCGGCCAACGCAAGAAGGCGAAGGACATGGCATCGGTGAAGCTTGACCGCGCCTACATCGGTTCGTGCACCGGCGGCAAGACGAGCGACTTCGTCGAATTCGCGCGCGTGGTGCGGGGTCGCCGGGTGGTGATCGACACCTTCGGGGTGCCTGCCACGCCGGAGATCGTCCATGACCTGCAGAACACGCGCTGGGGCAACCAGACGGTCTGGGAAGTGTTGGTGTCCGCGGGCGTCCAGATGACCGAGAATGCCGGCTGCGCCGCCTGTCTTGGCGGGCCGGTCGACACGTTCGGCCGCATGAACACGCCGCTGAAATGCATCAGCGCGACGAACCGCAATTTCCCCGGCCGCATGGGCCACAAGGAATCGCAGGTGTTCCTCGCGAGCCCGGCCACCGTCGCGGCGAGCGCGATCGCCGGTCACGTTGCCGATCCCCGCGAGTACGTCTCCAACTGATCCGCCCCGATGAAATCCCGCGCGATTTTCCCGGCGCTCGCGGCCGCTGCGGCGTTGGTGGCGACGGTCCGTGCGGACAGTCTCCAGTTGAAGGACGGCGCGGCGTTGACCGGAAAGATCCTTGCCGAAAAGAAGGACCTGGTGGTCATCGACCTCGGTTACACGGTCGTGGCCGTGCCGCGCGCAGAGATCGTCAAGGTGGCCCACGACGCCGGCGGCGAGGCGAAAGCCAAACCGGACGGCAAGCCCGACGCGAGGATTGCGGTTCCGACGATCCAGGAAGCCAAGGACGGGCTGTATGCGACCGCCGCGACGCCGCCTCCCGAAAGGGCGGTTCGGGAACAGGTGCAGGCGCTCGGGCAGAGCGTCGTGCAAGTACGCACGCCCGCGGGTCTTGGCTCCGGATTCTTCATCACCGACGAGGGTCACCTGATCACCAACTTCCACGTGATCGAGGGCGAGACCAAGATCTCGCTCGAGGTGTACCACCTCAAGGACGGCCAACTCGAGCGCCGCAGCTACAAGGACATCCGGATCGTCGCGATGAACAAGTTCGCGGATCTGGCATTGCTGAAGGTCGAGGACAAGGACGCCCCGAAATTCAAGCGGGTGTTGCTGGGCGACAACGACGCGCTGTCGGTCGGCGAGCGGGTGTTCGCGATCGGCAGTCCGCTCGGGCTCGAACGCACCGTCACCGAGGGCATCCTGAGCACCAAGACCCGCGAGGTCGCGGGCGATCTCTTCCTGCAGACGACGGCGCAGATCAACCCGGGCAACTCGGGCGGCCCGCTGTTCAACCTCCGCGGCGAGGTCGTGGGCGTCACGAACATGAAGCTTACGTTCGGCGAGGGCATCGGGTTCGCGATCCCCGTCGACCAGTTGAAGTACTTCCTGAACCACCGCGACGCGTTCGCGTACGACAACAACAACCCGAACAACGCGTTTCGTTACCTGGATCCGCCGAGCCGGACGAAGCCGACGCTGCCGTGACGCGCGGCCCGTGGAAGATGGGTAGGTGATGGCGGCCCGCCGTCACTCGGTGCCTGACATAGGCGAGCCTTGGGCAGTTGACCGAGCCGTCCCACCCTGGTAAGAGCTGTATGAGACCGAAATCGCTCGAAGAGGTAGGCACGCTCACCGCTCGAGGCGACTCCTTCGATCGCTGCCTCGCCAATTTCCTCGATGAGTTCTACGCGGCGCCAACGCCGTCGGCTCTGGAAGTTGCACCACCCTTGCTCGCACCAATGGATTTGGAGATGGGCAGAATCCGCGACGCCTACCTGGCGGCGACGGCAGAGGAACTGGCGCGCCGTATGAACCTTCCCACTCCCCGCTGGGCCGCTGCCGAGGAGCGTCGCCTTCACCTCCAATGGTTTGCCTCACCGTTGGCCTCGCTCCGAGCCGTGCTTCTACTGGAAAGTCCCCCCGCGTTCCGTTCCCGCAATCTGTTCGTCAGCGAGAACGCCCTTTCCCGGGCTTGAAAGACCCACACCAACCGTGGCGTGTCAAAGCCACTTAGTAACACCTCGCCGCGTTCATGAGGGTCGCAGGCACCGCAAAAACGCCGTGGCAGACGGCGGGCAATCCACTATCATTGCGGTCATCGAATGAGAATCGATCGGCTGCACATTAGGAACTTCAAGGGATTCGAGGACAAGTCCTTCGATTTTCCCCGCTCCATTGATGCGCCAGCCAACGGCAACGGTTCGTTTCATCTGATCATCGGCCAGAATGGCAAGGGCAAAACCAGTACTCTGGATGCGCTCGCCGTCGCCGCGGGAAGTTGGTTTTTGGGCGTTCGCGGGGAGGACAGCCGCCATATTCAGCCCGAAGACGTGCGTTTGAAAGTCATTCAGTTTGGCGACACCGCGCGGGTGGAGAAGCAAATGCCCGTCTCTGTGGAAGCCTACGGAATGGTGATGAGCCAGCGCATGACCTGGCGTCGCGAGTTGCTCGGGACGAAAACAAACTGGATCAAGGCCAAGAACATCAAGGGTGCCGCCGAGCAGTCGGTGAAACAGATGCAGCATGGTGATCCGGTGACGTTGCCGCTGATTTCCTACTACGGCACGGGACGCCTGTGGCAAGAGCCCCGCGATATGCGCGCCACGCACCGCTTCGACGACGAATCCGAAAAGCCAGTCAAAGCACCACAGGAAGCCCCCGAAGCGGAGGAGGATTTGGCCGATTCATTTGCGTCGCGCCTGGCGGGCTATCGCTTCAGCATTGATCCAAGATGCAGTCCACGTGACTTGTTGCGTTGGCTGAAATTTGAACACCAGCTTGCGGTCCAGGAGCGCAAGGAGTCGCAGCAATTTAGGGTCGTCAAGGAGGCCATCCTTCAGGCCGTTGAAGGATGCGAGAAGGTCGAATATCACCTTCGTCTTGGTTTGTTGCTCGATATCAAGGGCCAGCCGCGTCTGCCGTTCGGGGAATTGAGCGATGGCCAGCGCAATATGATCGCGATGGTGGGCGATCTGGCATTCAAAGCGGCGCAGTTGAATCCACATCTGGACGCGGACGTACTTCGGGGCACTCCTGGCATTGTACTGATCGATGAACTGGATTTGCACCTGCATCCGAGGTGGCAGCGTCATGTCGTGGAAGACCTGCGGAAGCTGTTCCCGGAAGTGCAGTTCATTGCCACCACGCACTCACCTTTCATCGTACAGTCCTTGCGCAATGGGGAGCTTCTGCCGCTGGACGTCCAATCCGTCCCCGAAACGTGCAACCTCGGAGTCGAAGACATCGCGCGCGGCCTGATGGGAGTCGAACATCCCGAGGTGGGTCGGCGCTATCGCCAGATGGTCGGTCAGGCCAAGGATTATTTGCTTATATTGGAGAAGGCATCCCAATCGCCCGACGAACGACTCGCCGAGTTTGAAAGGCAACTCGTGGCAGGAGTGGCGCCGTACGCTGACAATCCGGCATTTCAGGCGTTTTTGGAATTGAAGCACGAGGGCAAATTGGGCACCCGGATACGTGGGGCCCAAGATGCCGGGAGCGGAGCAGCGCCAATAATCGAGGCATAATGCGACCCATCAACCGCCGGCCTGGCCCCCAAATCCTCGACTTCGAAAACTATCGCGACGCTTTCCCGGAATTGCAGTCGCGTCTCGGTCCGTATTGTTCTTATTGCGAGCGTCGTATCCCCACCCAGCTTGCCGTGGAGCACATTCAACCGAAGGGGTTGAAACGATATGAGCACCTGAAAGGTCGTTGGGATAATTTCTTGTTGGGATGTGTGAATTGTAACGGCACGAAGACGGACAAGGATGTCGCCTTGGACAAGGTTTTCTTGCCTGACCGCGACAACACGTTTTTTGCATTCACCTATACCAAAGACGGACAAGTATTGCCGTCGCCAAATCTGAACGATGATGCTCGGCGTCGGATAGCGCTCCATACGCTCGCGCTAACAGGATTGGACAAAGGTCCAAACGAAGTGATGGATGAAAACGGAAAGATCGTCGCCATCGACCGGTACAACCAGCGAAAGGAAATCTGGCTCGTGGCGCTGGAAAGCAAGGAGGATTTGCGGGATGCGCCTACACCGCAAATGAAGCGGCAAATTGTGAGGACCGCTCAAGGCCATGGCTTCTTCAGCATTTGGATGGAAGCCTTTGCCGACGACGCGGAAATGCGACGCATGCTGATCGATGGCTTTGACCGCAATGGCGAGTTTTATGGATTTCCCGGCACGGCACGGGATTGCTTCGATCCGACCGGACAGCCGGTTTCACCGCGTCCTCACAATGGTTTGGACGGTGGCTCAAAGGTATGACCTGCAATTGCGATTGCTCGAGCCGCCATTGAAACCCTTTGCACCGCATCCCGCCACTAGACGAAACCCAAGGATCGGGCTTGCCAACGGGCTTTCCGTGGCGCTTTTTCTGCGGGACTCGCGTGCCCGGGAGCTTCCCCGCCTTTGAACCGCATCCCCCGCGCGCCGGTCTGCCCTGCATGAAACGCCATTTCCAACCGTTCCTGGCCCTGGTTGCCCTCGCGCTCTCGACCTCCGCCGCGGTGCCTCCGGCGCCGAAGCTGTTTCCCCAGGACACCCTCGCGCTGGTCACCGTTCCCGATTGGTCGCGCACGGTTACGGAATTCAAGGCCGGCCCCGGCGGATCGATGTGGTCGGACCCCGGGATGAAGGCGTTCCGCGAGAACTTCGAGCAGAAGTTCGCCGAGAAAGTCCTCGGCAACTACGAGAAGGAACTCGGGATCAAGGCGGCGGACTACCTGCCCCTGCTCCAGGGCCAGCTCACGATCGCCGTGGTGCAAAACGATTGGAAGGGCGATCCCGGCACCGAACCCGGCTGGGTGGTCGTCGTCGATACCAAGGATCATTCGCCCGATCTCAAGAAGCAGCTCGAGGACATCCGCAAACGCCTCTCGGACGCCAAGAAGCCCGTCAAAACGGAGAAGATCCGGGATCTCGATTTCCTGTCGGTGTCGGTCGACCTGCCGGAAAAGGAGGACGAGGACGCCGAGCCCGACGCGAAGAAAAAGCCGCGCAAGATGGACATCGTGTTCGGCCAGGCGGACACGGCGTTGGTCGTGGGCAACTCGACCAAGAGCGTCGAGAAGCTCGTGGCGCGCTTGACGGGCGGCTCGGTTCCGACGATCGGCGAGGATGCCGGCTTCCAGGCGTCGGAGGCGGCGTGGTTCAAGCAGGCCTACGGTTACGGCTGGGTCAATTGGTCGCCGATCTACGCGGTGTTGTCGAAGCAGGCGAAGACCGGCGAGGGTGCGGACGCGATGGGCATCGACCCGAAAGCCGCGATGAAGGCGATCGGTTTGGAAGGACTCAAGACGTTGTCGATGGCGGCAAACCTGAATTCGGAAGGCTCGGGATTCACCATCAGCGTGGCGGTTCCCGAGGCGCAACGGGTGGGATTGTTCAAAATGCTGGCACCGACTCCGAAGGATTCCAGCCCGACGCCGTTCGTGCCGGCGGACGCGGTGCGATTCTCCCGCTGGCGCATCGACGGACAAAAGCTGTGGGCCACGCTTGAGCAAACGTTGGCCAACGTTTCGCCCCAGCTCGCGGGCTTCGCGCAGATGATGATCACCACGGCCGGCAAGGACAAGGACCCCAATTTCGACCTCAAGAAGCAACTGGTCGGCAACCTGGGCGACGATGTAATCACCTATTCGAAGGCGCCGACCGGCTCGTCGCAACTCGAGTTGATGAGCCCGCCGACGTTGACGCTGTTGGGCTCGGCGGATGCGGAAGGCCTGGCAACCGGACTTCGCGGCCTCGGCGGATTGCTGCCCAATTCGGGAGAGGAATTGAAGGACCGGGAATTCAACGGAAAGAAGATCCGCGCGACGCGCCTCCCGCCGGATCCCGGCCAGAAGCCCAAGAAAATCGAGTTCGCAGCCAGCGGTGGCTACGTGTCGATCAGCACCACGCCGGCGATGCTCGAGGAATACCTCCGTTCCGCGGATGGTGGCGGCAAATCGCTCCGGGATGATCCGTCGATCGCGCAGGCCGCGGAAAAAGTGGGCGGCATGGGCACGGGCTACTTCGGCTACGAAAACCAGCGCGCCGGAATGCGCGGCCAATGGGAGTTCCTGCGAGGGGGTGGCTTCGACAAGATGCTCGACCAAGCCGGATGGAAAGGCGAATGGCGCGAGGCATTCGATTTCAAGCTGCTGCCCCCGTACGAACAGATCTCGAAACATTTCGGGATCGCGGTCTACTCCGGATCGTCCGACGCGCAGGGCCTGAACATGAAGTTCTACGGACCCACCCCCCGCTGACGCGGAGTGCCAAAGCCACGGTGGGTGACGGCGGCCCTGCCGTCACCGGAAGCCCTTTGCTGCCGGGGATTATTGTTCTCTCTACGGCCTACAGCGGTGGCGGCAGGGCCGCCGCCACCCACGGCCGACCCCGCCCCGCGCTCAGTCACCGTTCGGATAGCTGCCCAGCACTTTCACGAAGCTGCAGTGCTGTCCCAATTGCTCGATGGCCTTGGCAACCTTCGGCGTCTCGGCGTGGCCATCGCAGTCGACGAAGAAGAAGTATTCCCACGCCTTCCGCTTGCTCGGGCGCGACTCAATCTTGGTCATGTTGATGCGGAACTTCCGGAACGGAGCGAGCGCCTTGTGCAGCGCGCCCACCTCGTCGCGGATGCTGAACATGAGGCTGGTCCGGTCGATCTCGGTCGGCGGCGGCGCCTGCCGTCCCAGCACGAAGAACCGCGTGGCATTCGCCGCGTTGTCCTGGATGTCCCGCTCGAGGATCGGGACGCCGTAGGTATCCGCCGCCAATTCCCCGCACAGCGCGGCCGATCGTTGGTCCTTCGCCGCGAGTTCCGCCGACCGGGCGTTCGAACTCGTCTCCGTCAGTTCTGCGTGCGGGAAGGTCTTTTGTATCCACCCACGGCATTGCGCCAGCGTCTGCGGATGGACGTAGAGTTTTTGGATGTCCTCGCGTCGACCCGCGCGCGAGGCCAGACAGTGCGAGATGCGCAGCACCATCTGCGACACGATCTTCAGCTCGCTGTCCACGAACATGTCCAGCGTGTGGGTCACGACGCCCTCGGTGGAATTCTCGACCGGAACCACGCCGTAGTCGGCACGATGACGGGCAACCTCGTGGAAGACGTCGGCGATGGTTTTCTGCGGGCAGTACCGGAGGCTCGCGCCGAAACGCCGGAGCGCCGCCTGGTGCGTGAAGGTCGCCTCCGGCCCGAGATAGGCAATCGCCAGCGACTTCTCCAGCGACAACGCGCTCGACATCACCTCGCGGTAGATCGCGCGGAGGCCGTCGTTGGTGATCGGGCCGCGGTTGAGTTTGCAGACTTTCTGCAGCACCGCGCGCTCGCGGTGGGGCGCGTAGATTTCCTGACCTTGCTTCGTCTTGATCGTGCCGATTTCCAGCACGTGACGGGTTCGGTCGTTCAGCAATTCCACGATCTTTGCGTCGATGGCGTCGATCGCCTGACGATGCTCCGCGAGGCTCATTCGGGCGGACGCTAGACCATCGGCAGCACGGGCGGCGAGCGGCATGAATCGGCGAATTGACTCCTCAATCCGTGCTCGCGTTGGAGTCGCCCGGTGTCAGAGGATTCCCGCGTGAACCCCCGCACCCTCCTCCTTATCGCCGCCTCGATTGCGGCCGGGTCGCTTCCCATTTCCGCCAACGGTGCGGACACCGGTTTTCCGGGAGATATCGGCATGGAGCTTGCCGCGATGAGCGTGCGGTATGACATCACCGGAGCCTCGGACGACGAGCCGGAGCCCCTGCCGAATTTCGGACGCCGCGCAATGTCGCCCCTGCCGGCCGCCGGCGTTTCGGGAGGCGTTCCGCACGAGTTGGGTTTGCGGTCGGAACTCCTCGATGAGTTGTGGCTGCCTTTCGCCGGAAGACGAACCGGACTGATCGAGCCCGGAATGAGCATCTACTCGCCTTCGATGGGTGCCTACATCGTGCCGCGTTGGAGAAAATTGCCGACCCACGAGAAGCTACGGTCCGGATTGGCGGGCAAGGGGGAAGAATCGGCCGATCTCGGCGAATTGGATTGGGGGGCGGCCGTGTTCACCCCCGGCGGACCCATCGACAAGCGCGGGGATTCGTTCCAATTCCTTTCCCCGTCGTCGTCCGTGCCGGAACCCGGCACCTGGGCTTTGTTGGGCACCGGCGCCGCCATGCTGACCCTGGGCGGAAAAACCCGTCGGACCCGCTGAACGGCACTATGCCGCCATCGCCATCCGCTGCTTGAGCCGATCAATGTTCGACTGGATCCGCTCGAAGTAGAAATTCCGGCCGGCGTTCGCCGAGTGCCCGAGGAACCGGTACATCCCGAGGAAGTCATTCTGCACTTTCGGCAGGACGTACTTCTCCCAGAACAACGGCGTCTTGCGCATCAGGTCCTCGACGCTGCTGAACGCCTCGGCGCCCGACTTGCCGTTGAATTTTCCGGCCTCGACGAATTCCTCGTACAGCACCGGCAGCTTGTCGATGTAGTCGTCCGCCGCCATCTGCCCGAGCAGATCCGCCGTCGCCAACGCGAAACCACAGACGCGTTCCGCGTCGTTTTGGAACGGAATGCCCGCGACGTTCGCACCCATGCCCGTGCAGCGGATCATGTTCTTCACCGCCTGGAGATCGGCCGCCGAGTAGCCATGCGTGGCCAAAAGGCGCTCCGAGAAATCGCAACTCCGGGAGACGTGCGTGAGCGTGTACTTGGCGCCGGTTCCCGCGGTGTCGTCCCGGCGCTTCAGATAGCCGGTGTCGTGCAGGAGGATCGCCAGGATGGCCAACTCGAACGTCTTGCGGTCCAGCCGCGGCTCCGTTCCCGCCTCGTGCCGTCCCCGCAGCAACGTCGAGAGACACAGGGTCCCCTGCAACGTGTGCTCCAGGTCGTGGTAACGGGCGTCGATCGGCAGGTAGTCCCGATCCCTTCCGGTAAAACAATCCAGCGCCCAGCTGAAAGCCCGGGGAACAAATTGGCGTTCACCCTCCGGGAACACCGCCAGATAGTCCGTCCTCACCTGCGCTGCCACCGCGAGCGGATCCTTGGTATCCGCTCGGAGCAGCGTCGGCGGGAAAGCCACGAGGGTTTCTCGCGTCCGCATAGGATTCACCGTCCCGCAAGTACCGGGCCGAGCATCCGTGAAATTGTTCACCATGGGTTCACCGTCGTTCCATTCTGCCGAAAACCCCCGCGGCGAGGCTCTTTTGGACCTCCAACCCCGCATCCCTGCGAACTCCTGCACCGGTTCCATGGGGCAAGATTCTCATTTCTGCCATCAATTCTCTTGATCGCACCCGGAAGGTTGCAAAATGCCGACCCCCGGCCGCCAAGTCCTTCGCGCCCCCTTTTTCCATCCTTCGTCCAGTCCAACCACGGTCGTCCGCGGACGACTTCGCTCCATCGGGGTACACGGGTAGGAAACTCCCGTTCCCGCCCGGACATCAATCCCGGAATGCCCGCGGCCCCCGCCAAAATCAGGATGCCACGGCCACGATTCGCTCCTAGAATCCGCCCGTGGGCGAATCGCCGGTACAAAACCATTGGCGGAGTGTTCAGGACCATTCCCGCTCGTTTTGGGATTTCACCTACGTCTATCCCGTCATCTCCCGCAGGTCCCGCGGCCTCTCCATCGGCATCAACCTGAATCCCGACAAGATCTGCAATTTCGATTGCGTCTATTGCGAGGTCGACCGCGCGACGCCCCCGAAATCCCGCGTCGTCGACCTCCTCAAGATCCGCGCCGAACTCGCCGAGATGATCCGCCTCGCGCGGTCCGGGAAACTCGGCGAGGACCCGAAGTTCGTCGAGGCCGCCGACCTCTCCCGCGTCGTGCGCGACATCGCCTTCAGCGGCGACGGCGAACCCACCATGGTTCCCAACTTCGACGAATGCGTCCGGATCGCCGTCGAGGCCAAACGCGCCTTCGGTTTGCCCGAGGCCAAGATCGTCCTCATCACCGACGCCGCCGGGCTCGACAAGGAATCCGTCCGACGTGGCCTCGCGTTGATGGACGCAAACCAAGGAGAGGTTTGGGCTAAGCTCGACGCCGGAACCGAGGCGTACTTCAAGACCGTCAACCGTTCGTCCATTCGCTTCGACCGCATCCTGGCCAATTTGGAATCCACCGCTAAAGCCCGGCCCATCGTGATCCAAAGTCTTTTCCTCCGCGTCCACGGTGCCCCGATGCCAGCGGAGGAGCTCGAGGTCTACTGCGCGCGGTTGCGGGCCATCGTCGACGCCGGCGGGCGCATCGCGGAAGTCCATGCGTATACCATCGCGCGTCCCACGCCGGAGCCGTGGGCAACGAAATTGACCGGCGACGAACTGGAATCGATCGCGACCACGATCCGTGCGCGGACCGGGTTGCCGGTGTCGACCTTTGCATGAGTCCACGGGGCGCAAAGGGCCGCTGCAAACCCGCGCGACCCGTGGATCGGTTCGGTCATTCGCCGGCGTTGGTGGCGTCGTGGCGAAGGCTGGCGGAACGCGCGCTTCGGGAAGGTGCCCGCACCCCGTTCTACCTGTTCTCGCCGGAACCGGTCGCCGAACGAATCGCGGAACTCGACGCGCTGGACCTGGGCCGGCCGGCAACCGCGTGGCTTTCCTGCAAGACCCAGCCTTTGCCGGTGCTGCTTCGCTGGTGGCAACGCCGCGGAAGGCCCATCGAGGTCGTCAGTGAATTCGAGTTTCGCGCCGCGTTGGCCGCGGGGTTCCCCGCCGAACGCATCCTGGTCAACGGCCCCGCCAAACACCGCTGGCTTCCCCGCGTCGCCACCAGCGACATCCGCGTCCATTTCGACTCGCCGTCCGAGTTGGCGTCACTGCTGCCGTTCGCGCGTCGCCAAACATGGGGCATCGGACTGCGCGTCCGCACGTCGGCCGAGACGGACCCCGAGGACCCGTCGTCGCCGACCCAATTCGGATTCGAACCAGCTGAAATCCCATCGGCCTTGCGAAGCATCCGGCGCGCCGGCCTCCTCGCGACTTCGGCGCACTTCCACCTGCGCACGAACGTCCCTGAACCCGCCGTTTATCTCGGGGCGCTCGAACAGTTGGCCTCGATCTGCGGCTCGAACCGTTGGCGACCGGAATACGTCGACATCGGCGGGGGACTTCCCCCGCGCCACACGCTGGATCGCGCGGGAAACCGATGCGACGCGGGATACCGCGGTTCCCTCGAAGGCTACGCGGCCGTGTTGAGAAAGGCCGCGGGTTGGTTCCCGGGTCTCGCCGGATGGTGGCACGAGAACGGGCGTTTCGTGAGCGCGGGATCCGGCGTGTTGGTCATGGAAATCCTCGACTCGCGACAGCGCGGGGGTCTCCGCCAGTTGATCTGCGACGGCGGGCGAACGATGAACGCCTTGGTGTCGCAATGGGAACAGCACGCGCTGCATCCGCTCGAGCACCGCCGCGGAAGAATGCAGCCGACCGCGGTGCACGGCCCGACTTGCATGGCGTTCGACCAATTGGCCCGCCGGCCGATGCCGTCCTCGCTGCGAGCCGGCGACCACTTGGTTTGGTTCGAGGCGGGCGCGTACCATCTATCATGGGAAACGCGGTTTTCGCACGGACTTGCCGAAGTGTGGTGGAACGAGTCCGGCAAACTCACGCGAGTGCGTGCTGCGGACACTTTAGCTTGATCTCTGGCACGACTCTGGCTTTTTAGCGCGTCGGCCACGCATGAATCGTCGCCAAGGAAAAGACATGCACATGCCGTCACCAACCTTGTCACTCCCGATGCACGGACTCCGACCCTCAGGCTCGCCCCTCCAGCGTCTCCAAGCGCGGCAGACCCTCAAGCCCGTCAATTTCATCTGCATCGCGCCCGAGGCGAAGGCGGTGAACATCACCGGGGATTTCAACGATTGGCATCCCACGAGCCACCCGATGAAACGCAGCTTTGATGGCTCGTGGCATTTGCCCGTCTCGCTCGGACACGGCGGGCATCACTACCAATTCATCGTCGATGGCAAAAAGGTCAACGATCCGCGCGCCCAGGGCCTTGCGCGCAACGAGGCCGGGGAGAAGGTCTCGATGATCCTCGTCAGTTAAGGGCTAAGGAATGCGCCGCCCTCGGCGGCGTCCGAACCCGGATCGTCGGTGTCGTCGCCAGCCGGCCCGTCGCCCGAGGCTTTTTCCTGGGCCCGTTCCAATTCGCGGCGCTGGCGTTGTTCCGCGAAAAAGGCCCGCAGCATCTGGCGCGATTCCTCGCTCCGGACGCCCGGCGTGATGGCACACCGATGGTTCAACGTCGGGAACTGAAGGAGATTCATCGCCCCACCCGCCGCGCCGCCTTTTGGGTCCGGGACCCCGAAAACGACCCGCTCGCATCGCACGTGGACCACCGCGCCCGCGCACATCGGGCAGGGTTCCTTGGTCACGTAGAGCGTGCAGTCGGTCAAACGCCAGTCGCCCACCGCCTCCTGTGCCTGGGTCAATGCCAGCATCTCGGCGTGCGCGGTCGCATCGCGAAGACACTCCACTTGGTTGTGCGCGCGGGCGATGATCCGTCCGCCGCGCACCACCACCGCGCCCACCGGCACCTCGCCCGCCTCGTACGCGCGCGACGCCTGGCGCAAGGCCTCGCCCATGAAGTAGGCGTCCGACCCCAGATCGATGACGGGTTCCTCCGACGGCTGTTCGGGAGCGTTCATGGTTGGGCGGGACGCGATTCCTCGATGCACCACCGGTGGCTCCCATCGGGCTCGCAACGGCAATGGGCGGAGAAAAATCCGCCACGATGGTTCCAAAACAGTGGCCAAATCCGCGCACGATCCGTTTCCGGCATCGGTATGCCGTCCAGTTGGTCGCGTCGCCAGAACGCGAACCTTCCCTCCCGATGCGGCGGCGGAACCTCGTGGAAGCGCCTTCGGACCTCGAACAGGAACATGAGCCAGTGCGATTGGCCTTGGTATCCGTGTTCGCTGACGATGCCCGTCAGACGAAGATCCTCGTGGGCCAGCGTCACGCCCATTTCCTCGTGGGCCTCGCGGAGGGCGCACGCATGCGGGGATTCGCCGGTGTCCTGCCGTAGTTTACCGCCGCAGGGACTCCACAATCCTCGGTTCGGTTCCTGCGCGCGCTCAAGCAACAGGATCTCGTCCCGTTCGCCGAAGCAGTACAACAAAGTCGCCACCTGATAGGGCAGGGCCATCGTCCGGCGATCCTATCCGGCCCTGTTCCCGGGGAAAACAGGTTTGACCCATGGGAGTGATTCCGTTAATGCTCACCGTCTGAGATGCAGTTGTCCGACTCCATCACCGTAACGCTCCGCCATCAATCGATGGCGTGCACCCGTCGCTCCTGGGCCAAACCGGGAGCGTTCGGCATCGTGGGGGAGACCGGCTGAAGTACAACCGCACCGGCTTTTCGAAAAACCCACGATTGCCCGGCAATCGTGGGTTTTTTGCTTTCCGGATGGGCCGCCGGATCCTTTCGGCCCGAAAACGAAAACACGGAGAACATTGATATGAATCGAACGAAAACACCGAAGCCTCCCGCGTCTTTGGGTCCCTTGCGGCCCAATGGCGGGAGCACCGAAACCCCGGGCTTGAGTCTTGGGACCGCCGAATCCGAACTGGAACGGCTGAAGTACAGCCTGTTGCGCCATGAACTCGCCCAAGCGGCGCCCGTCCTGGTGGTGAGTTTGCGGCGCGCGGCCAACGAAGCCGCCGCGTTGGCATGGTTGGAATCGCACCCGCTGCTGGTGTTCCCCACCTTGTTCAACGAGCTCGTGCTCGCCGCCCGCAGGCGCGCCTACAAACAGGAATTCGTGCGGGCCCGTTCCGCCGAATTCTTCCGGGAGGCCGCATGATCGCCACCGCGATTGCCATCCGGTGCCGCTTGGGCCATTCGGTTCGCTTGGGGGCGGGAGTCGTCGTGGACCGCGTCGCGTCACGCGGCCCGCGACGGCTTCCGCCCATGATCCTTTGCGTTGACCTCCGTCGTACCCACGCCGGGGACACGTGCCATGGGTGATGCCGGCCCCGGTTGAATCGGGTCGGCCAACGCCCGCGGGTCACCAAAGCCGGATGCCGTATTCGTGCGTGATCGGATCTCGAAACGCGCGCGGCACCGGCGGCGCGACGGCGCCTCGCAAGGAATCGGGCGCGCCGTAATCCAACACCCGCCGCGTCTCCCATACCGACGGCATCCTCGCCGGATCGCGTGCGAGCGGCGCGAAGGGATCGAACAAATCGCGCAACCCGCGAAGCGTCGGCTTCCGCCGCAGGTAACGCATCGCGCCCCCGGCATCCTCGGGAACCAGCGGCATCAAGGAGCGTCGCAACCGTTCCCGGGCCGCCGCTTGATTCTCGGCCGACAAACCCGTCACCCCGGAATTGCCGCCTTCGAGCGCGACCCGACCCTCGACCGGTGGACGTTGCGGGACGTCGGAAACCGAAATCCTCGCCGGCGCCGGCGTCTGGACGCGGGCGACCAAGGGAGACGGCGGCTTTGCGACGATCGCGTTGGTGCGTCCCGACGCGAGGTCATCCGCACGGCTTCCCGCCGCGATCGACGCCGCCAGTATCAGGATCATCCATCGCATGATGGCCACTCCATCAACCGAACCACGGATTGTTCGCCTTCTCCTGCGCCACGGTCGTGACCGGTCCGTGGCCCGGGCACACCAGCGTCTCCGCCGGCAGCGAGAAAATCTGATCCCTTACCTTCTGCCGCGCGAGATCGAGGTGTTCCCGGGCGCCGCCCATCGATCCAGCGAACAACGCGTCGCCGACCATCGCCACGTGGGGTGCGTCCTCGGGCCACGTTCCGACGATATACGTGACGCCGTCGTCCGCGTGCCCCGGCGTCTCGCGGTTCGTGATCCGAAGGCTTCCCAACATGATGAAATCGTTGGCGCGGATGCGGTGCTCGACCGGCGCGTTCTTGCTGCCGGAATGGATCCGGGCCTTCGGGAACCGCTCGCGAATCGGGCCCAGCGCCGCGACGTGGTCCGCGTGCGAGTGCGTGATGAAGATGTGCTTCAACTGGAGTTGGTTCGCGTCGATCACCTTGAGGATCGCCGCCGCGTCGAAGCCGGTGTCGAACAACGCCGCCTCGCGCGTGACCTCGTCCCACACCAAGTAACAGTTCACCACGCAACCGTCCTCGGCGCTCGTGAACATCCGGAGTTCGCACCATTTCGAAAGATCCGTGGGCTCGGGCATCCACCCGTCGTGCTGACGCTTCAGCCGCGCGCCGTCGAGCGTCAGCTTCGTCCCGAGTTCCAACCAGCGCGTCCCCGCGGGAGCCTTCGCCGATTCCTCGAACTGCCGGTAGGCCTCGGGCGAGATTCCCGCCGCCCCGGCCGCGGCTTCCTCGGTGGCTCCCGTCGAGATCCGCGCCTTGCGCAGGATGTCGCCGATCGTGTCGTCCAGATTCATCAAAGCCCCGCAGACTAAGCCGTTCGTTGGGCCCATGTCACCCCTGCTTTGGGCCTCGTTCGCACCCCGCGGAAGCACCACCCTCGATCCATGCGACGCGTCCCGCTTTCGTCGGTCGTCCGACATGCCGACTCCCTGCTTCGACCCGAGCGCTTCGTCGACTACGAGGGTGCCGTCAACGGTCTCCAGTTCCAGAACACCGGCAACGTGTCGCGCATCGTCGCCGCCGTCGACGGCACCGTCCCGGTCGTGCGCAAGGCCATCGATGCCGGAGGCGACCTGCTCGTGGTGCACCACGGTTTGTTCTGGGGGAAATCTTTCCCTTGGACCGGCCGTCGCGCCGAGTTGCTTCGCCTGCTCGTCCAACACGATCTCGCGGTCTACTCGCAGCACCTGCCCCTCGATGGACACCCCAAACTCGGCAACGCCGCCGGACTCGCCCGCGCGCTTGGCTTCACCCGGCCGCGTCCCTTTTTCGAATCGAAAGGCGCCTGGATCGGCGTGCGGGTCGAGCTCCCGCGGCCGATCCGACTGTCGGACCTCGCCAAGCGCCTCGGCACGGTGCTCGGATCGCCACCGACGGTCCTCCCGGGTGGCGGCCCGAGCTGCCGTCGGATCGGCATTTGCACCGGTGGCGCGGGCTCGGAAATTGCCAAGGCGGCGCGCGAAGGCGTCGACACGCTCATCACCGGCGAGGGTCCGCACTGGACCTACGCGTTGGCGGAAGACCACGGCATCAACGCGCTCTATGGCGGGCACTACGCCACCGAGACCTTCGGGGTGAAGGCCTTGGCCGCCGAACTCGCGCGGAAGTTCGGAATCCCGTGGGTGTTCGTGGACCACCCGACCGGGCTTTGAGCCTCGGTGGGTGGCACCGGCCCTGGTGCCACTTCCTCGCAAGGCCGCAGGTCCGGCTCTTGCCGCGACGCTCCGCATGTTTCGGTGACGGCAGGGCCGCCGTCACCCACGGCCAATTCCGTGGAACTCCGACAGGAAAGGCTGTGCCATCCGGCGCGCTTTCGTCCAACGTCCGCCGCGGTGAACGCGTTGATCGCCAAGATCGAGGAAAACGCCCGACGTCGCCTGGTGCTGCCGCCGCTCAGCAAACCGGCGGACGAGATCCCGCGTTACAAGCACTTCCTCAAGGTCGAGACCCATCGCCTCCGCATCCTCCACCGCGGCGGTGCCGGCGGTCTCGAGGTCTGCCAGGCCCGTGCCGGGATGATGGACGTGATGGTCCGGCACATCTGGGAAGCCGTCGCGCACTCCTTCCCCGCGCGCGGCAAGGCGCCTCCGGTGGCGTTGGTCGCGTTCGGCGGATACGGCCGCGGCGAGCTCAACCCGCACAGCGACATCGACATCATGTTCCTTCACGGCCCGTTGTCGTCGCTCGACGGGGAGGGACAACGGGTTCTCGCCGATTGGACGAGCGGGTTGCTGTACACGCTTTGGGACAGCGGCCTGAAGGTGGGACACGCGGTCCGGTCGATCGACGACTGCATCGGCGTCGCGAACGGTGACGTGCAGGCGAAGACGGCGTTGCTGGAAGCCCGATGGATCACCGGGGACGAAAAACTATTCGCGGACTTCGCGAAAAAGTTCCGGCAAGCCTGCGTGGTCGGGCACGAGGCGGAATACGTGAGGCTTCGTCTCGAGGACCAGCGCACGCGCCGGCAGAAAAACGGGAACTCGCCCGCGTTGCAGGAACCCAACGTCAAGAACGGCGTCGGTGGACTCCGCGATTTCCAGAACCTGCTTTGGATGGCGTATTTCAAGGAGGGCCTCCGCACCGTCGCCGATCTCCAGCGCGAGGACTTCATCGGGCCGGGCGAACGGCGCCAGCTCGAGGCCGCCTACGATTTCCTCCTCCGCTCCCGGACCGAACTCCACCTGGTCGCCGGCCGCCCCGTCGATGTCCTCGCCGCGAACGTAAAGCCCTCGGTCGCCACCGGCCTTGGGTATTCCGACCGCTCGCCGCGCGTGCGAGTGGAGGCCTTCATGCGCGACTACTATACCCACGCGCGCAACGTGTACCTGATCTCGCGCACCCTGGAGCATCGCCTCGCGTTGGTCCGGCCGGCCCCCGGACGCGCCCCTGCCGTGCAGACGTTCGACGGGTTCAAGGCCGTCGAGGGATTCCTGCAGCACGTCAACAAGACGACGCTTCGCGACGATCCCCACCGCTTCCTCCGGGCTTTCCTCCATTGCCAGCAGCGCGGCCTGTTGTTGCATCCCGACCTCGCGCAACTGATGCGCCAGCAGTTGGACATCATCGACCGCGGATTCGTCGCCGACCGCCACAACCACGAGACGTTCCTCGAGATCCTGGACCAACGCGGCAACGTCGCGGTCCATCTGCGCGGGATGCACGAGGTCGGTCTCCTCGGGAAATTCATCCCGGAATTCGGACGCCTCACGAACCTCGTCCAGCACGAGTTCTACCACCAGTACGCCGTCGACGAGCACACGCTTGCCTGCATCGAGAAACTCGACCGCGTCTGGGACGCGACGGACAATCCCTACCGGCGCTACACGGCGCTGCTGCGCGGGTTGGAACGCCCGTTCGTGCTCTATCTCGCGCTCCTGCTGCACGACGCCGGCAAGGCGCTCGACACGGGAAAACACGAGGTCGCGGGCGGGGATCTCGCGGACAAGGTGGCCAAGCGTCTCCGTCTCGACGCCCCGACCACCGAAACCCTGCGGCTCGTGATCGAGCTGCACCTCGCGATGGTCCAAGTATCGCAGCGCCGCGATCTCGAGGATCCCGGCGTGATCCGCGAGTTCGCCGACCGCATCCGCCGCCCGGAGAACCTCGACCTCCTCACGCTGCACACGTTCGCGGATTCCATGGGCACGAGCGACACGCTTTGGAACGGGTTCAAGGACTCGTTGCTGTGGTCGCTCTACCACAAGGCGAAGGACCTGTTGCGCGGCGGCACGGACTTCATCCTCGCGGAGCAACGCCAACGCGAATTGCTCCGGGAAGAAGTGCGGCACGCGCTGCCCAAAACATTCGCGCCCGACGAACTCGAGGCCCATTTCGCCGGCCTTCCCCCGCGCTATTTCCAACTGCACGGCGCGCGCGAGATCGCGGCCGACCTCGTCCTCGTCCATCGGTTCATGCACCTCCAGCTCACCGAGGCCGACCGCGCGTTGGAGCCGGTCGTCTCCTGGGAAGAGGATCGCGACCGCGGCTACGCCACCGTGCACGTGTGCACCTGGGATTGGGCCGGCCTCTTCAGCAAGATCACCGGCACCCTCACCGCCGCCGGATTCAACATCTACGGGGCGCAGATCTTCACCCGCGCCGACAGCATCGTGCTCGACACTTTCTTCGTCGCGGAGGCGCGCGGCGGTGCCTATCCCCGGCCGGAGGCGCGCGCGCGTTTCGAGAAACTGTTGCTGCAGGTCCTTGCCGAGGATCTCGACGTCGCCAAGGCCATCGCGCAGGCGCCGCGCTTCCAATCGATCTGGCAGGCGGCCGACGATCCCATCGCCCCCCGCGTGCGCGTCGACAACCTGGCATCGCCCGTGGCGACCATCATCGACCTCGAGGCGGAAGACCGCGTCGGCTTGTTGCACCGGGTTTCCCGCACGCTCCATCGTCTCGGCCTCTCCATCACGCTCGCGCGGATTTCCACCGAGAAAGGCGCCGCGCTCGATACCTTCTACGTCACCGATCTCGACGGCGCGAAACTCTCCGACGCGACGCGACTCGCGCAGGTCGACGCGAAACTCCGCGAGGCGTTGGCCGCTTGATTTGGCCGGCGCGGCATTGCGGCGTCGCCAACCCCCGGCCTAGCGTGGACGTCTCATGCCGCGCACCCTCACGTACTCGCCCTCGCTCGCGGTGCCGCTCACGACGGATTGCCCGTGGCATTGCGGCTACTGCGGGTTTCGCACCGACCAGAAGGGCCTGATTCCCGATGCCTCCTTTCACCATCTGCTCGACCGCGCCCAGGCCGAGGACGCCTCGGAGATCGTGCTGCTCTCGGGCGAGGCCCCCGACACCGTGCCGCATCTCAAGTCCGAACTGCGGCGCCGCGGGTTCCCCGATTTCGTCGCCTACGCGCGTTGGGCCTGCGAACGCGTGATCGAGCGCGGCTTCCTCCCCCACGCACATCTCGGTGCCCTCTCGCGCGCGCAGCTCGACCGATTGAAAGGCGTCACCGCCTCCATGAGCCTCATGCTCGAGAACGTCGACGACACGTCCAACGCGAGCGTCGCGCCCGAGAAGAAGGCCGCGTCGCGACTCGCCGGGATCGACGCCGCGGGCGCGGCTCGGATGCCCCTCGTCTCGGGAATCCTCGTCGGACTCGGCGAGACGCCCGATTCCCGTCTGCGTTCCCTCGACGCCTTGGGCGTGTCGCACGCGCGCCACGGACACCTGATGGCGGTCGCGATCAACACCTTCGTCCCGAACGCGCGATCGCCGATGCATGACGCAGGGCATTCGCCGACGATGGACGAGTACGCGGAACTGATCGCCCACGCGCGCGCCGCGCTGCCGGGCGTCGCGATCCAGATCGCCCCGCATCTCACCGCGGCGTGGCAGGAGTTGTTGCCGTCGATCGACGATCTGGGATCGGTCGGCACCGGCGAGGACATCGCGAACGCGCCGCACCGATGGCTGGGCGCGGGCGCGCTTGCCGACGCGTGCGCGGGGCAAGGGCTCGCGTTGGCCAAGCGCCTTCCGGTGTGGGGAAAGCACGATGCAGCGGGTTGGGTCTCCGATCGCATTCGGCGCGCGATCGAGGAGCGGGGGTAAAATCGCCTCGGGTCCGCGATCTCACGATCGCCGCCACCCTGGACTGTGGCAGTCGTCGTGAGACGACGGACCAAACCCACGAAGCCATTCCGCCTATCCGCGATCTCACGATCGCCGCCACGTTTGTAGGCGGATCAAGGGCGGTGCAGACGGTAGAACTGCGCGTCGGTCGCCGCGGGCAACACCACGCCGGTCCATCCGCCGGCAGTGATCGCTTCCGACGCCACGGGAGCCCACAACGCGTCCGGCGCCAACGCCGGCGTCGAT
The DNA here is from genome assembly GCA_025363585.1 of Verrucomicrobiota bacterium. Lineage (GTDB taxonomy): Bacteria > Verrucomicrobiota > Verrucomicrobiia > Limisphaerales > UBA9464 > UBA6176. Next base: position 1,600 of record JANYDN010000165.1, on the reverse strand, counting down.
TCCAGTCGGTATCCCAACGCGTCTCCGGGCCACGCCAGCTTCGACAAACCGTCGTCGGCAACCGAAAATGTCAATGCCGGCGGGCCTTGCGTCGCGTCGTCGAAAACCGTGATGCGACTGCTCGCACTCTTGCCCGACCACGTCGCGGTGATCGTCGCCGTCCCGACGCCGGTCAGTTGCCAGTCCAACGGATCCGCGACCGAAACCACGTCCGGCCGCGAGGACAACATCGCGATCGATTCCGGCGCGACATGACGCGCGAAGCGGGTTCCGGCGCTGTAAGTCGCGATGATCGTCGGCGCGATCGTCGTCCCCATGGGCAACAGGAGATCGGTGGGCTCGAGTCGGATTCCCGTGAGGGTCGCGCCCGCGGGCTCGATGGAAGTGACCCGGAACGACTCCGTGTAGACCGTGACGTTGGCGGCGGCTTGATAGACCGCGCCGATCACCACGTCGCCGACCACCGACGCATCCACGGTCACGATGACGGCGTCGCCGTTCGCCGACGTGGGCTTCACCGCGACGCCGTTGGTCGTCACGCCGCCGGGACCGTAGACGACGGCGAACCACTTCACGGTACCGCTCACGGGACGATCGGGCGGAATCGCCAGCGTGCAGTGAAACGTGGTCGGCGCACTGGCGTCCAGCGGACGCGCGCCGCGTTCGGAACCGGGTTCCTGCAGGACATGGATGGCCTTCGTGAGCGCCTCGAGATTCACCGTGCTCGCATAGGAATCCATCGCGGACTGCTCCGAAGCATCCAGCGCGCGCGGCACCGGAAACGGCCCGAACACGCGGTCGGCGGCGGGCAGGTAGGACGCCTGGTCCAGCGCCGCGATCACGTGGCGGGCAACGTCGGTCGATTGCGTCTGCTCGGAATCCGCGCCGAACAAGGCGTGGGTCGCGTGCGACACCACGTCGACGGGCGGCAGATCGTAGACATTCGCCGTCAAGGGATCCGGCGGCGTGTTGGCCAACATGCTGTCGTAGTCCACGACGCCGTCCGAACCGCGCGGGATGATCGACGCCCCGCCGGTCGGCGTGGTCAGCCCGAGCAGAAGATAGGAAGGCGTGGTGTCGCCGAACACCGGGGACAACCCATGGTCGGTCACCGTCCGCACCAGATGGGACTTCGCGCCCGGATCCGGCCGCCACGGCGCCGCGTCGGATCGGTCGTTGAGATCGGCGATCTGTGGCCCGAACGGGTTGAACTTCGACTGCGCGACCTTCAGGAAAACGCCCGCGGCCGCGATCAAGGCCGGCGGCGTGACGTGGTGGTCGCTCTGGTCGAGGCGCAGCAAATAATAGAGCAGGCGGCTCCCGTTGTGCGGCGAGCCGATCGTCACCACGCGATGGAACCGGCCGCGGTTGAAGTTCCCGTCGTTGCGGAAGGCCTCGTCGAGCGTGTCGTTGGGTTTCGCGTTGCAGAGCATGCGCGAGAGCAATCCGCCCTGGCTGTGCGCGACCACGTCGAACCGCGTGAACGCCCACGCGTCGTGCACCGGCGCCATCGAACGCTTCTCCGCCGTCAGCGCCAGCACCGCGCATCTCCGGAGGCTCCACGCCGTGTTCACGTACACGGCCGCCCCGAGCGTCGTCG
>JANYDN010000154.1 GCA_025363585.1 Verrucomicrobiota bacterium | reverse complement strand
GCGCGGCGGCGGTCCTTTCCCCGGCGCGCATCGGGAAACGCACGGGTTTCTTCCGGCGCGCGGGAAAAGATTACCTCGCGACGCTGCCCGAATGGCCGGGCGACATCGTGTGAACGCGGATCGAAGTAGTCGCGGTAGAGGAATTATTTCACGCCAAGACGCCAAGGCGCCAAGATTCCAAGCGTTTGGAACCGGCATCGAGGCCCACCGTTCGATGGGGTGATGGGAACGATGGAATCGCTCCTTTTTGCCCGCGTTCTTGGCGTCTCGGCGCCTTGGCGTGAAACTCCTCCCGCATCGTTCCGGCCTAGCGTCTGGCGACACCTAGTATCAGGCCGGTGCGTCCCGATGGGGCGCGAACGAGAGTACCGTTGGAGCCGCCCATGCCGCCGATGCCCGAGGTTCCCAACTGATACACCGTGCCGTAGGCCGTCACTTTCAGATCGGTCGTGCTGCCGTCGAACAGGAGACAGATGCTGTGCCCGCCCGCTCCGCCCACGCCGGCGCCCCCGGGTCCACCGTTGCCACCCTCGGCACCGGTCCCACCGGATGCGCCAAAGCCCTTGCCGGAACCTCCGGCGCCTCCCGGACCGCCCATCCCACCGGCGCCGCCGTCACCCCCGTTGCCGCCCACGCCGGCCGCGTTGCTCTTCAAAATGCAATCACGGATCTCCACTATGGAGTGCAAGGCAAAGACCGCGACCGAACTGCCACCGCCGCCACCGCCCCGTCCAAACCCACCCGGCAATCCACCGCCACCGCCGCCGCCGCCGCCGCCCGCTTGCTCCGGCGGACAACCGATCGACGTGCCGGAAGCATTGCTGCCGCCACCGCCCGCGCCGCCTCCACCGGTGCCGGCAATGCCGATCTGTCCGTCGGCACCGTTGATCGCGGTGTAACCGTTGGTCCTCAGCCCGCCCCAAAAAACGACCGGCGCGGCGCCATGAAACCCGGCGGCGCCAACGTGGCCGTCCTTCCCGTCCTCGCCGCCGTCGCCGCGCTTGCAACCCTTCCTGGAAGAGCCGCCGGAGCCACCCAAACCTCCAAGAATCCCGTCGGACGTCGGCGGGGCGTTGGATCCGGAGCCACCGGTAGATCCGAGACCTCCGAACCCGCCGTCTCCACCCAAGGTGCCTTCAAGGGCGAAGCCGCCCAGCCCGGCCGCACCGCCCGACGCGGCGTCGCCACCGACGCTTCCGGCGGCGCCCGACTTGCCGGCATCGCCGTGCTCCCCGGATTCACCGTTCGCCCCGTTCCCCGCGGTGATCGTGCAATCCTGAATGTACACGCCGGCATCGCGGTCCAGGATGAACACACCGTAGCTGGAATCACCGGGCAGGATGGCATTGGCCGCGACAATGTTGAGTCCGATCAAACACACTCGATTCGTGGTGATCTCGTTGGCCGGATACGCACCGAGCACCAGCGCCGTGCTCGGGCCGTGGATCGTCGTCACGTTCTCGGCCGACCGCCCCCAATCCGTCGTGCCATCGTACTGGCCGATCAGGCTCACGAACGCCGGCATGAGCAACGGGCGGTCGAGATAGTAGTCGCCGGCCGCGATGTAGACGTCGTGTTTCAGCGGGATCGACTCCGCGAGTTCCACCGCCAATTCGAGGGTGGCGACCGGCAGCAATTCCGTCCCGGGGTTGCCATCGTTGCCGAAGGGCGGCGGCGCCAGAAAAACCCCGCGGGAGAAATCACCGTCGATGCCGTCTCCGTTGGTGTCCGCGAAATCCCCGGGAGCGTCGATCGACAGATCCTCGGCCTGGACCAACCTGAAGAGTCCCACTTCCGAATCGCCGCGCACCGACAGGCGGTACTCGCCATCGATCCGGGTCGCCGCGGCCTCGACCGGATGCCACTCGGGAATTCCGGTCGGGCTGGTGCTTCTCTCGACCCGATAGCCCAAATGCCGGCTCGGCCATGCCACTTCGTACTGGCCGCCGCGGGTTCGCAACACGATCTCCGGGGCGGCGGCTTCGGCCCGACGCGGCGTGGCGATGACGGCGACGCACAGCGTGGCGGCCAAGGCCGCCAGGATCGGCGATTTCTGGATCCTCATACGATGGGTGTTTGTGGACGATTTCCCCGTGGGCCATTCCCCGGGGAAATCCGCCGGATGGGGCCCAAGCGGGAAAACGGCGGTGGATGACCGGGAAATCACGGTTTCTTCCCGGCGGGTTTTGCAGCGGCCTTCGCCGCCTTCCGCGCGGCCTCGGGATCCGGATGGATCACGTCGTTGGTCGAGAAGTTCGAGGTGTTGGTGCCGCCGAACGACCAGGTCTTCGGGTTCAAACTCAGGTCGCGCGACAACCGCTGGCTGATACCCTCCGCCTCGCGGGGCGTGTTGATGATGAACGGCCGGATAATCACGACCAACTCCGACCGGGATTTGGTCTTGGCATCGTGCCGGAACAAGGCGCCAAGGACCGGAATGTCCCCCAAAAACGGAATCCCGCTGCGATCGACCGACTCCAATTCCTCGATCAACCCGCCGATCACCACGGCCTGCTCGTGCATCGCGATGAAGGTGCCGCTGACGGTCCGCGATTGGACGGTATCTACCGGTTGGTTGAGGAACCCGCTGGCCGTGGGAACCGGGATCGACGCGCCGCCCTTCTTCGTCGACGAGTTCTCCTGGACCAAACGGAGCGTCACCGTGCGGTCGGCGTTGATGTTGGGCGTCAGCAACAGCGTCGTGCCCACCGGGCGGAACTCGATGTCGGGCGTTGAGCTCTGGACCACGGTCGCCGCGCCGGCGACGGTGCTGCCGCTGTTGAACCCGCGCGTGATGGGGACTTCTTCCCCCACGAACACCTTGCTGACCTCGTTGTTCGCGGTCAGCAGTACCGGGCTCGCGATGGCGGTCAGGCGATTCTTGGTTTCCAAAAGCGACATGCGCGCCCGGACGTTTTGGCCGAGATATTGGAACACCAACGCCTGGGAATCGAAGCCCGACCCGCCCGGGTTGAAGTTCGGGGCCACGGGCGGCTGGATCTCGCCGGTGTTGAACGAGCCGCCGATGCTGCCATCGCCCACGCCCTTCATCATCGAGTAATCGAAGGCCGAGGTGAAGCCGTCGCCCAGCGCCACGCGGAACACGCGCACGTCGAGCAGGACCATCGATTGCGGGACGTCGAGTTTCGCGACCAATCCCTTGATGTCCGTGAGCGCGGATTCGTCCGCCGTGCGCACGAGCAGCTTGTTTTGGCGTTTCATCACCGTGACGTGGATCGTCACCCGGCGGCCGATCGCCGAATCGACCGCCTTCGCCGCGTCCGCGCGCTCGCCGGTTTGTTGCGCGTCCGAAAGCGTCTGGACCTGCTCGGCGTTGAGATTGGGATTCGCGAGATTCTGCACGACCTGCTGCTGCTGGACCTGCGGAGTGTTGTTCCGGCGCCGTCCACCCCCGCCGCCGCCCGCGCCACCGAATCCGCCACCCATGCCGCCCATCCCGCCGCCCATGCCACCACCCAACCCGCCCAGTCCGCCGCCGAAACCCCCACCGCCGCCGCCCCGGCCGCCACCCCCGAAGCCGCCGCCGCCACCACCCCCGAATCCACCACCCCCACCGCCGCCACCGCTGGATCCGCCCTGACCGAGGCCCGACGCGCGCTGGTCGATGATGTCGAAGCGCGTCAGGCGCTGGTACAACTCGCTCGTCATTTGGTCGTCGTAGTCGCCGAGATTCACGTCGACGCGGTCGCCGAACAGGTCGGCCACCGCGTTGGCGATGTCGGTGGCATTCGGATAAAGCAACGTGAACACCTCGGTGTGTTCCTCGCGGAACGACGCCAAGTCGCGGCGGAATTCGCCGACGGTGTAAACGCGGATGATGCCGGTCTTCTCGTCTTCCTTGAGCCAAAGCCCGTGCGCGTTGCAGGTCGTCTCGAGGACGGCCATCGACGGCAGGTTCACGAGAAAGACGGAAATCTGGTTCGTGCCGGCGCTCACGGACGGGGCGATGTTGAGGCCGGTCGCCTTCGCGAGGTTGCGCGCGACGTCGATGAACGGCGCGCCGGTGGCCTCGATCGAGTCGATGATCCGGTCCTTCGGCTTCGCGGCGCGGTAGGCCTCGACGTCGGCCGCGCTCGCGTTGGTGCCGGTGCCACGGACCTCGATGCGCAGGAGGCGCCCGCCGTTGGCGGCATTCCCGCTCTGGAGCAATTGCTGGAGTCCCACGCCGGGCATGGTGGGATCGCGCAACACCGCCGCCTGGACCGCCTGGTTGCGGGCCTGGATGGCGTTGCCCACTCCCTGGGCAAGTGCGGCGGCCGAGCAAACGACGGCCACGATCATTGCCGCGATCCGCGGCCAGGGGTTTCGGACGTGGGGGTTCATTTTTCGGGTCACTTCGCGCTGCCGGCTGCCGAGTAAATCGTGAGGAAGAAAGTGATGTAGACGAAACCGACGATGCCGCCGACGAACACGATGATCGCCGGTTCCACCAGGGCGCTGAGCTGCTTGATCAGCACCGCCAGTTGTCCCTCGTAGAATTTCGCGACCTCGTCGAGGACGTCGTCCAGACGGCCCGACGACTCGCCGACGGCCACCATGCGGCCGAGCATCGGCATGAAGCCGTGTTTGTCGGCCAGGGACTCCGCGAGCGATCCGCCCGCGAACACCTTGCGCCGCGACTCGGCCACCACCGCCGCCAGGTACTTGTTGTTGCCGAGCGATTCCATCGTCCGGAGCGCGTCCAGCACGGTGACGCCGGAACGGATCAGGATGCCGAGGGCGCGCGCGAACAGGGCCGTGCCGGCGACCCGCAGCACCTTGCCGATGATCGGGATCCGGAGCAGCACGCGGTCGATCGAGATGCGGAATCCCGGGAGACGGTATCCGACCAGCAAGGCGACGACGGAAAGAATGACCAACACGAGGAGGGTGATCCCGTGGATCTTGAACCACTCCGAGAGGTCCATCAGGAAGACCGTCGTCGGGGGAAGTTTCTTGCCCAGCGCCTTGATGAAAATCTCGAGCTTCGGGATGACGTTCAACACCATGAACAGCGACACGCCGATCGCCGCCAACAGCACGATGAACGGATAGGTCAACGCGGTGACCACCTGCTGGATCAGGTTGCGCCGCCGTTCCATCGCCTCGGTCGCGCGCACCAACACCATGTCCAGCGTGCCGGTTTGCTCGCCGACGCGCACCAACTGGACGGTCAGGTTGTTGAAGCAGGGGTGCTCCGCCAGCGCGTCCGCGAACGAACTGCCCTCCTCGATCCGCGCCATCACGCGCCGGAGGATGCGCCGCAACTTGAGCCGGTCGGCGTGTTCCGACGACGTGTGCAGGGAATTCAACAACGTCAGGCCCGAGCGAAGCATCACCGCGATCTGTTGCAGCGCCAACTCGACGTCGATCGACCGCACCGGGAGCATCCCGCGCGGGTCCAGCGATTCCGTCAGGCCGACCTGTCCCTCGGTCGTCGCCTGGATGTCGAGCACCAGCCATCCGCGCGAGCGGAGTTCCGACGCCAGCACGACGGCCGACTGCGCGGACTGCACGCCGCGTTGGGTGCGTCCGGCGGCATCGCGGGCAGTGAAGGTGAACGAGGGCATGGCGTGGGTCGTGTCGCGCTACCAGGCGGCGACGGCCTGCCGGATCTCCTCGTACGTGGTCACGCCGGTGTTGAGCTTGTGGATCGCGTCGTCGATCAACAGCGGGAAGCCGCGCTTCTTCATCTCGGTCACCAACTCCACTTCCTGCGCGCCGCGGTTCACGATCGTCGACCAACTCTCGTCGAGCGGCAGGAACTCGAAGAGCGCGAGGCGACCCGACGTCCCGCGGCCGCCGCAGTACAGGCAGCCGACCTTCTCGAACGCCGCCGTGCCCGCCACCGCGGGAAGGTTGAGCCCGATCGCCTGCCCCTCGCTGATCTTCGATTCTTTCCGGCAATGCGGGCACAGGCGCCGCACCAACCGTTGCGCGATCGCCAGCCGGAGCGTCGACGCGATCATGTAGCGCTCCACGCCCATGTCCGCGAGACGCGTCACGCTGCCCGCCGCCGTGTTCGTGTGGAGCGAGCTGAAAACCAAATGGCCCGTCAGCGACGCCTTCACGGCGATGCCCGCCGTCTCGCCGTCGCGGATCTCGCCGATCATCACCACGTCCGGGTCGTGACGCAGGATGCTGCGCAGGGCCTTGTCGAAGGACGTCTTGTCCGACGAATCCACCGCCACCTGCGCGACGCCGGAGATGTCGTATTCCACCGGGTCCTCGACGGTGATGATGTTGAGGGCCTCGAGCTCCATGAGGCGGCGGATGCCGGCGTACAGGGTGGTGCTCTTGCCGCTTCCCGTCGGCCCGGTCAGCAGGATCATCCCGTGCGGCTGCGCCAACGCCGACTCGAACAAGCGGAGGTGTTCGGTGCCCATGCCGAGCCTCTCGAGCGTCAGCGTGCCGGTCTGGAGTCCCAGCAACCGGAGCGTGATGCGCTCGCCCCACTTCGTCGGCAAGGTCGCCGCGCGGATGTCGAGCGTGCGGTTGTCGCCGTACACGTGCCGGAAAGCGCCGTCCTGCGGCGAACGCTTTTCCGAGATGTCCATCTGCGAAAGCACCTTGAACCGGTTGGTCAGGTTGCCCGAGATCGACATCGGGAAGCGCTGCACTTCCTCGAGCCCGCCGTCCACGCGGAACCGCAAACGCAACGTCTCCGGGCCGGGATCGATGTGCACGTCGGACGCCTGCCGCAACACCGCGGAATACAGGATCTCGTCGCTCAACCCCTGGACGTCGATGATCTCGCCGTCGGCGATCGGCCGTCCGCCGCCGAGTTTGCCGATGGCGGGCGTGGTTCCGGCGCCGGGCTTCAACGCGCCATAGATCCGTTGCAACGCGCGGCGCAACGACTCGGGCTCCGCCGCGCACGCGTGCAGCGGCGAGTCGAATTGCCGCTGGAACGCGCCGAGCGTCGCGCCGTCGGACGGGTTCGCGCACGCCACGTGCACGCGCCCCTGCCATTGCATGAACGGCAGCATCTCCCGCCGCGTCGCGAGGTTCGCCGGGACGCGCAACGCGATCATGGGGTCGATGCGGACATCGTCCATGTGCAGGATCGCTTCCGGCGTTGCCCCATTGGCGCTCATGGTCTCGCGAACGCCGGCGCCGACGGGCGTCGCAACAACGCCGGGTTGCTCTTGAAACGCTGGATGCGGTCGCGAAGCACGTTCGGGTTGCGCGAGTAGGTGAACGCCGTGCTTTCGGAAATGGTCCCGTCGACCAACAGCCGCGCGATGTCCTGTTCGAAAGTCTGCATCCCTTGGTTGCCGCCGACTTCCATCGCCGAGTAGATCTGCGAGGTCTTGGCGGTCGAGATCAGGTTGGCGACGGCCGGGTTGATCATCAACACCTCGCTGAGGGCGACGCGACGCTTGCGGCCGTGGGTTCCCGGGGGCGCCTGCGTGCCGTCCGCCAGCAACAACTGCTGCGCGATCACGGCCCGCAGCACGAGCGCCATCTGGCGCCGGATGCCATCCTGCTCGCCCGCCGGGAATACCGAGACCATGCGCTCGATCACGCCGGCGCAATCGCCCGCGTGGACGGTCGTGAACACCAGGTGTCCCGTCTCCGCCGCGGTGATCGCGGTCTTGATCGTGTTCAGCTCGCGGATTTCGCCGACGAGGATCACGTCGGGGTCCTGCCGGAGCGACGCCACCAAGGCGTCGTTGAAACTCGCGCAGTCCGAGCCCACCTGCCGTTGGTTCACCAGGCACTTCGCCGGCGGGTGGATGTACTCGATCGGGTCCTCGATCGTGATGATGTGGTACGGATACGTCCGGTTCACCCGGTCCAGCAGCGCGGCGAGGGTGGTGCTCTTGCCGGCGCCCGTCGGGCCGGCGACCACGACGAGGCCGTCGGACAAATCGCAGAGGCTATAGAGCGATTCGGGCATGCCGAGTTCGGCGAGCGTGCGGAACCGTTCCTCGAGACGGCGGATCGCCACGCAGAGTTCGCCGCCGCGGCGGAAAATATTGTAACGGAACCGGGTCCCCTCGGCGGTCACGGCACCGTCGTATGATCCCGCCTGCTGCAAGGGCGTGGTGTCTCCCCCGTGAAGCAACTCGCCGGTCATCGTCCGCATCTCGTCCGCCTGGACCCTGTCCTCGCCCGGCATCGGCACGAGTTGTCCCGACAACCGGAGGAGCGGGTATTGCCCGGAGCAAATATGAAGGTCCGACGCCTGGGACTGGACGCAGCCCCGCAGCAAGCCCTTGAGCCGTGCCCCGAGGCCCCCCTTGCCGCTCACTGCCAAAGTCGGAGTTTCCACGCTTTTCCAGACATCCGGACGTTGTCCGACATTTCCAAGGCGACCGGAACCGCGGCGATGTCCGAGCGCGACAACTCGTCGAGCGCGTCGAGCATGTTCAGAAAACCTCCCTGAAGGCGGACTTCCCAAAGCACCGGATACCGCCCGTGCCCCAGCGTCGCGCGGGCGCGGTCGGCCAATTGCTGCAACGCCGGCGTCACGCTCGTGTCGTTGGTGAGCACCAGTTGTTCCTGCAACAAAAGCCCGTGCTTCGACCACAGCGTCGACAACATGTCGTTGCCGAGAAGGCGTTCCGTCGAGTTCGTCCACGAGGCCGTGAGGCGGCCCAACTCCTCCTTGAGCGGCTGCAGTTCGGCCTTCGCCCGCTCGAGATCGCGCGACAACCGCGTGGCCCGCGCCCGCTCCGCGACGATGTCGGCCTCCGACGGGGCCCCGGCCCGGGCGGCGTCCACCTGCGCGGTGATCGCCCGGAGTCGTTCCAGCGGCGCCTTCGTGAACGCGAACGCGTAGACGATGAGGATCAACAACGCCGGCAGGACGACGAGGAGGATCTTGTCGCGCCGTGTTACCGTGATTCCACCTTTGCTTCCCATGTTGGTTCGGGGTCAGGGGTTGACGTCCGCCGCCGGTGCGGCCACTTCTCCGATCACCGCCGCGGCACCCGCCGCGATGGCCTTCACCGGGCCCGTCGGGCCCGCCGGAACATTGCCCGGCACCACCGCCGGGATGCCCACCGTCGTGCCGCCCGGCGCCGTGTTCGTCCGCGACAACGGAAGCGGCAACACCGATTTCAACGACCAGTCCAATTGCCACGGACCGCCGTCCGCCGCGAGATTCAGCGCGCGCCGCCGCGGCGGCTCGATCCGCCATCCGAACGGCTCGAGTGCCGTCGCCATGTTCGTCGCGAACCCCGCCACTTCCGGCGTCAACGAAAGCCCGCTCAAGCGCACCTCGCCGCCGCCCTCGTCGATCGAAACGATCGCCACCTCGGCGGGCGTCGCCATCGCCAGGGTCGAGAGGAGCGTGGCGTGCCGGCGGTGTTCCTTGTCCAGCGTGTCCTTCCAGAACTGCCGCAACTCGTGGATGTCGCGCATCTCGCGGTTCACGCGTTCCAGATCGGTCTGTTGCCGGTCGGCGCCCGCCTTTTCCTGGGCCAAAATCTTCCCGGGCAATTCCACCCGAAACAACTCCTCGTGCTTCCGGCGCTCCTGGTGCTGGATGAAAAAATAGTGCGAACCGCACACCACCGCCGCGCTCACCGCCAACGCGCCCGCCAGCGCCCATCGGTGCGCGTCCGGCATCGGCTTCGGCGCCGGCCGGATCAACGGCACCCGGACCCGCTCCCCGTTCACTTCCACCGCCCACTGCCGCAGCCAGGACTTGAGGATCGCCTCCTCGTCCAACGATACCGTCGGCCCCGTCGCGTACTGGATCAGGGAGCTATCGGCGATCATCATCGCCCGGTCCGCCGGATCCGCCCCGAGAAATTGGTCGACCTGCGACTGCCACAAAGGCCGGCTGGGCGTCCCGTTGAAAACATTCGTCCGCGGTGCGGTGCCGTTGGTGCCGTCGACGGCGACGACCGCATCGCTCCACAACTCCACCCGTTGCCATCCGACCGACGTGTTGCCCAGCGGCCGCGGCAAACCACCCGGATGCGCGACGCCGCGAAGCGCGGCGTCCTTATCCTCGAGACTCGTCTGGATCTGCGAGAGGTCGGCCAGCGACATCTGCGAGACCCAGAACATGCGGTCGGCCCCGGCGGCGCCCGCCGCCATCGAGGAAAGCGCGGAATCGAACGGATTGATGCCGGAAATGGCCTCCGCCTCGAAGCTCAGCGCGTTGGAGAGTTCCTCGCCTTCGAGGCCGTTGACCTTGCCGACCGGCACCGACAAAATTTGCATCGAAAGACCGGCGCAGAGCACATAGACGTCGCACTTGCGCGGCGCGCCGAGCAGGAACGCCGCTTCCGCGAGCAGTGGCAGGGTCTCTCCCGCCGGGGCGCGCGCCTCCCAGATCTGCCGGAGCGCCGGGTCGACGCGCCCCTCGAAATCCGCGCGGATCAGGCGGGTGGGCGTGATCAACAACAACGTCAGGGCGTCCCGCCCCGAACCGAATTTAGGGATTCGGAAAGTACTCACGGCACAGTTACGTTAACGAGTGAAATACCAGAACGCATAGGGAAATAAAGCGGGGCCCCCGCCTTCCAATTAGCGGCACCAGCATTTCCGGAGGTATTGACCCAAGCCCTAAAAACGCGGGGTCCAATTGTGGGTGCGTTTGTGCCAGACAGTTGAAGGTTGATTGGATTGCCCATAGCACTGGTGTACCTCACCTCGACCACTGAACATTGAACAGGTTTAGCGTGTGTGACCATGTTCGGGTCCGGCCCATAAACTGCCAGCTGAATTAAGGAGGTTCCGGAAACCATCGTGAGTGAATTGGCCACCGTGATGCCCACTTGAACCCCAACACTATATTCTCCGGATGAAATACCCGAGTACCAATTTCCCGAGTAAGGGTCCCCAGGATTTGCGTAGGCGTCCGTGAAACCGGAAACTGTATACCATCCGAGGACATCCAGATTCGCCGCAGTGACGGGGGAATAGGCTTGGCCGCTTATTGTCGATCCCAATGTGCTGCTATATGTCGTTAACAACATCGTCGGCCACAACGAAAGGGTACCGATACCTCCAGCAACGTCGCTGTAACGAGTTACCAACGGCTTCCCCCAGCCATCGGTGACGTAATTGAAGCCCATCGGCTTCGTAATATAAGGTCCTCGCCATCCAGCCGGGATCGTCAGGGTGCTATCGGCCAGAACGGTGAACGTGGTTGTGGAGAGCGATGATTGCGCGGTGTAAACTGGGATTGATGTGATCTGCGTGACCTGAACGTTCGCCGAGGTGTTCTGATAGAATTTAAATGGAAATATGGCACTTGACGGGAGAGCGGTCGAAGAAATCGCATAGAGTTCGGGCACATCGTACGCGGTGGCAGTGCTGTCTAAGTAGGATCGGGGCGGCCTTCCCATGTCGGCAATGAACCCAGTCACCAACGGGATGCCGGTTGGAGTCATCTGGTTTGCGGGTCCCAGCACTCCGTCGCGAAAGGTCCTTAACGTGATCTGGGTCGCGTCGTAACGGGCTTGTTGCCCAAAGTCCGCAGTGGATCGAATTGCAACGGTGGCTAAGATTGCCAAGATTGCCACGACTACCAACAACTCCAAAAGCGTCAGCCCACGCAATTGGCCCAACTTGGTTTTGTCGAATCGAATCATGATCATCAGTGGTACAACCAGATCACGACATCGTCTTTCACCAATTCCGGATGAGCTACGAAATCGTCGTACGTAACAAGCGGGCCTTGACTTCCACCCGACCCAAACGCATTAAGCTCCGTATCCATGACGCCATTTGCGCCTGCCGATACGATCCGACAGTTTTGATAGAGAAAAGCGGCGGCGGCGGCCGAATTGGCACCCGTCGCATTCATGACCACTTGGCCGGCGTAAAAGGCCGGCAATTGCAGGTAGATAGGCCTCCCCCAACCGTCAAGCGGCGAGCCGGTTGACCCCGCCCCAATGCGTGCGGTAAATCCCTTTGAATTGTCGACTGGAGAAACCGTTCCGGTGAACTGCAAATACGGCCCCCGCCAGCCTATCTTTTTCGCCGGGTCGTAAGTCATCAATGACATGTAATATGGCGAGTTGATGGAGCCGGGCGATATGGTGGACGGAAGAGTACCGAGCCATCGCAAGTCCTGTGGCCACAACCAAGCGTCGCGATTCATGTCATCCCAATAGCTCGGCGTCGTGGCGGTCCCGAGTATAGCCGCTCTTACATTGTTCAATGTGGTCTCGGTGGCCAACCGAGCCGAAGTTTTCCCACCTCCGGCATTCCCAAACGTCAGGGAATCGGGTGTAAACCGGAATGCGACGATACCGCCGAGTGCGGCCACAATAGCAATGACCACCATCAATTCCAGCAAGGTCAAGCCGAGTACCTGCTGGCGTTTACGATGTTGCGTACCTAACATTTGAAGCCCCACTACTCCCTAACCGAACTATGAGATGACGTCCTGAATCGACACAAGCAGAGAAAATTCAGCACGGAACTCGTAAGCAAAAAGACGCCCGTCGCTGGAAGCGGACGGGCGTCTTTGCGTGAATCTAAGACCCGCCGCGATCAGTTGCCGTAGTACTGCTGCAGGTTCGACTCGGCGGTCGCGATGCCGGTCGCCGTGAAGGCAACGCCACCGAGGAAATGACCGGTGCGGGCGCCCGAGACGGTGTCAACCAAGAAAACCAAGCCGTAACGTTGGTAGGAGGTCGTCGGATTCTCGAGGGCATTGGCACCCGCGCGAACCGGCGCGTCCTGGAGGATTTGGCCCGTGCCGACCACGGACGCACCCTTGCCGACGCCGACGACGTAATAGGTAGGCACGAGGCCCGGCGTATAGTTACCAAGCAGCGACGTGATAACCGGGGCGGAGGTGATCGTCAGCGCCTTGGAGGTGCCACCAACGATCGGCGCAGCAGGGCCAGAAACATTGAAAGTTGCATCGGTCGCCGTGGCCGTGAGCGGGCGAAGGCTGGTAAGCCCAAGAGTCGCCAATGCCGTGTCATCGCCGACCGCAACGGTCGCCGCGAGAACTTGCGCCTGAACCGCAGTGGTCAATGAACCATATGTCGTTCCACCCACGGTGAGCAACGAGTCATAACCCGTGCCGTAGGTCTGCGAGGTGGTGAAGTTGATGGAGACGGCGCGGGCGACGTCCTGGATGGAGCTGGCCGACGTGCTCTTGCTGGCCTTGCTGAGCAGGCCGGGGAAGAACGCTAGGACCAAGCCGACCAACGCCACGAGAATGGCGAGGACGACCACGAGTTCGATCAGGGTCAAACCCTTGAGGCTGCGCTTGCGGGCGTTTGTGAGGAGTACGTTCATGTGAGTACCTGTTTTGAAGTGTGTTGGTGCCAAGACCGGTACAGTCCATGGAAGCGTGCCAAAATTGGGGGCGGCCATCCTCCTTGGGTCGTCCGATCAACGGGCTTACTTTTTCCCAAACTCTTTTGAAACATCAAGGGTTATTTTGTCGCCAACCCGGCGAGCCCATTTTTCTCGAAAGACATCGCGACGTTTTCCAAGCGTTTTATTGGGCTTTTCGCACATTCCAACAGACCTCCCCGGCCGGCTTCCCCAGCGACGGGCTGTCCCCGACGGACCCAAGGTGATCGGGAATTCTCACCCATTCACCCCGCCACGTCGGGATTTCACCGACATCGCGGTGGGGATTTTACGCTCACGTGGTGACTGAAGTTCGAGTCGAAGGCAGCGGTCGGGAATCGCGAAGGAACATGCGGGTTCGGCCGACGGAATTATCACCTTAACCTTCGCCCCTCTCGACCGAGGTGCCTGACTCCGGTGTAAGCGCGTGCCGCCGCGCCTAGCGAACCCGGGCGCCTAGCCCTTCGAATTGGGGTGGGAAGCATCGCCGGCTGCGCCGTGCTATTTGGCTAGGCACACCGCGGGCGGCGAGGAAATCGGCGCCTCGGCCCCAAGGTCGGGGCACCTACCGCCGTCCAAAGGCTCCGGCCGCGGAACCTGACCGGCACTTGCTTCCCAGCGGCAAGTGCGGGTCGCCCCGATCAGGCGCTGGCGCGACGTCGGCCAGCGACCCAGCCGCCCAAAGCGACCAGAACCATCCCGGAAACCCAAGTGGAGGCCTCGGGCACCGCGCCAGTATCCGCGGAAATGCCAAACTCCCCGACGGCAAAGTCGCCTCCGGAGTTATTGACCAGGGTAATCGACGTCAGGGGGGTGATCCCGTCCGAATAAAATCCAAAACCGTTGGCTCCCGCGTTGCCAAGAATCGCAAGGGTCAAGCTCGCGCCGTCGTTCGCGGTCGCCGTGAAGGACGCTTCCGCAAGCGCGTCTCCCTCGACATAGAACACAAATGCGCCTGTCGATGCAGGCAAGGAAATGGTCAACGACGACACATTGGGAGCGAAATAGATGTCGCCCAGATACCCGTGGCTCCAAGTCGCCCAACTGCTCCCCACGATTCGGTGCTCGGCAGCAATGTCGAACGTCACGTTGCCGCCCAAGGGCGAGGCAACGTCGGTGAGGGGCGTGAACTCGGGCGTGCCGTCGGGCGGAAAAAGGGTAATTGAATAGACTCCCAGGGTTGCCGGCGGCGCGCCGGTGCCAAGATCAGCGACCGAGATTCCGGCAAGGCAGGCGGTGGACGAAAGAGTGAGCGCGACGGCAGAGAAAAGCTTCATGTACGGCTAAAAGTTAGAACCTTGTAGGGATTTAATAGGAATTTCTGTAGGTAGAAAAGGGTTAATTTTCAGGCTCCGAGAGGCTCTTCCCTTAACTGGACCCGGTTCCTACTCATTCCAGAACCTCCTTTGAAGCGCCCTTCGTCGGCAACCCGGTCACGGCCTCACAGCGGTGTGGCGTCGCTCCCTTGGCCGCCATAGTCCGGATCGGCCGGACGACGGAGGCCGCTCCTTCCCACCGCATCCCGCGACGGCGGGACGCTTCGCGCGAAGTTTCCCCGACCCGTAGCGACGGTCGTGAGACCGTGGACAAGCCAACCCCCCGGTCCACCGCGTCACCGCGACGGCCACGTCCCGCCTGCGCTACGGCTGCCGTGCCGAAAACTGAACGCTCCCCAACGCAGGCGGGGACGCCCGCGCTACATCCGCTCGGCCCGAACCGCACTGAACACTGAACACTGAACACTGAACACTGACTACTGAAGCCCCCAACGCAGGCGAGACGCCCGCGACTACCGCAGGCGGGGACGCCCGCGCTACGCACCCCGGTACACGCATCGCGACGTGCACGTCTCCGCCACCGACACCTCGGCCAGCCCCGGCAACGACGGCTTCAACCGCCCCCAGACCCACACCGCGAGCACCTCGCTCGTGGGGTTTTCCAGCCCGGGAATGTCGTTCAGGTAGTTGTGGTCCAATTCCACGTACAACGGCTGGAACAGCGCCTTCACGTCCGCGAAATCCATGACCCATCCCGCCCGCGGATCGAGCGGGCCCTCGATCGCGATCTCGATGACGAAGCTGTGCCCGTGCAACCGGCCGCACTTGTGGCCGGGCACGACGTTGGGTAGGCGATGCGCCGCCTCGATCTGGAAGGTCTTCCGTAGTTCCATGGTGTTGTTCCGAGAAAAGCTTGGCCGAAAATTCTATAAGGAAGGCAGGAAACGAGGAGCCGGCCTTTCCCACCGGTCGGAGCCTTGTGTTCCTGCTCTCCTGCCTTCCTGATATTATTCTCCACAACGACATTCATTGCTCCAAGTCCGTGAACGTCAACAAGTCCGCCAACGCCGGACGCCCGTCGTGTCGCCACGCCAGCGGCGGTTCCTGCATGCGGCCCACGGGACACACCCGCGACACGCCCCATTGGGCCAGTTGCATCGAGACCTGCGCCGCATGGTGGTCCACCACCGCCAGCGCCACCGTGGACACGTGGTGCCGGACCGGTTCCGCGTGGCGCAGCATTTCCTCCACGTTCCGCACCGGCTTCACGTACACGAACCGGTTCAGGCACGACGCCTCGAAACGCGGGTCCCCGTCGTATACCACCGTCCACGCGGTCGATCCCTCGCTTTCCCACACCTTCACCGAAGGCGGCCCGTCGCGGAACGCCGTCTCGTGCCGCGGACGATCCCCCGGTCCCTGCGCCACCGCCGAACGCATCCCGTAGACCGTCCGGCGCGATTGGATCGCCGACGATTCCCCGACCCCGATTTCCCCGCGCGGATCGGTCGTCTCCACGCGCGCCATCTCCTCCGCAAGGATCGCCGCGAACTGTTCCGGCGCGACCGCCCCCTCGTCCTGCACGTAGACGACGTGCGGCGAGAGACAGCCCAGTTGGTTCCACGCCGTGACGTCGTTGGCCACCTCGCGCGCCACCCGGCGGATCGAGTACGACGACAACATCTCGTGGCCGACGTAGATGAAACTGACGCGGTGGCCATGCGCGACGAACCGCGTCCTCAACGGCACGCGGGACCGGACGTCCGCGAGCATCTCGTCGCCGCCGGTGGCGGTGACGCAATCGGCCTCGTGGAACAGGATCTCCTCGAGTTCGCGTGAACCGCCCGGCCATTCGGCGAATTCAAAGGCCGCGCCGAGCTTGGGTTCGTTGAACGCGAGCGAATGCGCGAACAACCGCGGCAGCCACGACGAGCCCCGCGCGCACTTGAAGAATTGCGCCGACTTCGCCAACACGCCGAACACGAGCGAATTCATCGCCGACACCGGCAGGTTGCCCGCCGTCACCTGCGCCAGCAGGCGCGGCCCGCGCGCATGACTCATCCGACCCGTCCGCATCTCCGCCGGGCCCCCGGTGAACTCGTCGAGGCGCCGCGTGTCGCCGACGTCCTGGATCACCAGCGCCTCGAGTGGGTCGAAGGACAACGTTTTCAGGAACGCGTCGAGCCCGCGCTCGATCGTCGCGCGCCCCATCCCGAGCTCGCGCGGGCCGTCTCGCAACGCCAGCGCGCGGAAACCGTTGTCCGGTTGGCGCCATTGGTCCGCCGTATAGGAGAGCACGTCGATCAACTGCCGCGTCCGCTGCGTCGCCAGCCACGACTCGCGGTTCCGTCGCAGCGCGAAGCACGCGTCGCGAACCATCTGCGGCGACCACGTCACGTCGGGGCCGAGATCGGCGACGAAGAGGTTCGGTAGATTCAGGTTCATCGCGTGCCTTTCAATCGGTGGAACAACGGCAGGGCCAGCATCGACGCCGCGACGCCCGCCGCCAACAGGGTGAATGCCGGACGATACGAAGCCGCGTTGCCGGCCGCCCCGCCCATTCCTTGGACGAATGCGCCCATCGCCCAGTGCGCCGCGTTGCCGACGAGGCCACCCACCGTGATGAACAACCCGAAGACGCGGCCGCGGATCGCGTCGGGCACCGACTCCATCAGCGCCGCCTCGATGATCGGGTAAGTGGCCATGAAGAAAAACCCGAAGGTCATCAGCACCGCGGGGAACGCCGCGCGCGGGACCCACGGCAACGCGGCGAGCGCGAGCGCCGCCAGCGGCAGCAGCACCGCCGCCCAGCGCATCCGCGATCGCTCGCTCCAGTGCCCAAACAACGGGTTGCTCACCGCGGACGCGAGGAACACGAGGCTCAGCACCCGGCCCGACGCCGCGACGGTGTCCCCGTGGACATTCTGCAGGTAGAGCGACGACAACGTCCCGTTCCCTGCCCCGCCGAAATCCCGCATCGCGAACAACAGGGCGAGCACCGCGAGGATTCCCGCGGGCAAGGCCACGACGGTTTTGCCTCGGGGATTCGCGACACCGGGGCTTGAAAGTTTTTCCGGCGGCCCGGGTGGTTCCACGAAACGCCACGCGAACCACGCGGCCGTCGCGAGCCCGCCCAGTCCCATCTCGAGCAGCGCCTGCCGCCAACCCACCGACCCCGCGCGCCATCCGGAGTACAACGGCCCCACGAAGAACCCGACGCTCGCGCCCACGCCGAACCACCCGAACGCGCGGCCCGTCCCCACCGGATACAACCGCGCCACCAACGCCGTCGCCGCCGGATGGAACGTGCTTCCGCCGAGTCCCGCCACCACGACGGCCGCCGCCGCCGTCCCGAACGAACCCGCGCGCGACAACAGCACGAAGCCCAGCGCGTTCGCCACGAGTCCCCAGACGAGCATCGGCTTTCGCCCGATACGATCGGCCAGCACGCCCATCGGGTAGCTTGGGCCGAAGTACGCCACCATCATCAGCGTCACCAGCAGCGTCGCGCGATCGACCCCCGCCAACCCGAGGTCGCGGACCATCGGCAGGTACAGCGGCAGGAGCGCGACGGCGTAGGCGTGCGTCCACACGTGCATCACGGTGGCGCGGGCGAGCGAAGCGGCGCGGTTGGAAGGCAATGAATTCACGTGGCCATCAACGAACATCCGCGCGGTTCCGCGTCCACCGCGCGCCCGATCAATTCGAATCCATCCGCGTGACGACGCGCGATGTCGCCCGTCTGCACGGCCGCGACCGACCAGACGTTCGCGAGATCCAGCACGCGCACGACGCCCATTTCACCCACGGCGACCGCGTCGCCCGTTTCCGACGACACGATCCGCGCGCGGCACCACGGCGGGAACCGCAGCAATCGCGGCGTGTCGGTCGACCCACCCGGGACCGCGACGCGATCGTAGGCCTGCGAGCCAAGTTCGCTCATGCCGTATTCGGTGACCAACGCCGCGTCGGGAACGCCGAGTCCGTCGCGGATCGCGCGGTGCAAGTCGGCCTTGGGCATCGTCCGCGACCTTCCCTTGTATCCGCCGGTCTCCATCGCGCGCGAGCCGGCGGGCAACCGGAGCTTGCGGTTCCTCGCGGCCAACGCGTCGAGCAAATGCACGAACCCGAACGCCGTTCCGAGCACCACCACCGCGCGGCCTTCCTCCGCCAAATTTCCCGGCAGCGCCACCGCGCGCTCAAGTTCCACGTCCCATCCGCCGTCCGCCGCGATCCGGCCCACGAACACCGAGTCCGCCGAACCGTGCGCCGCCGTCACCGCGCCGAGCATGAACGCGAGCGACGAGTTCGGAGCGAGCGACGGTTCCGGAACGAGATTCACGAACACCGGCCGGGCACCGGGCTCTTCTATCCGCGGAAATCCATCGAGCAAATGATGCCGGAACCAGGGCCCGAGCGATGCCCGGTAGAGTTCCAGCGACGCTTCGGAATGATGATGCTGGCTGAGCGTTTGCCCCGTGGTCCCGCTGGAATGAAAGCATGCGGTGCGATCCGTCGGACGCAGCGAGGTCAGGTCGAGGGCCTTGAACGCGTCGGTGGGCACGGCGGGGATCGCGCGCCAATCCGAGACCGCCGATGGATCACGACCGCCCGCGCGGCACCACGCGCCGTATGCGGGATTGCCGGCGACTTGGAGGGAGAACAAGCGGAGGGCCCACGCGTCCAACTCGGCATCGGTCCACGGGACGAATCCCTCCTTCTCCGATTGGAGAAAGCGGGCCTGCAACTCCCGGGCGAAACGCTCGGGGGAATCGGGGACGTCGATGCTCATCGCGGTTTTGGAAGGGTGCGCCCGTTGAGGGGCGCCACCCGACGGCTGGTTGTCCGCCACAGCCATCGTGCGGGCGAAGCCTATAGAGGAAGCTCCTCGCCGAGGCAACGCGTTCCTCGCGACGCCCCCGCGCGGCGGCCCCCCGCGTTCCCGCGGCGGGAACGCCTTCGGACTGCGGCGGTCCCGCGGCCGCGGATGCGCGTCAACCTTGGCCGTATCCATGCAGTAAGAACTCGATTGGGTATCTCGCCATGGCGCCAAGACGCCAAGAATCCACGCATTCCCGACTGAGCCGGGACGGAACCCTGCGGTCGCGGCATGGGAATCCTCTCACGCCAAGGGGGACCAAGGCCGGCCAAGAAGGCGGGAACGTGCATCGGGAGCCAGAGATTGGATCCCACCGTTCGGTGAAACGACACGCCGGCGGTCTTTGCCCCCTTGGATGGCCTTGGCCCG
>JANYDN010000141.1 GCA_025363585.1 Verrucomicrobiota bacterium | reverse complement strand
GGCACCACCCAGCAGGGCGAGGTGCTCGAGGCGATCGCGGAGGCGGTCCGTTCCTGCCTGCCGGTGCTGTTTCTCGTCGAGGACAACGGCCTCGCGATCTCGACCTCGACCCGGACGAAGACGTTCTACGACCGCGCGTCGGGACCCGCCGCGGAATTCCATGGGATGGAAATCGTGCGGCTCGACGGGCGCGACGCGTGGGAATGCCACCGGGCATTCGCCGAAATCGTCCGCCGCGTGCGTTCCGGCGAGGGACCCTTGCTCGCGGTCCTTTCCGTCGAGCGCCTCACGCACCACACCAACGCCGACGACGAGCGCGTCTATCGCGACGAATCGGAATTGTCGCGGGCCCGCGCGACGTCCGACCCGATCCGCGTCCTCGAACAACGGTTGGCGGCCGCGGGCGTCGGCGCCGCGGATTTCGAAACGATCGCGCGGGAATCCGAGGCAGCGGTGCGCGCCGCCGTGGAACCCGCGCTGGGGGCGCCGAACCCGATCGTGAACCGCGACGCGCGCGCGCCGTGGGCCGGTCCGGCATCCGCGGCCGACGCCGGAGACTCCGCGGACGGCAAGGCCCGGACGATGCTGGAGGCGATGCGCGACGTGCTGCGCGGGGCACTCGCTTCGGACGAACGCGTCACCCTGTACGGCGAGGACATCGAGGATCCGAAGGGCGATGTCTTCGGCCTGACGCGCGGGTTGAGCCGGGATTTCCCGGGGCGCGTGAACAACTCCGCGTTGACGGAAAGCACCATCGTGGGCGTGAGCATCGGGCGCGCGCTTGCGGGCGGCCGCCCGGTCGCGTTCGTGCAGTTCGCCGATTTCCTCCCGCTGGCGTTCAACCAGATCGCGAGCGAACTCGCGTCGATGTGGTGGCGCACGGACGGCGGTTGGACGGCGCCGGTGGTGGTGCTGGCCCCGTGCGGCGGCTATCGGCCCGGGCTCGGGCCGTTCCACGCGCAGACATTCGAGGCGACCTTCGCCCATGTGCCGGGACTCGACGTCGTGATGCCGAGCACGGCGGAGGACGCGGCCGGATTGTTGCGCGGCGCGTTGGCGGGCGGGCGTCCGACGCTGTTCCTGTATCCGAAAATGCTGCTGAACGACGCGTCGGTGGCGACGCGGCGCGACGTCTCAGCGCTGCTCCACGAACCGGGCCGCGCGTCGGTGTCGGGCGACGGCGACGACCTCGCGCTGGTGAGTTGGGGCGCGACGGTTCCGTTGTGCCGGCGCGCGGCGGCGTTGCTTGACGGTGCCGGGATTTCCTGCGCGGTGGTGGACCTTCGCTCGTTGAGCCCGTGGGATTCGGCGACGGTGCTCGCGGCGGCGCGGCGCTCGCGCAGGGTGATCGTCGTGCACGAGGACAACCATTCGGCGGGGTTCGGCGCCGAGGTGGTGTCGACGATCGCGGAGGAAGCCGGCGTGCCCGTGGCGCTGCGGCGCGTCACGCGCGCGGACACGCACGTGCCGTGCAACTACGTCAACCAACTCGAGGTGTTGCCCTCGTTGCGGCGGATCCTCGACGCGGCGGCGGCGTTGTGCCCGATCGACGTTTCATGGCCCGAGGCCGCGGGCGCGGGTGCCGGCGTGTTCGTGCTCGAGGCGGTGGGATCGAGTCCGGCGGACCAAAACGTGACGGTGAGCGCGTGGAAGGTCCGTGCGGGCGACGCGGTGCGGGCGGGCGACCTGCTGGCGGAATGCGAGGCGGACAAGGCGACGTTCGACCTGCGCGCGCCGGTGGCCGGGACGATCGGCTCGTTGTTGCCGGAAGGCGAGACGGTGAAGGTGGGCGCGCCGTTGGCGAAGATCATCGGCAAGGCGGATGCACCCGCGGTGATCCGGCGCGTGCCGCCCGATCTCCAGCCCGAGGTGCGCCGCCGCGCGTCGTCCGCGCCGGTCCCGTCGGGCGCGCCCGCGGTGGCGGCGGTCTCCCGCGATTTCGTCGGCCTCTCCGGCATCGCGTTCGTCACCGGCTCGGTGCGCGTGGGCAACGACGAGTTGGCGGCGCGTTTTCCCGGGAGGACGGCGGCCGACATCGTGCAGCGGACCGGGATCGAGACGCGGCATTATTGCTCGGCGGACGAGTCGGTGCTGACGCTGGCGACGGCTGCGGCACGGGGCGCGTTGGCGTCGGCGGGGCTGGGCCTGGCGGATCTCGACGCGATCATGGTGAGCACGAGCACGCCGTTGTCGATCAGCCCGAGCCTGGCGTGCCGGTTGCACCACGAGTTGGCGAAAGGCGGCGTCCCGAAGGACGTGCAGGCAACGGACCTGTTGGCGGCGTGCAGCGGTTGGTTGTACGCGTTGCAAAGCGCCCACGATTTCTGCAACGCGCGGCCCGGCGCGAACGTGTTGGTAGTGACGGCCGAGGCGATGTCCCGGTTCCTGAATCCGGACGATTTCGACACGGCGATCGTGTTCGGCGACGCGGCGACGGCGACGGTGGTGCGGGGCGCGGCGCACCTGCGTTCGTGCCGGATGCGGTTGCGTCGGCCGATGCTGTCGGCACGCGGCGAGGACGGGAGCATCCTCAACCTGGGTCGCATCACGCCGTCGGGCTGCGCGCCGGTGGAGATGCACGGCGTGAAGGTGTTCCCGCTCGCGGTGCGGCAGATGAACGCGATGCTGAAGCGGGCCTGTGCCGAGGCGGGGTGGAAGGTGCCGGACCTCGACTGGATCGTCCCGCACCAGGCGAACGGCCGGATCATCGCGGCGGCACAGCAACGCTCGGGCGTGCCCGCGGACCGCGTGGTGAGCAACGTGTCGCGGTACGGCAACACGTCGTCGTCGAGCATCCCGATCGCGCTCGCGGAAATGGCGGCGGAAGGAAAGACGGGGCGCGTGGGCCTCGCGGCGTTCGGCGGCGGATTCACGTTTGGGGCGGCGGTGATGGAAATGCAGTAGGGGGGAGTGTTCAGTGTTCAGTGTTCAGTGTTCAGTGTTCAGTGTTCAGTGTTCAGTGTTCAGTGTTCAGTGTTCAGGTCACCGCGGTTCGAAGGGTGTTGAAACCTAAAACTTCAAACCCGAAACGCCGCCGGCCTCGCCAATTCATGGCGAGGCAATATGTCGTGAGTTCCGGTGCGTCCGGGTGGCATTCTCGGCCGACGTTCCCCCGATGATGCACCGACGAATCCCAATCCGTGTTCCCGTTCGCGAGCGATTCGCCGGCGTGGCGTTGGCCGTCTTCGCGCTGTGTTCGCCGTGCGCCTTCGCCGCGCCGGCGGTGTTCGACACCGAGGCGAAGCCGTTGCTCGCGAAGTATTGCAACGGCTGCCACTCGACCGAGAAACACAAGGGCGACCTCGACCTCGAGCGATTCGTCTCGATCGCGGACATCAAGCGCCAGCCGAAGGTCTGGCAGTTGGTCGCGGAGCAACTCGCGAACCGCGAGATGCCCCCGAAGGACAAGCCGCAGCCCGCGCCCGAGGAGCGAACGCGCCTGCTCGATTGGGCCAACGGCGTTCTCGACGAGATCGCGGCGTCCCGGGACGGCGATCCCGGTCCCGTCGTGCTGCGCCGCCTTTCCAACGCGGAATACACCTACACCCTGCGCGATCTCACCGGCGTGGAATCGCTCGACCCCGCGCGGGAATTCCCGGTCGATGGCGCGGCGGGCGAGGGATTCGTGAACACCGGCAACTCGCTGGTGATGTCGCCCGCGTTGCTCGAGAAATACCTTGCCGCCGGCAAGGACGTCGCCGCGCACGCGGTCTTGTTGCCCGACGGGATCGCGTTCTCGCCGCAACCGTCGCGACGCGATTGGACCGACGAATTGGTGGGCAAGATCAAGGCGTTCTACCGGCGCCACACCGACTCGCGCGGCGCGACCCGCGTCAATCTCCAGGGCCTGCAGTGGGACACCAACGAGGGCGGCCGGCTTCCGTTGGAGCCTTATCTCGAGGCCTTGCTGGTCGAGCGCGAGGCGTTGGCCACTGCCGAGAAGACGATCGAGACCGTCGCGCGGGAACGGTCGTTGAGTCCGAAATATCTCGGCGGATTGTCCGGAATTCTCGACGGCGGCGCGCCCTCGCCGTTGTTCGACGACCTTCGTCGCCGATGGAAAACCGCCAAACCGACGGACGTCGCCGCCCTTGCCGCGGACATCGGCCAATGGCAATCGGCGCTCTGGAAACTTTCGAGCGTCGGACACATCGGGAAACTCAACGGCCCGAAGGCGTGGCTCGAACCCGTGAGCCCGATCGTCACGCGGCAGGAAGTCCGCCTCAGGATCCCGAAGGCCGGCGTGGGCGAAACCGTCGCGTTGCAATTGGTGGCGAGCGACGCCGGCGATGGCAACGCCGACGACGTGGTGGTGTGGGAGAATCCGCGGCTCGTCGCGACGGGGCGTCCCGACCTCCTGCTGAAAGACGCGCGCGCGACGGCGTCCGACCTCATCGCATTGAGGCGCGGACCGGTGTTCCAAAGCGTGGCCGCGTGTCTCGCGGCGTCGACGGAGGCGGAGGCGTCGCAGGACAAAGTCGATCTTGATGCCTTGGCCGCGAAACACGGCGTCGAGGCGCCGGTGTTGGGAGCGTGGCTGGACTTTCTCGGGATTGCCGCCGGTGGGCCTACCGTCGTGACGGGACATTTCACGGGCAAACTCACCAAGACGGCCGGCTACGATTTCGTGAACGGTTGGGGCGTTCCGGAAACACCGAGCCTGATGGCGAACGCGTCGGACCAGGCACTGCGCATCCCGGGCAACTTGAAACCGCACGGCGTCGTCCTCCATCCGTCGCCGACGTTGCGGGCCTGCGTGGGTTGGCAGAGTCCCATTGATGGCGCGGTGCGCATCGCGGCGAGCGTCGCGCACGCGCATCCGGAGTGCGGCAACGGCATCACGTGGTCCCTCGAACTCCGCCGCGGCGGATCGCGCCAACGCCTCGCGTCCGGCGCGACGCAGGGCGGGAAAGTCATTGCGGTCGGGCCCTTCGAGAACATCGCGATCCGCAAGGGCGACCTCGTGTCGGTGCTGATCGGGCCGCGCGACGGCAACCATTCGTGCGACCTCACCTCGGTCGACCTGACGATCCGCGCGGTGGGCGAGGGCGGTGCGGACTGGGATTTGGCGCGCGAGATTTCGCCCGACGTCCTGGCGGGCAACCCGCACGCGGACGGCGCGGGCCGGCCGGGCATCTGGCATTTCTACACCGAGCCCGACTCGGGCGAAACGGGACCGGTGTTGCCGACGGGTTCGTTGCTCGCGAAATGGCGCACGATGCCCGCGGGTGCGGACCGCACGGCGTTGGCGTCGCGCGTGCAGGAATTGCTGGCGTCGGGTCCTCCGAAAGACGCGGCGAACCCGGACGCGGTGTTGTACCGGCAGGTCGCGTCGTTGGGTGGGCCATTTTTCCGCGCGCTGTCGGCACGGCACGCGGGCGCGGGAAAAGGCGCGGCGGGCGACGCAAACATCGGTCTCGACGCGGCGCTGTTTGGGCGCGATCCAACCGGGGGTTCCGTCGACGCCTCGTCGCTGTGCGTGAAGGCGCCGTCGACGGTTGCGTTCGCGATGCCGGCGGATCTGGCGGAGGGGAGCGAACTGGTGGCGACGGCGACGGTGCGCAAGACGCCGGGCTCGCGCGGGAGCGTGCAGGTCGAGGCGCGCGTGGCGACGAAGGACGTCGGGCCGGCGTTGCGGCCGGGCCTGCCGATCCTGGTCGCGGAGGGCGGGGAAGCCGCGGGCCGGTTCGAGAGCGCGCTCGACGAGTTTCGCGCGTGGTTCCCCGCGGCGTTGTGCTACGCGAAGATCGTGCCGGTGGACGAGGTCGTCACGCTGACGCTGTTCTATCGCGAGGATGACCAGTTAAAGCGGCTGATGCTCGACGACGCGCAGTCCGCCGAATTGGACCGGCTGTGGGACCAGTTGCGCTACGTGAGCCAGGACGCGTTGACGTTGGTGGATGCCTACGCGCAGTTGATGGAGTACGCGACGCAGGACGCGGATCCGAAAGTGTTCGAGCCGCTGCGGAAGCCGATCCAGGAACGCGCGGCGGCGTTCCGGAAACGGTTGTCGGACACGGAACCACGCCACGTCGACGCCGTGCTGGAATTCGCGGACCGCGCGTATCGCCGGCCGTTGCGGGAGGCGGAAAAGGCCGAGCTTCGTTCGTTGTACGCGAAGTTGCGGGGCGAGGGATTGGCCCACGAAGACTCCGTGCGCCTGATGTTGGCGCGCGTGTTCGTGGCGCCCGCGTTCCTCTACAAGGCGGAGGCGCCGGTCGTGGGCGCCGTGCAGGGGCCGGTGTCGGACCACGAGTTGGCGGTGCGGTTGAGTTATTTCCTGTGGTCGTCGATGCCCGACGCGCGGTTGCGCGGGTTGGCGGACGCGGGACGGTTGCACGAGCCGGCGGTGATGGCCGCCGAGACGCGGCGCATGACGAAGGACGCGCGGGTGCGGCGGTTGGCGACGGAGTTCGGATGCGCCTGGCTGCACCTGCAGGGCTTCGAGGAAACCAACGAGAAGAGCGAGCGCCACTTCCCGACCTTCGCGGCGATGCGCGGCCCGCTGCACGAGGAGGCGGTCCTCTTCTTCGCGGATTTCTTCCGGAACAACGGGCGCGTCGGCGACCTGATCGGCGGCGACCACGTGTTCGTGAACGATGCGTTGGCGAAATACTACGGGATCCCGGGCGTCGCCGGACCCGAGTGGCGTCGCGTGGACGGAGCGCGCAAATATTCGCGCGGCGGGATCCTCGGGCTCGGCGCGGTGCTCGCGAGCCAGAGCGGGGCGTCGCGCACGAGCCCGATCCTGCGCGGCAACTGGCTCTGCGAGGCATTGCTTGGCGAGCGCTTGCCGAAACCGCCGAAGGGCGTGCCGGTGTTGCCCGAGGACGAGACGGCGACGGAAGGTTTGACCGTGCGGCAGTTGGTGGAGAAGCACTCCAACGATCCGAAATGCGCCGGCTGCCACGTGCGGATCGATCCGTACGGCTTCGCGCTGGAGGCGTTCGATGCGATCGGACGGCACCGCGAGAAGGATCTCGGCGACCGTCCGGTGGAGACGAAGGCGAAGACGCTGGATGGCGCGGAGTTCGAGGGCTTCGACGGGTTGCGCGCGTACTTGCTCGCGCGTCGCCGCGAGGCTTTCATCAAGCAGTATTGCCGGAAGCTTTTCGGATACGCCCTGGGCCGCGGCGTGCAGTTGTCCGACGGCCCGGTGCTGTCGGCGATGCGCGCGGGCCTGGAGAAAGCGGACGGCCACGGGGACGCGGCACTGGACGCGGTGGTCGGGAGCCGGCAGTTCCGCGAGATCCGCGGGCGCGAGCAAACGGTGGACGACACGAACTAAGGAAAGCGAAAGCCATGGGAACCTATCGATTGAACCGTCGGGCGATGCTGCGTGGGCTGGGCGTGACGATGGCGCTGCCGTGGATGGAGTCGCTGCGGGTGTGGGGCGACGGTCCGAAGGGCGCGCGCGCGGCGAGCGAGGCACCGGTCCGGTTGGCGATCCTCTTTTCCGGAAACGGATTCCATTCGAAGGAATGGTGGGCGAAGGGCGAGGGCGACGCGATGGAGTTGGGGAAGGTGCTCGAGCCGTTGTCGGATTTCCGCCGCAAGATGCTGCTCGTCCGCGGCCTCTACAACGCCGAGGCGCAGAAGGGAAACATCCACAGTTCGCAGACGGGCAATTTGCTTTCCGGCGCGCCGTTGGCGTCCGGCGGCGAGATACGATCCGGCACGAGCGTCGACCAATATCTCGCGCAGCGTTACGGGACGTCGACCAAGCTGCCGAGCCTCGTGCTGGCGTGCGAGAAGTCGAACCCGTCGGTGCACAAGAACTACTCGATGCTCTACAGCTCCCACATCTCGTGGAGCTCGCCGACGACGCCGACGCCGTTGGAACTGTATCCGGCGCTGGCCTTCGACCGGATGTTCAAGGACGGGGCGGAGAAGGGCGACAAGAGCGTGCTGGACGCGGTGCTGGCGGACGCGGGTGACCTGCGCCGGCAGATCAGCAAGGGCGACCAACAGAAGCTCGACGAGTACCTCGAGTCGGTGCGCGACGTGGAGCGGCGCATCGACCGCGCCGGCCAACGCGGGGAGTTGCAGGGCTGGCGGCCTACGTTGAGCAAGCCGGACATGGCGCGTCCGGCGGACGGCATCCCGCAGGACATCGGCGAGCACATGCGGTTGATGTGCGACCTGTTGGTGCTGGCGTTCCGCACGGACACGACGCGCATCTGCACGCTGAAGCTGAACAACGACCATTCGTCGCTGCGGTTCCCGAATCTCGGCGTGGACTACATGATCCACCATTTGCTGTCGCACTCGGACACCGCGGACTGGCTGAAGGTGAACCAATTCTTCCTGCAACAGGTCGCCTACATCGCGCGGAAACTGGAGGCGGTGGACGAGGGCGGCCGGACGGCGTTGGACAACACCATGCTGATGTATTGCTCGAGCATGATGACGGGCGGG
>JANYDN010000127.1 GCA_025363585.1 Verrucomicrobiota bacterium | reverse complement strand
ACGAGGCAACCGGTGCGACGAACCATGCGGCGACGCTCGCCCGCGAACCCACCCCGCACAAGCCCCCGGACGCCTTCGACTCAAGACATAGAAAAGACATTTTACAGAAGGCAACAGAGGCAACGAAGGCTAGAAAGGCTCGCCCCCAACCCGGAACGGTCACACGGACGTTCGTGCGATAAAAAAGCGATCCGGTTCCCGACCTTTGTTTCCTTCGTTTCCTTTTGTAAAAAATTCCTGCCGCGCCGGCCTTCTTTGGGATTGGCAGACTTCCCTGGGGTCCGGAATCTCCCGGAGTGAAATCCCTGTCCTTCATCGCGGGCCTCGTCGTTGCCGCCCGCCTCGCGGCCGCGGACGTCGCCGCCGACATGTCCGAAGCCGCGCAGCGTTTCCTCTCCTCGCTGGGCGACGACCAACGCGCCAAGGCACGCTTCGAATGGTCCGACGACGAGCGGTTGAACTGGCACTTCGTCCCGCGCGAGCGGAAGGGAATCACGCTGAAGGAACTCGGGACCGCGCAGCAGCATCTCGCGCACGCGCTCCTCTCCACCGGCCTCAGCAACCGCGGTTACCTCAAGGCCAGCACCATCATGAGCCTCGAGCAGATCCTCCAGGACATGGAGGGACCCAGCCGAAAGTTCCCGCGCGATCCCGCCCTCTACCACGTGAGCATCTTCGGCACGCCCGGCCCCAAGGGCGACTGGGGCTGGCGCTTCGAGGGACACCACCTTTCCGTCAACTTCACGGTCGCCGACGGCAAGGTCGCGTCGGCCACGCCGTCGTTCATGGGCACGAATCCAGGCGAGGTCCGCCAAGGCCCGCGCGCGGGGCTCCGCACGCTCGGGACCGAGGAGGATCTCGGGCGCCAATTGATCCACGCCGTCACCGAGGAGCAGCGCAAGGAAGCGATCATCGAGACCAAGGCGCCGGACGAAATCATCACCAGCGACGCCCGCAAGGCCGACGTCGGCGAGGCCAAGGGCATCGCGTTCGGCAAACTCTCCGCCGCCAACCGCGAGCTCGCGATGCAGCTCGTGCGCGAATACGTCGGCCGCGTCCGTCCCGAGGTGGCCGCCGCCGATCTCGCCAAGATCCAGAAGGCGGGCATCGAGAAGATCCGTTTCGCGTGGGCCGGCGGCCTCGAGAAAGGCGACCGCCATTACTACCGCGTCCACG
Source organism: Verrucomicrobiota bacterium (assembly GCA_025363585.1). GTDB lineage: Bacteria > Verrucomicrobiota > Verrucomicrobiia > Limisphaerales > UBA9464 > UBA6176. The sequence continues at coordinate 9,789 of JANYDN010000127.1, read as the reverse complement.
GCCCGACGTTCCTGCTCGAGTACGACAACACCCAGAACGACGCGAACCACGTGCACGCCGTGTGGCGCGATTTCGGCAATGACTTCGGACTCGACGTCCTTCGCGAACACTATCGCGAGGGCCACGCCAAATAGGACCGCGTTCCCCCGTCCATGGCTCCCCGGGGATTGTTGTCCGCGCTCTTTGTTGGCGCGTTGCCCGCGTTGGTGCCGATCGCCTGGGCGGGTCCGGCCGCGGCCGCATGGCACGAGGTTCCCGGGGGGCGTTACCAAGAGGCGTTGCCGATCGGCGCGGGCTCCACGGGATTCACGCGGCTCGATCCCGCCGCGATCGGCCTCGTCTTCACCAACCACCTCGCCGAGCAAAGCGCCGCCAACAACCGCATCCTCGAGAACGGCTCGGGCGTGGCGCTCGGCGATGTCGATGGCGACGGTTGGTGCGATGTTTTCCTGTGCCGGATCGAGGGGGAGAACGCGCTGTTCAGGAATCTCGGCGACGGGCGATTCGAAAACATCACCTTCGCCGCGGGCGTCGGTTGCGACGGCCAACCCTCGACCGGCGCCGTGTTCGCCGACGTCGACGGCGACGGGGACCTCGACCTCCTCGTCAACGGCATCGGCGTCGGCACCCGCCTCTTCCTCAACGACGGCCATGGCAAGTTCACGGAGTCGACGGTCGGGCGTCTCGCGAACCGTTTTGGCGCGACGTCGATGGCCCTCGCCGACATGAACGGCGACGGCTGGCTCGACCTGTACGTCACCAACTACCGGACGGATACCTACCGCGACGATCCGCCGGGCCTGCGGGTGGAGGCCAAGCGCAATGCGGACGGCACCATCGTCGTGAAGCCGGAAGGCCGGTTCGTGGCCTTGGCGCCGCGTGACGGCCGCGTCGAGTTGGCCGAGAAAGGAGAACGCGATTTCCTCTATCTCAACCAAGGCCACGGGAAGTTCGCGCCCGTTTCCTGGACCGGCGGCGCGTTTTTGGACGAGGACGGGAAGCCACTCAAGGAAGCCCCCACCGACTGGGGACTGTGCGTCGCGTTCCGCGATTTCACGGGCGACGGCCATCCGGACCTGTATGTGTGCAACGATTTCGCCTATTGGCCCGACCGCATCTGGATCAACGAGGGCGGCGATCACTTCCGCGCCGCCGCACGCACGCGTTTCCGCACGCAGAGCCTCGCGTCGATGAGCGTCGACATCGCGGACATCGACCGCGACGGACGCGACGATTTGTTCGTGGCCGACATGCTGAGCCGTCGGCAGGACCGCCGCGCGTGGCAACGGCCGAACACGCTCGAAGGCATCGTGGAATGGCCGAAGGGCGACCCGTTGTTTCGTCCCGAGGCCACGCGCAACACGCTTCACTGGGCGCGCGACGACGGTTCGTTCGCCGAGATCGCGTGCCTTGCCGGACTCGCGGCGACCGAGTGGACCTGGAGCGCGGCGTTCGTCGACGTCGATCTCGACGGCTGGGAAGACCTCGTCGTGGCGGGCGGCAATCTCCACGACGTCCAGCACGCGGACGTGCTCGCCGAACTCGCGCGCGCGCATTCGCCGCCATCACCGGAATCGCGGCTTCGCGATTTCGCCCGGTTCCCGCGCCTTGCCACCGGCCTGCTGGCGTTCCGCAACCAACACGACCTCACCTTCGCCGACGCGGCGAAACCGTGGCGGCTCGAACACGACGGCGTGCTGACCTCGCTGGCGTTCGCGGACCTCGACAACGACGGCGACCTCGACGTCGTCGTCAACCAACTCAACGGCCCGGCGATCGTCCTGCGCAACGACACGCCCGCGCCGCGGGTCTGGGTGCGTTGCCGCGGCAAGGCCCCGAACACGCGCGGCGTCGGCGCGCGCGTCCGCCTTCTCGGCGGCCCGGTGGAACAAAGCCAGGAGATCATCGCCGGCGGCCGTTACCTGGCGTCCGACGAATCCGCGCGCGCCTTCGCCGCCTCGCCCGACCGGCCGATGACGCTCGAGGTCCGCTGGCGAAACGGCCAGCGCACGGTGGTCGGGGACGTTCGCGCCAACCGTCGGTACGAGGTCGACGAACCCGACGCGGCTCCCCCGGCCGCCGCGATCGTTCCAGTCGCGACGCCCCTGTTCGCGGACGAAACCGCGCGCCTCGCGCACGCGCATCGTCACGACGACTTCGACGACTTCGCCCGCCAGTCCTTGCTCCCGCGCAAACTTTCCACGCGCGGCCCCGCGTTGGGCTGGGTCGACCTCGACGGCGATGGACGCGAGGAATTGTTCGTCGGCGCGGGGCGCGGCGGCACCAATGCCGTCCGGGGTTTCGTCGCGGGCGGCGGGATCCGTTCCGGCGGACTCGAGATCGGCACGGCGCCGCCGGGACGGGCGGTCGTGGCGATGCTCGGCGTTCCGAAAGCGGGCGGCACGTCGTTGGTGCTCGCGCATTCGAATTGGGAAGAGGCCGACCCGAACGCGCGGCCCCTCTCGGGCTCGGGAATTTTCGACGGCATCGGCGAAGCCATTGCCGGACTCAATCCGGGCGTCGTGGCCGCCGCCGATCTGGATGGCGATGGCTCACCGGAAGTCTTCGTGGGCAACCGCTGCAAACCGGGGCGTTGGCCCGAAGCCGGACCGTCGCACCTGTTGCGGCGACGCGATGGACATTGGCAAGCGGGTCCGCCGATCGACGCCGGCATGGTCACGGGCGCGCTCTTCACGGACATCGACGGCGACGGCCACGCGGATCTGGTGACCGTGTCGGAAACCGGCACCCCGCGGGTCTGGCACAATCGCGGCGGCCAACTCGTCGCGTCGGAAATCCGTGGACTCTCCGAATGGTCCGGATGGTGGCAATCGCTCGCGGCCGGCGATTTCGATGGCGACGGGCGCATGGATTTGGCGGCGGGAAACTGGGGAGCGAACTGGCGGATCGACACGCCGGATCCGTCGGACCCGTCGGTCGTACTCGCGTACGGCGACTACGCCGGACCGGACCGCATCGAGCCGCTGCTGGCCTCGCGCGACGCGGCGAGCCACGTGTTGGCGCCGTGGCGCGAGCGGAAGGTCGTGGCCGCGGCGCTGCCGTGGGTGGCGCCGGCGTTCCCGACCCACGCGGACTACGGCGGCGCGACGCTCGACGCCGTGCTGGGACCGGCCGCCAAGACCGCGCGCCGCGTGTCGCCGCGGACGGATCGATCGATGGTCTGGCTCAATCGCGGCGACCATTTCGAACCGGTGGTGCTGCCGGCCGCGGCGCAATTCGCGCCCGTGATGGCGCTCGCGGCGGCGGACTTCGACGGCGACGGCAACGAGGACCTTTTCCTCTCGCAGAATTTCTTTGCGACCGACGCCGAGACGTCGCGGCAGGACGCGGGCACCGGCACGTGGCTGAGGGGCGACGGCCATGGCGGTTTCGTGGCGATGGGTCCGCGCGAAACCGGCGTGCGGATCGACGGCGAGGGACGCGGCGTGGCAATGGGTGATTTTGACGGCGACGGCGCGCCGGATCTGGCGGCGGCGCAGTTCCACGGCGAGACGCGACTTCTACGCAACCTGCGCGCGGCCGAATTCCGCACCGTGCGTTTCGACCCGACGTTGCCGAACGGCGGCGTTGGGACGCGGGTGCGGATGAAGCGCGGGAGCGATTGGGGGGCGGCACGCGAATTCCGCGCCGGCAACGGATCGGGGAACCAGGACGCGGCGCGGTTGGCGTTCGGGGGCACCGGCGAACCGACGGCTCTCAGGATCACGTGGGCCGACGGACGGGAAGAAACGCGTCCGTGGCCCGGTGGACGCGAGGCGGTTTTGTCGGGAAAGAAACCGGCGCCTTGAAGCGGATTGGCTCGTTGGAAGCAAAATATTTTTCACGCCAAGCCGGGCCAAGACCGACCAAGAAGACAAGAAATGTGGAGTGGCATTCCGTCATCGGATCTCCCCGCGCGAAGCGCCTTCGGTGCGGCGGGAAGTCCCGTGCATGCGCAAGCGCGTCAACCCAAGCCGTATCCATGCAGTAAGAAATCAATTGGGTATCACGCCAAGGCGCCAAGACGCCAAGAATCCACGCATTCCCGACTGAGCCGGGAGGGAACCATGCAGTCGCGGCAGGGGAATTCTCTCACGCCAAGGGGGACCAAGGCCGGCCAAGAAGGCGGGAACGTGTATCGGGAGCCAGAGATTGGATCCCACCGTTCGGTGAAATGACACGCCGGCGGTCTTTGCCCCCTTGGATGGCCTTGGCCCGGCTTGGCGCGAGATAATTCCTCGGCCGCTACTGCATGGATACGGCTAAGCCGCGATTGGTTTAACATCCGTGGCTGGCACCTGGGTTTGCTCGGCCAACCACTTGCAGGCCGGGTCCCCCGACCCGGCGCCGTGAACCGGCAACAGACAACCATCGCGCGCAATCCCCGGGGTGGAACGCCGCGTGGGGGCACGCGGCCTACAAGCCGGACCACCTTAGCCGTATCGATGCAGTAAGAACTCGATTGGGTATCTCGCCAAGGCGCCAAGGCGCCAAGGCGCCAAGGATCCAAGCATTCCCGACTGAGCCGGGACGGAACCCTGCGGTCGCGGCATGGGAATTCTCTCACGCCAAGGGGGACCAAGGCCGGCCAAGAAGGCGGGAACGTGTATCGGGAACCAGAGATCGGATCCCACCGTTCTGTGAAACGACACGCCGGCGGTCTTTGCCCCCTTGGATGGCCTTGGCCCGGCTTGGCGTGAGATAATTCCTCGGCCGCTACTGCATGGATGCGGACTTAGTCGAGGCCGGCTTGGTCCGCGATCTTACGATCGCCGCCACAATGATCGCCGCTACAACATTCGCCGCGACTCATTGCCCCATCTCACGGCTCCGCGCGCACCAGCCTCACCGACGCCACGCTCCAGTCCCCGCGCGCGCCCCGCGGCCGCACCCAGATCGTCTGTTCGCCACCACGCGTCGCCTCGATTTCCCCGAGCACGCGCGTCGCATTGGATCCCGGCATCAAGGGCGATCGCATCGCCTGCCCGAACGCCCCCACCTCGATCTCGCCCGACGCATCCACGCCCGCGTTGACCGCGATCTCCACGCGATAGCGTCCGGGCCGCACGTCATCGCAAACCCACTCCAAACGCGCCGCCTCTTCCGTCCACGCCGGCGCCACCGCCGCGTCGCCCCAACCGATCACCGACATGCTTTCTCCGGCCAACGCCGCGTCCGCCGCGCGAAGCCGGAAGGAACCATCGCCCTCGGCACGCAGTCGCGCCCCCTCGGGCGCGGGACGCAACACGATCGCCGAGATCGCACCCTGCAATCCACGGTTCGATTCGCCGACCCGTACCCGGAGCACTTGCCGGCCCGCCCCGGGAACGCGCAGTCGCCCGATTGATTTCGACGCGAGCCGCGAGCGACCTTCGGTGAAGTCGAGCTGGCCGATCTTCGTTTGCCCGCACAAATCCACCTCGACGGCCTCGGTGCGTTGGTCCCATGCGGCGCCCGTGATCTCGACCTGATAGTTGCCGCCGCGCGTGGGCTCGAAGGTCCACTCGTGCGTCCGCGCGGCGTTCGGTCCGGACGCGACGCTCCGTGCGTCCTCGATGCGGAACGACCAACGGCCGTCCGGCGTTTGCCCGGTCCGCGGGATCGACTCGATCGTCAGCGCCGCGGGCGGTTCGCCGCCGGGCACCCATTCCATCCAAACGCGCACGCTCCGGCCGTCCGACGCGCGCTGCCAATACTTCACATAGCGTCGCGGCCCGCCGTCGAGCGTGACCGACGCGATGTCGCCGTCGTTCCACGGCACGTCCACGCGCTTGGGTGAATTGGCATCGACGCGGCCGACGTAACGGGCGAGCGACGCGGGCTGGGCTCGGGCGATCTTCATGGTATCGCCCGCATTTCCGAGCAAACTTGCGGAAAGGGCCACGAGGAAAACCCAGTTCACGCGCGGAATTCGGGGGTTCATGCGGGAATGCATTAGCGGATTCGATGCCACCACCCAAGTGACAAACCGCACGTTTCTTCCAACGACCGCAAGGCTGCATGCCAACGATCCCGGGAAAAACCACCGTCGATGGGAACTTTCCCCCGCCCCCCTTCAGACAGAACGTTACCGTCGCGGCAGAAGAATTATCTCACGCCAAGGGGAACCAAGGCCATCCAAAGGGCAAAGAAGGTGAATTGGGGTCCAATCGTGGATCCCAGGTGAGGCATGTCTCAAGCCGACGGAGTGTTTTGGACCGGTGCGACCTGTATCTGCGTCATCTGCGTCATCTGCGGATCATGCTTCCTCGGCGGTTCATTGCGGCATGGCACCCCATCAGAGGGGGCGGGCCTTGGCGGGAGGTTTCGCTTTTCCGAGCGAATCGATCGGGCTCATCGGATCCGCGCCAACACCGACCTTGCCACCCGCGGGATCGATTGTTCGTCCGTCGCATGGTTCTCGGTGAAGACCACGAGCACCACCCGATGGCCGCCCGGCAATTCGACCAACGCCGCGTCATGCCGCGTTTGGCTCGTCCAACCCGCCTTCGACCACAGCTTCATTCCCGGGGTCAACGCCGACCCCACGAAACCATGCACCTGGTCTTCGGGCGTCGCGGCCGCCGTGAAATCGCGCGACAACAATCCGCGCATCCGCGCGCAGCGGGCGGGCGTTCCCGCGCGGTCCAGCGCGATCTCCGTCATCAACCGCGCCGTGGCGTCCGTAGTCAGCATGTTGCGCTTGGGCTCGAACGCGCGGATCGCCTGGGACTCGCGTCCGTACGGTCCATCGCCCCACGGCTTCTTGTCGCAATTGATACCGGTATAACCCAACGGCGCGAAGTAACGGTTCACGGCGCCGCGCTTCGAATGCCACGCGCGCAATTCGTCCGGCGCCAACTCGGGCCCGCTCGTCGTCCCCGTGAGCACGTCCACGACGTAGTGCGTGGCGTCGTTGGACGAATCCACGATCATGTCGCGCATCGCGCGGTCGAGTTCGGCCGATTCCGCGAGTTTCCCTTCCTCCAACCACCGGTGCGCCGCGACTAGGTAGAACAACTTCACGACCGACGCCGGATAAATGGCCTCGGAACCCCGATGCGAAGCCCACCGTGGCGCCGCGGGATCGTCGAGATCCACGAGCGTCACCGCGATGTCGTTGGTGGGCACGCGCAGTTTGCCCGGCTGTGCCGCCGCTTCCGCGACCGCGGCATCGACCCAGGACTTCAACCGCGCGTCCGGCTCAGCCGACGCCATCCCCGCCAATGACATTGATTGCGCCATCGCGCCGCACGATGCCACGACCAGCCACGCGGCGGCCACCGTCCACCACAGAGCGCCGCGACCCACAAGAGCGAGAATCATTGAAACCACAGATTTAGCCCATTTTCACAGATTTATTTCCAATACTTCCTACGGCCTTAATGCCATTTCGGTAAACTAATCTGCGTAAATGGGCTCAAATCTGTGGTTTCTACCTTCCTCAGCCTCAATCGGTGGCTCCCACAATCTGAGGTTCCGCCAAATCGGTGGTCCCCGGCAAATCGAGAAACCGAATCACGGTATCCCCGTGGTTGAGCTGCTTGGCATCGATCCAAGCCGGCGGAATCGTGAGTTGGTCCCTGCGCGCATGCCCGACGATCGCGCGTCCGCCGGGCACGAGCAGATGGGGAAGATCCGGATCGTCCACCAACCGTTGGGCGATCGAGGTGGATCGTCGCCCGACGTTCTTCTCGCCATACGGCGGATCCGCGATGATCAGGTCGAATTGACGCCCTTGGGCACGAAGCGCGGCGAGCACCTTGTACACATCCTGGACACGGAGCTCGACCGCGGCGGTATCGAGGCCGGACGCCTGGAGATTGCGCCGATAGCAACGAGCATGGCGTTCCGAGAGCTCGACCGAAAATAGACTCTTCGCGCCGCGACTGAGCATCTCGAGGCCGAGTGCGCCGGTCCCGGCGAAGAGGTCGAGGACACGGGCATCGATGGGCCAAGCGCCGAGGCTATTGAAGACGGCGAGTTTGACCTTGTCCGGCATGGGCCGGACGTCGAAGCCATGGGGCACCTCGAGGATACGACCGGCCGCGTGACCGCCGATGATGCGCATGGGGAAAAGCGTGTGCGGGTGGGCGATTGGGGTGAAGCAGGAAAAGTTCCCGGAAAAAGCCTTGCTGGGTGGCGGTGCGCCCCCTAGCGTCGCCGGACTCTGATCGCGGGGTGGAGCAGCCCGGTAGCTCGTCAGGCTCATAACCTGAAGGTCACAGGTTCAAATCCTGTCCCCGCAACCAATTTCGGGCCGTCATTTTTACGAATGACGGCCCATTTTGTTTTCCCAACCGGTACCCCGCGAATGCGGGTCACGCTTTGCGAAACGGGAATCGGTCGCGGCTGCGATAGCTGCTCGCGATCGACCATTCAAAACCCGATGCGCTCGGACGAATACCAAGTGTACGTCATCGCCAACGCCGACGGACGGCGGTACATCGGCCTTTCCGACGACGTCGCCCGACGCGTCGAACAGCACAACGACGGCACCTCGACGTGGACTCGCCACCGTGGTCCTTGGGCACTCGAATGGACGAGTCGTCCGCTGTCGCTCACAGATGCACGCAAGCTCGAGAATCTCCTGAAACGCCAAAAAGGCGGGCTCGGGCTTGATCGCATCATGGCCACGCATAGCTCGTCAGGCTCATAATCCCGCTCTGCGGGATCACAGGTTCAAATCCTGTCCCCGCAACCAATTTCGGAACGGGGCTCTCTTAATGGAGAGCCCCGTTTCATTTCCAGACCCACCGTCAGGCTCATAATCCCGCATGCGGGATCACAGGTTCAAATCCTGTCCCCGCAACCAATTTCGGGCCGTCCTTTGAAAAAGGGGCGGCCCATTTTGTTTCTCGACCTCTTGTCCTCCTAGTCCCGCGAATGCGGGTCAAATTCCCGCCTTGAATCGGTCGCGGCAGCGATAGCTGCTCGCGATCGACCATTCAAAATCCCATGCGCCCGGCCGAATACCGCGTCTACGTCATTCAAAACGCCGACGGACGCCGATACATCGGCCTCTCGGACGACGTCGCCCGACGCCTTGAAGAACACAACGCCGGCACCTCGACGTGGACGCGACACCGAGGACCGTGGTCACTCGAATGGACGAGCGCCCGCATGCCACTCGGCGGCGCCCGAAAACTCGAAAACCTCCTGAAGCGCCAGAAAGGTGGAGTTGGCCTCGCCCGACTCCTCTCAACGCATAGCTCGTCAGGCTCATAATCCCGCTCTGCGGGATCACAGGTTCAAATCCTGTCCCCGCAACCAATTTCGGGCCGGTTCTCTTTTCGAGGGCCGGCCCATTTTGTTTTCCTGGCCGCTCCCCCGCGAATGCGGGTGGTGGCTTTGCCCGCGGGAATCGGTCGAGGCAGCGGTAGCTGCTCGCGATCGACCATTCGAAAAGCGATGCCCACCGACCGGTACAAAGTTTACGTCATTCAGAACGCCGACGGACGTCGATATATCGGGCTATCCAACGACATCGCCCGACGTCTCGTGCAACATAACGACGGCACCTCGACGTGGACCCGACACCGCGGACCGTGGACACTCGAATGGTCGAGCACCCACATGCCGCTCGGCGACGCCCGAAAACTCGAGAACCTCCTGAAGCGTCAGAAAGGCGGCGACGGCCTTTCTCGCCTCCTCACCAAACTAAGCTCGTCAGTCTCATAATCCCGCGGGCGCGGGATCACAGGTTCAAATCCTGTCCCCGCAACCAATTTCGGGCCGTCCTTTGAAAAAGGGGCGGCCCATTTTGTTTCTCGACCTCTTGTCCTCCTAGTCCCGCGAATGCGGGTCAAA
>JANYDN010000048.1 GCA_025363585.1 Verrucomicrobiota bacterium | reverse complement strand
CCGCGTCGGTGTTCGTTCCCGAAAAACTCGGGGCCTTGGTGGACCGTCTGGCCGCGGTCATACGTCCGGCGGTCGAGGAAGAGAGCGACTACCGGCGGCAGCGGTTTCCGGAAGCGATCACCGACGATTGGTCACGGGAGGACCGCGCGTCGGGGCTCGACGACCCCAAGCGCCCGACGCACCAGTTGAAACGGTTCTTCGCCAAGCGCGCGGAATCGGTGCGGGACCAACTCGCGGGACGTTCGAAAGGCCAAGAATTCCTCGTGCGAAAGCCGATGGGGGGAGACGCCGCGGAGTCCAAGAAACCCAAGGGAACTCCAGGTAAATAGAACGGCGCGCGCGTCTCGCGATCCACGACGGAGTTCGATCCGCCGTCGCGGGATTTCCAAAACGTGGATCGCGGCCGGCGGGCGGCACGATTTCGGACGCTGCTCCCTTTTCGGAGGGCGCATCTTGACACTGCCCCCGAATTCAAAAGCCACGAGGAAGGCGCGCTTGCGCCGGGTTCTGGGTGAACGGTGGCCGCGCCATTGAATTCGGGGTGTTTTGCGCGGTCCTACAAAACCGATTTCGGTTTGTTCGTTGGAGCGACAAGGATTTTCGGGGAGCGGTTTGCGGATGCGCCCGCCCGGGAACGCGAGACCCTTTCAAAGCATCCCCGGCAAGCCATCGAATCTCCTTTCCGGAGCTTTTCGTGTGTTTCGTGTGTTTCGTGGTTCATCCACACAACTTGATGCAATCCGAGCAGGCCCGTGGAATTGGCATCCACGAAATACACGAACCACACGAAAAGTCTGGGCGCCCGCCGAGTGGGTTTCGGAATTGATTGCATCAACGTCAGGGAGTTTCGCTCGGTCCCACTTCGTCGATTTCGTTTGCCCGATGGCAGCCCCGGACTTTTCGGGGGCAGTGTCCGGATGCGCCCCGTCCACAAGCCGGCGGATGTGTCCGCGGTCACGGGTATGAATTCGTCGCGCCGTATGGCCGAAGATGTCTATCTGGGTCTGCCAACAATCCTGCGGAAACGCCTTGTTACGCCGCCCCGCGTGAACCTCCGAGTAGCTGCGGGGAAAGGAGATTGGGCTCACCACGATCTGGACAGTTCGGAGGGCCGTCGCACGGGGCCGATTCCAAATGTCGTTGCTTGCGAATAACTACCGACGTAAGGCAATTCGTTCGGGGTGAGATCGAAGCCGAGGAACTCTACCGCTTCGCCCGGGTCTGCCGGGTTCTGAACATCATGCGTCCCTATCTGGAAGGCGTGCTGGAATGAAGCGGGAGGGACGAAACAGACACAATGGGCGGCGTTTTGGCGAAAGGTGGTCCGGAGAAAGTCGACGCCGGATTTCGAGGAGGTTGTAAAGTTGGCCAGGCAATTCCTGCTGCCGGCCGCAGAGGCGTCGCGGTTTGGCAGTGGTTCCCCGGGTTACTGGACGAACGGCGGGCCGTGGCGTGAGGGCGAGAGGCCGTCGAAAAAGTAGGAAGAGGCTTGGCCGGAACGATGGAGTCGCGGGAGAGAAAGTGTTTCACGCCAAAGCCAGACCGAGACTATCCAAGGGTGTGGTGACCGCCGTGGTGTCATTTCACCAAACGGTGGGACTCGATATGTGAATCCCAATCCACGGTTTCGACTTCTTGGCCCGCCTTGGTCCCCCTTGGCCGTATCCATGCAGTAAGAACTCGATTGGGTATCACGCCAAGGCGCCAAGACGCCAAGAATCCAAGCATTCCCGAGCGAGCCGGGACGGAACCCTGCGGTCGCGGCCTGGGAATTCTCTCACGCCAAGGGGGACCAAGGCCGGCCAAGAAGGCGGGAACGTGTATCGGGAGGCAGAGATTGGATCCCACCGTTCGGTGAAACGACACGCCGGCGGTCTTTGCCCCCTTGGATGGCCTTGGCCCGGCTTGGCGTGAAATAAATTCCGCTGCCGCGACTAGGAAAACGGGAATTCCCCACGCCGAGGCCCGCCCCCCACTGACGGGGTGCCATGCCGCAATGAACCGCCAAGGAAGCATTGTCCGCAGATGGCGCAGATTCCGCAGATGCACGTTGGGTGAGGCATGTCTCGAACCGCCGGCGTGTTTTGGCCCGGTGCCGACCTACATCTGCGAAATCCGCGTCATCTGCGGATAAGGATGGAAAATCGCCTTCGGTTCATTGGTAGGGGACCCAGGCCATCCAAAGCTTCATTAAGGGCACTGGAATGCCCTCGCCGAATCCCGCCGTTCGGTGAAAAGACACGCCGGCGGTCTTTGCCCCCTTGGATGGCCTTGGCCCGTCTTGGCGTGAAATAAATTCCGCTGCCGCGACTAGGAAAACGGGCATTCCTCACGCCGAGGCCCGCCCCCCACTGACGGGGTGCCATGCCGCAATGCACCGCCAAGGAAGCATTATCCGCAGATGCACGTTGGGTGAGGCATGTCTCGAACCGCCGGCGTGTTTTGGCCCGGTGCCGACCTACATCTGCGAAATCCGCGCCATCTGCGGATGAGTGGATGGCCTTGGCCCGGCTTGGCGTGAAATCATTCCCCTGCCGCGACTGCGTCGTTCCGGCTTAGCGCGACTTCTTCGCGGGCTTCCGCGCGGCCGGCACCTTCAGCTTCTTGAACTCGCGCGTCAGGTTGGTCAGCGACGCCTCGACGCCCATGCGCTCGAGCGAGCTCGCGCCCACGAAGCCGACCGCGTCCGTGCCCTGGATCACGCGCTCCGCGTCCTCCGGCGTGTTGATCGGCCCGCCGTGGCACAGGAAGAAGATGTCCTTCCGCACGCGGCTCGCGGCATCGATGATTTCCTGCGTCCGCTTCAGCGTGAACTCCCAGCTCACGACGGACTTCGTCACGCCGATCGAACCACCGACCGTGGTGCCCACGTGCGCGATGATCGAGTCGGCACCGGCCTTCGCCATCTCGACCGCCTCCTCGGCGGAACCGACGTAGACGACCGAGAACAGATCCATGCGGCGGGCAAGCGCCACCATCTCGTATTCCTTGCGGACGCTCATGCCGGTCTCCTCGAGCACGCCGCGGAAATGGCCGTCGACGATGGTGTGCGTCGGGAAATTGTTCACGCCGCTGAAGCCCATTTCCTTCACGCGCCCGAGCCAATGCCACATGCGGCGGCGCGGGTCGGTGGCGTGGATGCCGCAGATCACGGGCACATCCTCGACCACGGGCAGCACCTCGTACTCGCCGATCTCCATGGCGATCGCGTTGGCGTCGCCGTAGGCCATCATGCCGCAGGTGGAACCATGGCCCATCATGCGGAAGCGGCCGGAATTGTAGATGATGATGAGGTCGGCCCCGCCGCGCTCGATGAACTTCGCGCTGATGCCGGTGCCGGCGCCGGCAGCGATGATGGCATCGCCCTTCTTCACGGTCGCGCGCAGGCGCTCGATGACTTCCTTGCGGGTGTAGGGATTACCCTTTCCGGTCCATGGATTCGGCATAATTCGACGCTTTATCGGTGAGACAGTGCGCCGCGAGTGTGCTGGGAACGCCCGCGGCGGGCAATGCCGGAGAGGCACGCCCGGCTATCGAAAACGAAAGCCGTTCAATCCCTGACCGACCGCAGGAACTCTCGCGTCCGCTCGTGGACCGGATCGCCGAACAGTTGCTCCGGCGGTCCGGACTCCACGATCGTGCCCGCATGGAAAAACAACACCGTGTCCGCGATGTCCCTTGCCAACTGCATGTCGTGCGTGACCGTGAGCATGGTGCTGCCCTCGTCGGCCAACCGCCGCAGCACGTCGCGCACCTCCTCGCGCAACTCCGGATCCAGCGCGCTCGTCGGCTCGTCCAGCAACAGCACCGCCGGCTCCATCGCCAGCGCGCGCGCGATCGCCACGCGTTGTTGTTGCCCGCCGGAAAGTTGGCCCGGTCGATGGCCCGCGTGTTGAGAGAGCCCGACTTGCTCCAGCAATCCCAATGCCTGCGCCTCCACCGCATCCCGCGGTCGCCCGAGCACGCGCACCGGCGCCTCCATCACGTTCCCCAGCGCGGTGAGATGCGGGAACAAATGGAATTGCTGGAACACCATCCCCGCGCGCAACCGCAGTTGACGCTGTCGCTCGCGGTCCACGCGCCCACCTGCCTCGATGGTCACGTCCGCGATCGTGATCCGACCGGCGTCCGGCGTTTCCAGTTGGTTCAGGCAACGCAGGAACGTCGTCTTGCCGCATCCGCTCGGGCCGATCAGCACGACGGATTGCCCGCGCTCCTGGCGGTGATCGATCCCGTCCAGCACGGTGCGGTCCCCGAATCGTTTCCTCAGTCCTTCAACGGCGATCATGTCCTAGTTTCCTTTCCAGCGCGCGCGCGCCCAGCGATGCCGTATAACTCATGGCGAAATAGATACCGGCGGTCATCAGCCCGAGCCCGACGTAGTCGCCCGTGTCGATCGCGCGGATCTGGTATTCCTTGGTGAGTTCCACCAGGGCGATCACCGACACGATCGACGAGTCCTTGAACATCGCGATGAAGTCGTTGGTGACGGACGGCAGGCTGATGCGGAGCGCCTGCGGGAGCAGGATGCGGCGCAACGCGAGCCGGCGTTTCATGCCGAGCGCGAGCGAGGCCTCGAGCTGGCCCTTCGGCACTCCCTCGATGCCCGCGCGGTAATTCTCAGCCTCGGTCGCCGCGTAGTTCAACCCGAGCGCGATCACCGCGGCGAAGCCCGCCGATAGCCTCACGCCCAACTGCTGGGCCAATCCGAAATAGATGAAGTAGATCTGCAGCAGGAGCGGCGTCCCGCGGAACACCTCGATATAAGCGATCGCGGCCCAGCGCGCGGGCGCGGGCCCGTAGAGGCGCACGATCGCGAGGCCCAGCCCGAGCACCACCGCCAACGCCATTCCCGAGCACGTCACCCAGATCGTCGTCACCGACGCCCGCAGCAGGATTGGCAGGTACGTTCCCCATTCCTTCAACGCCGAATGCTTTTCCGCCGTCGTCTCGCCGCCCGGCTTCCATGCCGTCAACGCCGCCTGGCCGTCGTCCCACAGGTCGTACTTGCGATAGATCTTTTCCAGCGTGCCGTCTTTCAGCAACGCGTCGATTGCACCGTCGATCCGCGCCAGCAACGCAGTCTCTCCCGGCCGCACCGCCACCGCGTAGAAGCCCGGCGCGAACGGCGGGCCCGCGCGCCGCAGCTTGTCGTTGCCCGCAAGATTCACCCGGGCGATTGGCGTGTCGGTCAGCACCGCGTCGAGACGGCCCGACTCGAGGTCGCGGAAGTAATTCACGTTGTCCTGGTAGACGCGCGCGTCGATTCCCCCGTGCTTTTCCAACATCCGGAACGATGCCGTCGCCGAGAGAACCCCGACCCGCTTTCCGCGCAACGCATCGAGCGAATCGAGGCCGGTCGCGTCGGCGCGCACGACCAACTGTTGCCCGAAGGCGAAGTACGGGCGGCTCAACGCGACCTTCGCGCGGTTCTCGGGCGTCCACTCGATCCCCGCGATGACCACGTCGAAACTCCCGCCCTGGTTGAGCGCGGGGAGGATCACGTCCCAGTTGTTTTGCACGAACGCCGGCTTCAGCCCGAGACGCCCGGCAATTGCCGCCGCGAGATCGACCTCGAACCCGGTCAGTTGGTCGGGCGAACCGGGCGGATGGAAAATATAGGGGGCGCCGCCCTCGGCATCGTTGGCATAGCGAAGGATCCCCGCGCGGGAGACTTCGTCCCACGCGTCCGCCGCCGACGTCTTGAACGCGCCGACGCCGCCGAAAAAAGGAACCAACAAAACCAGAAGCCACGCGAGCGACCTCGCTCCGCGGCCTCTCTTGGGGCGTCCCGCTTCGTCGTCGCGACGCGCGGGACCCACGCAATGGGTTTCCACAAGTCGCGATAAGCGGCACGCGCCGCGGCGGCGCAAGAAAATATTTCGGAACCGCGTTCCGCATATCCATCGGACGCGCGGGGGTATTGTCAGTGCGATGCCCGCGGCGCAGGCTACTGCGCGGAATCCCGCCGCATGAACCACCCGGAATTGATCGAGACCCATCGAGTGGGACCCCGCACGCGAGAGTGGATCGTGCGCGCCGCGGACTGCCACGCGCTGGGTCCGCACCACATCGCGCACGTCGGGATCGCGGACGCGGCGGCACCGTACACGATGGTGCGCGCGCATCTGGCGGGCAGCCATTTCCTGGCCTGCTTCGGGGGCGAGGGACGCATCCTGCTCGACGGCCGTTGGCAGAAGTGTGGCGCCGGACAGGCTTGTCTCGCGCCGCCGCACGTCCTGCACGCGTTCCATGCGATTCCCGGCAAGCGGTGGAATTTCGCGTGGGTGCGGTACGACGCCGCGGCGGGCGCGGGACCTCTCGGAACGGCAAGCGCCCCCGTGCTCGCGGGTTTCAATTCGGACGCGTTCGCGGCGGCGACGCGCGGGTTGGTCGACGGACGCAACCGCGAGAACCCGATCCTACGCGGGGTGAACGACGTGTTCGGGCCGACGGACGTGTACGGCGTGAACGCGGATTTCCCTGCGGACGCGAAGGTGTTGTTGCAGGGGCAGGTGTTGGTGGGAATGAACCCGACCGACGCGCCGAATCTGAAGAAGGCGATCATGCCGCTCGTGTGGCTGCGCGATTACCAGGTGGAATCGGGCAAGACGGGGAAGGTGCTTTGCTCGACGATCGGCGCGGCGACGGATCTGCGGAGCGAAGATTTGCGGCGGTTGTTCGTGAACGCGTCGTACTCGCTGACGGGCCTCGAGGTCCCGAAGAGCGCGGACGTGACGCTG
>JANYDN010000043.1 GCA_025363585.1 Verrucomicrobiota bacterium | reverse complement strand
CTGCGCGATGGATCGCAGGGCGAGGGCGTCAACTTCTCGGTCGCCGACAAGCTCCGCATCGCGGAGCGCCTCGACCTATTCGGCATGCATTTCATCGAGGGCGGCTGGCCCGGTTCCAATCCCAAGGACATCGAGTTCTTTGCCCAGGCCAAACGCCGCAAGTGGCGCCGCGCCCGGCTCGCCGCCTTCGGCTCGACCCGCCGCAAGGGCGTGGCTGTCGAGTCCGACGAACAGGTCCGCCTCCTCCTCGATGCCGGCACCCCCGTCGTGACGATCTACGGCAAGACCTCGATGCTGCACGTGCGCGAGGTCCTGCGCTGCACGCCTGATGAAAACCTCGCCATGATCGGCGACACCGTCCGCTACCTGAAGGACCATGGGAAATTCGTGGTTTACGACGCGGAGCATTGCTTCGACGGATACAAGCTCGACCCCGAGTACGCGCTCGCCACGTGGATCGCCGCGGAGAAGGCCGGCGCCGACCGCGTCGTGCTCTGCGACACCAACGGCGGATGCCTTCCGGGCGAGGTCGCCGCGATCACCGCGCACGCGCTCGGTCGCCTCACCTGCCCGGTCGGGATCCATTCCCACGACGACAGCGGGCTCGGCGTGGCCAACGCGTTGGCATCCGTCGGCGCCGGCGCGTCGCACGTGCAGGGCACGGTCAACGGCTACGGTGAACGCACGGGGAACTGCAACCTGATCAGCACGATCCCGTGCCTCGAGTTCAAGCTGGCCAAACGCACCGTGCCGACGGGATCGCTCCGCAAACTGCGCGAGTTGTCCCAGTTCGTGGACGAGATCACCAACATCCGCCCGAATCCGCGCGCGCCTTGGGTGGGTTCCGCCGCGTTCGCCCACAAGGGTGGGACCCACGTCAACGCCGTGCAGAAACTCGCGTCCAGCTACGAGCACGTCGATCCGTCGCTCGTCGGCAATGCCCGCAACATCCTCGTCAGCGACCTTTCCGGCCGCAGCAACATCCTGCTCAAGGCCCGCGACCTCGGATTCGAACTCGACGAATCGAAGCCCGACGCCAAGGCGATCCTGCAACGCGTGAAGGAGCTCGAGCATGAAGGTTACGAGTTCGAGGCCGCCGAGGCGTCGCTCGCGCTCCTGATCCGCGGGCTCGTCGAGAAACACCCCGAGCCGCCGTTCGTCGTCGAGAACTTCCATGTCTCCATGCGCGGTTCTCCCGGCGCCACCGTCACCGAGGCCACCGTCAAGGTCCGCGTCGGCAAGGTCGTCCACCACACCGTTGCGGACGGCGACGGTCCCGTGAACGCGCTCGACGAAGCCCTTCGTTCCGCGCTCGCGCGCTCCTTCCCGAAACTCGCGAAGGTCGCCCTCACCGACTACAAGGTCCGCATCCTCGACGGCGTCGCCGGCACCGCCGCGCGCACCCGCGTGCTCATCGTCTCCGGGGATGGCACCCGCGAATGGGGAACCGTCGGCGTCAGCGAGAACATCATCTCCGCCTCGCTCCAGGCGCTCGTGGACTCGATGTCCTACGCGTTGCTCGCTCGCCCATCCCGCTGAACCGCGGCCAACGACAACCAAGTCGGAACGATACGGTCGCGGTAGAGGGATTATTTCACGCCAAGGCGGACCAAGGGGAACCAAGGTCGGCCAAGGTGCCTTGAAGGTGGAGTTGGATGCCCTCATCGAATCCCACCGTCCGGTGAGTTGAAGCCCCGGCGGTCTTTGTTCCCCTTGGTCCGCCTTGGCGTGAGATAATTCCGCTGCCGCGACTGCATCGTTCCGTTCCGGCCAAGCGCCCGTCACGGCGTCGCGGTCGCCCGGAAAAATCCCGTGGCCAGGGCGCAGTTCGTCCCGAAGTACCACGATCCCGTCGTCACCCGCTGCGTCGCGATCGGGAACCAACCCGTCGCGTCGTGGCTTTTCCACAGCAGGTAGGTGCCGATCCGTGGCCCCTCGATGTCGAATCCGAATTGGTTACTCTCGTACAACGTGCGTTCCAGCCGGATGGGAACATCGAACGGCGACACCACCAACGCCGCCGGGGCGCTCGTGACGCTGCCCGCCGGATTCGAAACCACGACCCGGTAATCCCCCGCGGCCGTCAACGGGACCTTGCCCAACGCCAGCGTGGGAAGCGTCGCGGTCGGCACCGGCAATTCACCCACCCACCATTGGTACAACAACGGCTCGTCGCCGGTCGCCATCACCACGAACGCCGCGTCGCCACCCGCCGCGACCTCGACCGGCACGGGACCCGACGAGATGGCCGGTGGGATTCCGTTGGGCGCGATGTCGATCAGCAACGGCATCGAGACCAGCCCGCCGTCGAACCGCGCGTTTCCGGCGAACACCGTCACCGGATAACTCCCCGCGCGGCTCGGGATTCCCAGGAGAAATCCCTTCGCCCCGACTGCGGTATCGATCTGCAAACCCGGTGGCACCGGCCGGCAGTCGAAGAGA
The DNA here is from genome assembly GCA_025363585.1 of Verrucomicrobiota bacterium. Classification (GTDB taxonomy): domain Bacteria; phylum Verrucomicrobiota; class Verrucomicrobiia; order Limisphaerales; family UBA9464; genus UBA6176. The sequence continues at coordinate 1,311 of JANYDN010000043.1, read as the reverse complement.
TCGGAGTCGTGGTCGGTCCCGGGGTTGTCCACGACGATGCGGATCTTGAACGGCGTGCCGACTTTTCCGAACACGTGGTTCGTGGGGTCGCCGGCGGGCGTGGGACCGTTGTAGACAACGACGCCGGCAACGGAGGCCGATGCCGCCGACATCGCGTGGGCCGGACCCGCGATCGCCGTTCCAAAACCGATCCATCGGCAAATGCGGACGGCAAGGGGCGCGGCGACGCGACCCGCGAACGCGAGGGTCTGGAACCACGCGCGTCCTTGGACCAGCAACGCCAGCAAGGCGGGCAGCCATCGCGACGTCTTCATCGCGTCCCTTCCTTCCGTTCGTGCGGGGGACCGTCGCCACGCCGCGGCGTCTTGGGATCCCATCCCGTTCCGGTTTGTCCGCCGAAAAGGAAGGGCGGGCGACAATCGTCCCCGGCCGCATTCACCTCCCGCGCCACGCCATGCGAGTCGAACTCGAAGCGCCTCGACTCGGGGAAAAAGCAACTCGACCCGCTGCAACCCTGGAATGTCACGGTGATCCGCACCGGTTCCGGATGGGATTTCGGAAGGACCCAATCCGCCGTGAACCCCGCCGGATAGACGTGCTTCATCTGCCCGGTGAACGGGTCCTTCGCGTGGACCGGTTGCGGCAGTTTGAAGCGCAGCAGGTTCGTGCGGCCCTCGATCCGGAACTCCAGCTTCTCGGCGTAGATCAGGTGCGCGGCGGGAACGTCGAAGCCGAGCGCGATCCAGATGCGCCCGGCATTGGTGGAAACGGTGGGCACGATCGCGAACGGACTCGCGGCCCGGGCCGGGATCCAAGCCAGCCACGCGGCGACCGCGAGCATCGCCGTTGCCCTGGCCCGGGGCCCGATTCCTTGGATTCGATGCATCGCCATTCCCTCAATTGCATCCGCACCCACCGCCGCCGACCGAACGCCCGCCATGGACGCCCTCCCGCGAAAACCAAAGATGATCGGCCAGTCCGGTCGCCAACGGATCGCGGTCCGGACGCATCCCGTACCCGGCCAGATGATCGCGTTCCCAGGGACGCACCGCGGTGCAACCCGCGGAGACAATGGCGAATAGGCCCGTCGCGACGAGCATCCCGATCCGCCTCGATCGCCACGGTTTCATCGCGCCGCCTCCGCTTTGCCCGCCGGCACCGCGTTCGTTCCCGGCGCGCGAAGCAGTTGCTCGATCTCCCGCATATAAGACCGCTTGGTCTCGTGCCCCTTGTAGCCGGGATGCATGAAGCGCACGAGGCCCTCGCGATCCAGCAGGAACGACGTCGGCATCGAGTCGACGTTTGCCCGCG
>JANYDN010000029.1 GCA_025363585.1 Verrucomicrobiota bacterium | reverse complement strand
CGATGCAGTCGTGGCAGAGGAATTATTTCACGCCAAGGGGGACCAAGGCCGGCCAAGAAGGCGGGAACGTGTATCGGGAACCAGACATCGGATCCCACCGTTCGGTGAAACGACACGCCGGCGGTCTTTGCCCCCTTGGATCGCCTTGGCCCGGCTTGGCGTGAGATAATTCCTCGGCCGCTACTGCATGGTTACGGCTGAGCCGCGGAATGCACTCCGCGGCCACCGCCAACCTTGAAACTCCGCCCCCCGACCGCGAGGGTCGCCGCCGTGGAAACGGAACGCATCACGCCCGGGACCGTCCTCGGGTGGAAAGGCCGACGGCGCTTCGGCGCCCTCACGGCCTACGATTTTCCCATGGCCCGCCTGCTTGACGAGGCCGGCGTTCCCGTTCTTCTCGTCGGCGATTCCCTCGGCATGGTCGTCCTCGGCCATCCCGACACCACCCACGTCACGATGGATGACATGCTCCATCACGTCCGCGCGGTGGCCCGGGCCCGGCCCAAGGCCCTCGTCGGCGGCGATCTTCCCTTTCGGTCCTACGACACGCCGGAACTCGCCGTCGCAAACGCCCGCGCGCTCGTCGTCGCCGGGGCCGATTTCGTGAAGGCCGAGGGCGGCCGGGAAATCCTCCCCCAGCTCCGCGCCATCCGCGACGCCGGCATCGAGCTCTGCGGTCATCTCGGCATGTTGCCGCAGCATGTCCTCGAGGAAGGCGGGAAGTATCGAATCAAGGGACGGGACGAAGCCGGACGCCAACGCCTTCTCGACGACGCCCGCGCCCTCGAGGATCTCGGCGCCTTCGCGTGCGTCCTCGAGTTGGTCGCGCCGCCCGTCGCCGCCGAGATCACCCGGGCGTGCCGCCGCATGGCCACCATCGGCATTGGCTCGGGATCGGATTGCGACGGACAAATCCTGGTGACGCACGATCTCGTGGGAGCGTTCCCATGGTTCACGCCGAAGTTCATCGTGCCGCGCGTGCGCACCGGCGCCGACATCCGTACCGCCGCCGCCGGCTGGCTCGCGGAGGTCGGATGACCACGCCCGCGCTGTTCGTCTGCTCCCCGGACGACACGACGTTTCTCCTCGCCGAGTTGCAACGCCGCGCTCCCGAGTCCGCGCCGCGCGTCGTCGTGGCGGGATTGGTCCAGGCCGCATTCCCCGAAGGAGTGCCGGAAAGCCCGTTCGCCTTCGCGCGCCAATCGCTGCCCGACGTCATCCCCGTCGAGGCGGCCTCGATCCGCGTCTGGGCCGACGCCATCGCGCCGCGATTGATGGAACGTTTTCCCGAATCCCAGCCGTGGCGCCGCCATTTCTGGCCGCACTACGGCACCGGAACCGCCGGCAACCACCGCTGCGAACTCATCGCCGAAGCCGTGGACGAACAACTCCGCAAGCGTCGCCGCCATTTGCTCCGTCGCCGGGTGGAGTCCGCGACGGCCTTCGGTCCCTACGAAAGCCTCGTCCAACTCGTCCTCACCTCGCCCGAGACCGGTTTCCTTTCCATCGCGCCCGCGCCGTCGCCCCGACGTTTGCGCGCGTCCGTCATCCCGTTCGTCGGCGGATGGATTCCCGTCGCGTCGGACCTTGCCGCGCCGTCGCGCGCGTTCGCGAAACTGCTGGAAGCGGAACTTCGTCTGGGTCGCGCCATCGCGTCCGGCGAGACCTGCGTGGACCTCGGCGCGTCGCCCGGCAGTTGGACTTATATCGCCGCCCGTCGCGGCGCGCGCGTGACCAGCATCGACCGCTCGCCGTTGCGCGAGGACCTGATGCGGGATCCGCGCGTCGAGTTTCGTCGCGGCGACGCCTTCAAGTTCAAACCCGACGCGCCGGTGGACTGGTTGCTGTGCGACGTGATCGCGGCGCCGCAACGCAGCATCGAACTCGCGTTGGAATGGGCCGAACGCGGCTGGGCGCGGCATCTCGCGGTGACCATCAAGTTCAAGGGAACCGACGAGTACCCGTTGCTCGACGGTCTGCTTCCGCTCGCGGCCCGCTGCTCCGAATTCCGGCTCGCGCGTCTTTGCGCGAACAAGAACGAGGCCTGCGTCATCGCGACCCTCGCGTAGCTCGTGGCCGCCGTCGTGAGACGGTGGAGTCCGCGCCCCGTAGCCCGCCGTCGTGAGACGGTGGACTGCCCGTGCAATGCCTTGTCGACCTCAAGCCGCGAATACCACAGGTTGGGAACCGAATGAGTGATTCGCCGCCTGCCGTTGCCACCGATCCCGCCGCCACGACCCCGCCCGCATTCCGCGCCGGCATCGTCGCGATCATCGGCCGCACCAACGCCGGCAAGTCCACCCTGCTCAACCGACTCGTCGGCAGCAAAGTCTCGATCGTCACGCCCAAACCCCAGACGACGCGCGAGACGCTCCACGGCGTGGTCAACCGGCCCGGCGGGCAAATCGTGTTCGTGGATACCCCGGGATTTTTCCAAACCCACGCCAGCGCGCTGGTGGACCAACTCCATACCCGCGCGCGCGATGCCGTCCAGGATCTCGATGTCCTCGTCCATCTCGTCGATCCCACCCGCGCCCCCGGGCCCGAGGACGCGATGGTGGTCGATCTCGTGAAGACCGTCCGCGGACCCAAGCTCCTGTGCATCGGCAAGGCCGACGAGGAGATCCGTCCCCACGCCGTCCATTGGCGCGGCCAGGCGGCGAACTACGACGCCGTGCTCGAGGTTTCCGGATTGGCCGACGTCGGCGTCAACGAACTGGTCGAGACCATCCTGCGCCACCTTCCGGTCGGGGAACCGATGTACCCGCCGGGCGAGACGACCAACGCCAACCGCCGTTTCGTCGTGGGCGAGTTGATCCGCGAACAGATCTACATCCAGATGGACGACGAGGTTCCCTATCGCACGAAGGTGGTGGTGGACCGCGTCGAGGACGTGGCCCCGGCGAAGGCCGGGGAACCGGCGACGTTGTTGGTGCACGCGACGATCTACGCGCCGACCGATCGATTGCAGCGGATGTTGATCGGCGTCGGCGCGAAGCGCGTGAAGCAGATGCGCCAATTCGCGCGGCGCGAAATGCGGAAGCAGTTTGGGATGCCGGTCGACCTCGAGCTCGAGATCGGCGTGGACCCGCAGTCGGCCGTGCCGGAGGCGTGACACGACCGAGGCATGACGCGACGGACTTCCTTCAGCGACCGGCCGGCGCGTTGGTCTTCACGGTCGCGGGTCCGCCGTCGGAACGGATCTCCACGTTGAGACCGCTGTCGACGCCCGCGGGTTGGGCCGCGACCGCGGGCCTGCGAACGCCTTCCTGCAGGAGTTGCGCGCCCTTCTTGTCGAAGCCGTAGAGGCCTTTCCGGATGAACTCGAGGCGATTGACGATGGCGAGGTCGTCGCGGACTTTCCGCACCTGATCGCGGAGCGCGGCGAGGTCCTTGAACTTGTTCTCGAGTTCGGTCTTCTCGGCGACCAAGCGGCGGAGTTCCTTGCGGAGCGCGTCGCGATCGCCGTCGCTCGACGCGAGCTTCCGTTCGGTCACGGCGATCTGGTCCTCGAGTCCCGTGATCTTCCCCGTGAGGATCGCCATCTTTCGGGTGAGGTCTTCCTTCTCCGTCTCGAGCCCGGCGATCTGGCGGTCGCGTTTCTCGAGTTCGGCCTGTGACTTGGACGCGGACTCGCGCGCCTCCTGTTCGGTCCGGGAGAGTTCGGCGGCGACGAAACTGATCTTGTTCGAGTAGATGCCGGCTTCCTCGACCTTTTGCGCCAGGTTGGTCCTGAGCGACGACGTCTCCTTCTTCTCGTCGTTCAACTGGACGGTGGCCGTCACCAGTTGGTTGGAAAGCGTGTTGAGGCGGGCGGTGTTCGCCTCGCGTTCGTCGCGCGCCTTGTCCACCGCAAGGTACAATCCGACGCCGAGGCCGATGGTCGCGACCAGCAGCAGCACGGAAATCACTTTGGGATTCATGGCCCGATCAAACTCATTCAATCCACGCGCCGTGGCAAGCGCTTGACCGACGGACGGGAACCTCGCCGACGCCGGGTCACCGGACACCGCGCCACTTGCGGGCCGACGATGCCTCCGTACCTTCCATTCATGCAGATTCCACAACGGACCGGGGTGATGATCCTGGGAAGCGCCTGCCTGCTTCCCCACGCCCTGCTTCCGTTGCATATCTTCGAGCCGCGGTATCGCACCATGCTCGCGGAGGCGCTCGAGTCCCACCGGATGTTCTGCCTGGCCCTTCAAAAACCAGGCGTTTCCCGCGAGACGCCCTTGCCCATCGCCACGCTGGGCCTGATCCGCGCGTCCGTTCAAAACACCGACGGCACTTCGAATCTCGTCCTCCAGGGAATCATGCGCGTCCGGCTCGGAAAAGCAGTCCGCCTCCAACCCTACCGGTTGGCGCCCATCACCGAGGTCGTGCCCGATCCGGCGTCGGCGGTGGAGGTCGATGCCCTGCGTTCGCGCGTCATTGATCTCGTCGACTATCGGCTCCGCCGGGCACCGGCCATCCATCCGGAAGTGGTGCGGCAAATCGCCGCGGCGTCGGGGAACGCGACCGCCTCCGTGGAGGATTGCCTCCGGATGCTGCGGTCGATGCCTTGCCCCGGCAAGATGGCGGACTTCGTGACGATGCTGCTGCTGAAGGATCCGATGGCACGGCTATCGATCCACCAAGCGGTGCAGATCGGGGACCGGCTCCGGGAGCTCGTGCGTTGGCTTCTCCCGGGCAACGCCGGTTTGGCGGCGGGCTGACGGGCTTCGCCTTCGCGGCGAAATGGAAACGTGGGTGGGTGACGGCGGCCCTGCCGTCACCTCGGCGAGCACAAGGAACCCGCGACAGTCTTCCGAGCTGGGGACAGGGAGTGACGGCAGGGCCGCCGTCAGCCGCCCTTGCTTCGAAGTTGGCGCTACGCGCCGTGGCACTTCTTGTACTTCTTGCCGCTGCCGCAGGGACACGGGGCGTTGGGTCCGATCGGTGGCGGTTGGGTCGCGGGATTGTACACGATGGCGCCGGGCGGCAGCGGAACGGCCGGCAGAGGCATCTCGTTTTCGTCGGAGTCGTCGTATTCTCCATCCGCGTCGGCCGATTCCTCGAGTTCCGCGGCGGCGTCGGTCACCAACCGGTAGGACGCATAGACCTCGTCATGCGCCGGGCCGGGCCCTTCGCGGAGGTCGTCCTCGATTTCGTCGAGGTCCACGACCTCGGCGTCCACCAACTCGTGTTCGAACGCCGAACCCAAGTCATCGAACAATTCGGGCGCGGGCAACGCGCCGACAGCGATCGCGAGCTCGGTCCACACCTGCGACGGCTCCAATTCCAACCCGCCGTCGAACAACGCCTTCATCCGCTCCTTGACCTCGGGCACCGGCATCAGGCCGACGCGCCCGAGAATCACCAACGCGTGCACGCCGCCCGCGCGGGCCCATTCCGAGGCCGTCGTGTTCCCGATCAAATGGTCGATCGGCGTCGCGTCGCCCCCGTACGTCGACGCCAACACCCGTCCCAGCGTGATGACAGGGTCGCCGCCGATCAATTCGTCGAAGAGCTCGGCGGGCAGCGACGCGATGCGAATGACCAGCGGGAACGCGGCTTTCTCCCGGAACTGCGCGAGGAGGAACATCGCGTGGATGTGGAGGAAATAGTCGTCGCTCGCCGCAAACTCGCCGGGGTTGCCGGCGACTTCCTCGAGCACCGCCAGCAACCGCGGCGTGATCTCCGCCTTCCGCGCGACCGCGGCCGTGATCGTTTCCCGCGGAAACGATTCCGCCCACAACTTCAGGCGTTCCAGGATTTCGTCGATGCTCATGGCAAACCCGATGTCACCGGCCCGCGCGGGTTCGGGCAAGGTCCATCGCGTAGCGCGGGCGTCCCCGCCTGCGCAATCCACGGGCGTCCTCGCCCGTGCCCCGCAAGTCGCGGCAAGCCACACCGGAACGGTGTCTTTCCGCGCGGCCGTAACGCGGGCGTCCCCGCCTGCGGTAGTCGCGGGCGTCCCCGCCTGCGCAATCCGCGGGCGTCCTCGCCCGTGCCCCGCAAGTCGCGGCAGGCCACACCGGGACGGTGCTTTCAGCGCAGCCGGCCTGCGCGCCGAAGCTCGGCGAAGGCGGGGGACGGCCGCTCCAATGACGCCATCGGCGCCACGACGCCGTCTTGGGGATTGCCGACCCAGGTGGGACCGCGGCTAGTGTGGCGTCTCGTCGTATGCCCATCGCTTCACGCATCCCGTTTCCACGCCCCGCGACCCTCGCGCTTTTGGCCGCGGGCTTCCTTTCGTTCGCCCGCGCCCACGCCGACGGACCTTACCGGATCCCGACCCCTGCTGCCGGCCCCAACACCCGCGCGCTCGAAACCGCCCTCGATCGCTACGTCGCCACGCCCGACGCGTCCTATGCCTGGCGCTCGGTGGGGACCACCCACCAGGAAGGCATTACCGTCGCCAGGATCGACCTCACCTCGCAGACGTGGCTGACGACGAACCAAGTCAACCGCACCGTCTGGCGCCACTGGCTGACGATCGTGCGCCCGGACAACCTCGAGTCCGACACCGCGTTGTTGTTCGTCACCGGCGGCAGCAACCGCGACGACAAGGCGCCGAACAAGGCGGCGAACGATCTCGTCCAGATCGCACAGGGCACCCGTTCGGTCGTGGCCGAATTGAAGATGGTTCCCAACCAGACGCTCGTGTTCGGCAACGACGGCCACGAACGCGTCGAGGACGATCTCATCGCCTACACGTGGGACAAATACATGCGGACCGGGGACGAGCGTTGGCCGGCGCGGTTGCCGATGACCAAATCCGCGGTGCGCGCGCTGGACACCGTCGAGGCGTGGACGGCCAGCCAGGAAGGCGGCGGCAAAAAAATCGGGAAGTTCGTGGTCGCGGGTGGATCGAAGCGCGGTTGGACGACGTGGACCACCGCGATCGTGGACAAGCGCGTCGTGGCCATCTGCCCGATCGTGATCGACGTGCTGAACATGCCGGAGTCGATGGTGCATCATTACCGCGCGTACGGATTCTTCGCGCCGGCCGTCGGCAACTACACCGAGCAACACATCATGGACTGGCTGGGAACGCCGGAGATGAACGCGCTGTGCCGCATCGAGGATCCGTTCCAGTACCGCGACCGCCTCACGATGCCCAAGCTCCTCATGAACGCGGGAGGCGACCAATTCTTCCTCCCGGATTCGTCGCAGTTCTATTTCGACCGTCTTCCGGGAACAAAATACCTGCGCTATGTCCCGAACGCGGACCACTCGCTGCGCGGCAGCGACGCCTACGAAACGCTCGCGGCCTGGCAATGGGCCATCTCGCGCCGCGCCGCGCTTCCCCGTTTCACTTGGTCGAACGAGGCCGACGGTTCCATCCGCGTGCAGGCCCAGGACAAACCAAAGTCCGCGAAGCTCTGGCAGATCAACAATCCCAACGCGCGCGACTTCCGCCTCGAGTCGATCGGACCCGCGTGGTGGTCCTCGCCGCTTTCGGACGAGGGCGGCGGCGTGTTCCGCGGCAAGGCGGCGACTGCGACGAAGGGTTGGACCGCCTCCATGATCGAGCTGACCTACGACATCGGCGCCCCGGTTCCGCTGAAAGTCACCACGGCGGTGCGCGTCACGCCCGACACCCTTCCGTTCGAGGCGCCGCACCCGGCGCGCCCGAAGGGATTCCTGCAACGCTGAGCGTCCCACCACCGCGTGCTCTTCTCCGCGACCCAAACCCCTTCGGCGCGCCACCGCGTCGTCGTCACCGGCGCCGGGGTGATCACGGCGCTCGGCAATGGATGGGACGCGAATGCGGGCGGTTTTCGCGAGGGACGACGCGCTTTCCGACCGATCGGGCTTTTCGACGTCTCCAGGCAACGCGCGCGGAGTGCGGCCGAACTCGACCTACCCGCGGAAATGCCCGAAGCGCGTTTCGACGCGCGTCGATGGAAGCGCTGGGATCGTTCGACGCGCATGCTGGCGTGGGCGGCGACCGAGGCCTTCGCGAATGCGCGGTGGACGGCGGGCACAGGGGACGCGACGCCGATCGTGCTTGGAACGACGAGCGGCGGCATGCTCTTGGGCGAGGAATATTTCCGCGCGGCGACCACGACGCCACCCAGCCGGCGCGGCCAACCCACGCGCGTGCTGGGTTACCAAGCGCAGCGCCAGGCCATCGACGTCGCGTCGGCGCTCGGGTTGGGAGGACCGGTACAGATCGTCGCGAACGCCTGCGCGTCGGGCGCGAACGCCATCGGCCACGCCTTCCATTGGGTGCGGTCGGGACGCGCCGAACGCGTGCTGGCGGGCGGTTTCGACGGATTGAGCCAACTGGTGTTCGCGGGCTTTGACTCGCTGCAGGCGTTGTCGACGACGACCTGCCGGCCGTTCCACCGCGATCGCGACGGCCTCGCGTTGGGCGAGGGCGCGGCGGCGCTTTGCGTGGAATCGATGGACTCGGCGACGCGCCGCGGCGTCCCGATCCTCGCCGAGATCGCGGGCTACGGATTCTGCACCGACATCCATCACCTGACCCAACCTCATCCGCGCGGCGACGCGGCATTGGCGGCGATGTCGATGGCCTGTGCGGACGCCGGGATCGGTCCGGGCGACGTCGGATATCTCAACGCGCACGGAACCGGGACGCCCTTGAACGACGCCGCGGAAGCGCAGGCCATCGCGCGGTGGCTGGGGAATTCGGGTGCCGCGGTTCCGGTGAGTTCCACCAAGGCGTCGATCGGACACACGCTGGGCGCGGCAGGCGCGATCGAGGCGGTGGTGTGCCTGATGGCGCTGGATGGCGGTTGGTTGCCGCCGCAGATCGGCGCGGGAGAGCTCGATCCCGCGTGCGCCTTCCCGATCGTGCGCGCGCCCGCGGACGCCAATCTGCGCCACGCGCTCACGAACTCCTTCGGATTCGGCGGCGCGAACGCGTCGCTGGTTTTCCGCCGCCCGTAGAGCGGGCGTCCTCGCCTGCGCAAACCTCGGGCGTCCCCGCCCGTGCCCCGCAAGTACGCAGCAAGCCGAAGCCGTATCCATGCAGCAGCGGCCGAGGAATTATCTCACGCCAAGCCGGGCCAAGGCCATCCAAGGGGGCAAAGACCGCCGGCGTGTCGTTTCACCGAACGGTGGGATCCAATCTCTAGCTCCCGATACACGTTCCCGCCTTCTTGGCCGGCCTTGGTCCCCCTTGGCGTGAGAGAATCCCCCTGCCGCGACCGCAGGGT
>JANYDN010000386.1 GCA_025363585.1 Verrucomicrobiota bacterium | reverse complement strand
CGCGGGCATCGAATCGTTGCTGCCGGAATCCTGGAAGGAGTCGCTCGACGGCTTCGCCGAAAACGGCCGGCATTCGTACGCCGTCCGTGAGATTCCGGGCGAGGAACACGCCGGGCTGGGCTTTGGGGTGACGCTGTTGCTGGCGGCGCAACTCGTCCACGGGCTGCGGCGGGGCGGTTGGCGACGACTGCGTGCGAGCCCGTGGCACGCCGCGGTTTTGTTGCTTCCGATCGTTGCGTTCGGGCCGTACTTCGCGAGGTCCGGCATCACGACCGCGGGTCGCATCCTCGCGCCGTACTATGGATTCCTGCTCCCGGCGCTGCTGTTGGCGGGACACGCGGAGAGCGCGGTGCGGACGCGATGGTTCCGGGCGGCGACGATCGGCGTGTCGGGTTTGGCGATCGTCCTGGTGATCCTTCTGCCGACGCGGCCGCTGTGGCCGGCGCGCACCGTGCTGGGAAAACTCGCCGACCGCGGCGGCGCCTTCGAGCGGGCGTCGACGGTCTACGAGGTGTACGCGCGGCGGGCGGATCCCTACGCGCCGTTGCGGCCGTGGATCCCGGAGCCTCCGGGAACCATCGGGTTTGTCACCGGCAACGACGCCGAGACGGCGCTGTGGAAACCGTACGGGACCCGGCGCGTCCGCCATGTGTTGCCGGGCGACGACATCGGGGCGGCGCGCGCGGAGGGGATGTCGTGCCTCGTGGCGAACCGGGACGAATTCGCGGCGCGGTTCCATTCGAATCCCGACGAATGGGCGGCGCGCAACGGGGCGACGGTGGCGGGCGGGGTTTTCCTGCGCCTTCTCGCGAGCCAACCGGCCCAGGAATTCGTGCTCCTGCGCTGGCCGCCGCCCGGACCGGAGGCCGCGCGCAAAACCGGGAATGAAACTAATCGGCCGCTTCGGTAGTCTTTCCAACGCATGGACCCCGCGAACACGCCGCGACCGCTGTCCCGCCGCCTTGCCGGCTGGCTGGCGGGCAGCGCTTTGACCGCGCCGGGCCGGCGGTTGATGGAGGCCAATCTCCGGGACTACCACCTGCCACTCTCGAAATGGGGCAAGCTCGCGGCCGGTGGCTGGCTGATCCTTCGCGACCACGCCGACGGGAAATTCCCCCCGACGTTCGAGGACCAACGCAAGGCGTACCAAGGCGAGATCGAGTACTTCGCGTCGATCCCGGGCGCGGCGCGCGAGCGGATGATCGCGGACCACGTGGTGAAGCCGTTCTGGGACGCGCATTGGTTCGGAAAGTACGCGGCGGACCTCGCGCGGTTGCTGCGCGTGTTCGAGCAACTCGGCGTGCCGGCCGACGCGCGCCTGCTCGAACTCGGTTGCGGCTGCGGTTGGATGGCCGAGTTCCTCGCGATCAAGGGCTACGACGTCACGGGCACCACGATCGCACCGGACGACGTCGCCATCGGGGAAAAGCGGGTCGCGGCGCTGGTCGCGCGGGGGTTGCCGCCGAGGCTGCGGTTCCGCGTCGCGCCGATGGAAACCGTCGACGAATGCGTGGGCGACGCCGGGCCTTTCGACGTCGTCTTTGTGTTCGAGGCGTTGCACCACGCGTTCGACTGGCGGAAGTCGATCCATTCCGCGGCCCGCGCGCTCAAGCCGGGCGGATGGCTGGTGCTGGCGAACGAGCCGAACCTGGTCCACACGTTCGTGAGCTACCGCGTCGGGCGCCTGACCAACACGCACGAGATCGGCATGAGCGGCCCCGCGCTGCGTGCCGAAATGACGGCGGCAGGACTGGCCGAACACCGAATTTTCCAACCCTCGCTCGACAACCGAATCACCGCCCACTGGCTTGCCGCCCGTCGGCCCGCACGCTAAACCGCCCGGATTCCCCATGCGTTTCACGATGTCCCCTGGACTTGTCCCGACACGGCGACTGCTCGCCTTCGCGCTGCTCGCGAGTTGCCTGATCTCCTGCGGCAAACCCCCGCTTCCGTTCGCGGCCCTCCAACCCGGCGTCGACTACGTGCACGACGAGATCACGCGGGTACCGTGGTCCATCCACGTGGTGCGGATCGACCGTTCCAAAACCAATCTGTTCCTTCATTCCGCACACGCCCGGGGCCACGCCGTGGGACTCGCGACGCTCAGCGACATCCTGCGTTCCACCGATCCGGCTCTGGGAACACCGGTCGCGGCGGTGAACGGCGATTTCTTCCAGCGCGATCGCGCGTTCGCCGGCGATCCGCGCGGCATCCAGGTGAGCGACGGCGAGATGCTCAGCGCGCCCATTGGCGGCGCGGGATTCTGGATCGACCGCGCGGGCCAACCGCATGCGGGCGTGCTGAAGCCGGAGTTGGCGGTGGTTTGGCCCGATGGTTCCACGACGCCGGTGGAATTGAACGGCGAACGGCGCTCGAACGCCGCCGAACTTTACACGCCGGCGGCGGGCCGCTCGACCCGCGCGTCGGGCGGACGCGAATGGATTTTGGAACCGAAAGCCGCGGGCCGCCCACTACTTCCCGCCGGCACGAACATCCCCGTCGTGGTGCGCGAGGTGCGCGACGGCGGCGATTCCCCGATCCGCGCGGGTTCGATCGTGCTCTCCGCCCCGCCCTCCATCGCCGCCCGGTTGCCGCAGGTCGCCCCCGGCACGACGCTCGCGATTTCCACGGCGACCAAACCGTCCCTCGACGGCGCGCGCACCGCCATCAGCGGCGGCCCGGTGCTCGTGCACGAAGGCAAGGTCCAGCGGATCGATCCCACCGGCAGTGGCTTCGAGTCGAGTTCGATGGTCGAGCGGCATCCGCGCACCGCGATCGGCTGGAACGCACAGTATTATTTTTTCGTGGAAGTCGACGGACGGCAACCGGGCTTGTCGGTGGGCATGACGCTCGAGGAATTGGGTTCCTACCTGGCACGTCTGGGCTGCGACGAGGCCCTCAACCTCGACGGTGGCGGCTCCGCGATGCTCTGGGCCGGCGGCGAAATCCGGAACAGTCCCTGCGACGGACACGAACGTCCGGTCGCCAACGCCCTTGTCCTACTTCGTCGATCCAGCCCGTGAACATCGAGGGGTCAACGCGGTCGAACCCCGCACGCACCCCCGCTGTGACGGCGCGGGAAGTGCTCCAATCCGCATGTTGATGCCTCGTCCATTCTCCGCCTTCCTCGCCCTCCTTTCCGCGGGCATCGGCATCGCGTCGGCCGAAGTCGCCTCTCCGGTTGTCGCCCCGTCGGGCACCCCGGCCGAACGACTCGCCCACGGCTATCGCTACCACCACGATGAGATCCACGAGATCCCGTGGTCGATCCACGTCTTCGAATTCGACCGCTCGCGGGCGGACCTCTCGTTCGCCAACACCTCCGCCAGTGGCGACGCCATCGGGCTCGCCACCGTTTCCGAACAGATGAAGACATTCGGGGGCGGGCGCACCGTGGTTCCGATCGCGGCGGTCAACGGTGATTTCTACAACACAGAGCATTCGTATCCGGGCGATCCCCGTGACATCCAGGTCCGCGACGGCGAATTGCTCAGCGCGCCCAAGGGCCACGCGTGCTTTTGGATCGATCCGTCCGGCCAACCGCGCAGCACCAACGTCACTTCCCGTTTCGAGATCCAGTGGCCCGACGGCAGCAAGACGCCCTTCGGTTTGAACGAGGCGCGTGAAAACGACGCCCTGGTCCTTTACTCGACGGCCAACGGCACCTCGACCCGGACGTCCGGCGGCGAGGAAATCGTGTTGGAGGAAGTCCCGGGCCAAAGCTGGTTGCCCCTCCATCCGGGCGAGGAAATCCAGGCCCGGGTCCGGGAAGTCCGCTCTTCGGGCGACGCGACCATCGCCCACGGGCAATTGGTCCTTTCCGTCGGCTCGACCCTGATCCCGCAACTCGCCCATGTCGGGATCGGCGACGTCGTGAAAATTTCAACGGCGACCTTCCCCGACCTCCGGGGCGTCCGTATGGCGATCGGCGGCGGACCCACCTTGGTCCAGGATTCTAAGGCCATGACGTGGGCCAACAACACCGCGCGCCATCCGCGCACCGCGATCGGTTGGAACCGCGACCGATACTTCCTCGTCGAGGTCGACGGCAGGCAGGCGGACATCTCGGCCGGGATGTCGTTTCCCGAGTTGGCGACCTACATGCGCAAACTGGGATGCGACGAAGCCATGAATCTCGACGGCGGCGGATCCGCGACGCTCTGGGTCTGCGGGCAAGTGATGAACAGTCCGTCCGAAGGCAAGGAACGTCCCGGCGCCAACGCGCTCGTCGTGGTCCAGCGCAAGCCCGAGCCCACCACGAAGGTCCCTTGAACCGTGCGTCACTCGCGGTGTTCGCCGGGGTTTTACTCGCCGGCCTCCTTCGCGTCGCCGCGGCGGACTCCCCGACCAACGCATTGGCCGGCTCGATCCCACGATTCGACATCCGTCTCGATCCGGCGTCGCGCGACCGACTGCGGCGCGATCCGCGTTCCGACGTCTCCGCGACGGTGAGCATCGACGGCATCCCGATTTCCGGGACCACGCTGCACTTGAAGGGCTCGGTGGGAAGTTTCCGTCCCATCGACGACCATCCTTCTCTCACCCTTCGGTTCGACCGTTTGGACCCCGGTGGGATCCTGGCGGGAATCCCGCGGTTGCATCTCAACAACTCGCGCGAGGACCCGACGCGGCTCCACGAGGTGACTGGATACGAATTGTTCCGTCGGGCCGGGCTCGACGCGCCCGCCGCCGGCCATGCCCGGGTCACGCTCGACGGACGGGATCTCGGCCTCGCGGTGATGCGCGA
This sequence comes from Verrucomicrobiota bacterium, assembly GCA_025363585.1. GTDB lineage: Bacteria > Verrucomicrobiota > Verrucomicrobiia > Limisphaerales > UBA9464 > UBA6176. Next base: position 3,831 of record JANYDN010000386.1, on the reverse strand, counting down.
GGGTTTCGGCGGCGAATACCATGCGCGCCACTTCGGGACGCGCGGCGGAATCCTCGAGCCGTTCCCCACCGAGGACATCGATGGCCGCTCCACACTCCACGGGCACGGCGCGCGACCCGACCACGCCGCGATCGGTGCCGCGTTCGAATTGGTCGATCCGGAAGAATCGTGGCGCGCGGTCTCGGGAAGGATCGACGCGGAACGGTTCGCCGATTTCGCCGTGGCCGAGGTCTTCGCGGGCCATAGGGACGGGTATGTCATGGCGCGCAACAACTACCGGTACCGCGTGGACCCGGTGACGGGAAAACTCCGTTTCCTCCCGCACGGGCTCGACCAGATCTTCGACAACGCGTCCATTCCGTGGCGACCCGAAGCCGCGGGCAAAGCCGCACGGGCGATGCTGCGTTCGGACGAAGGCCGGGCGTTGTACGAGCGACGTTTTCGGGCGCTGTTCCCCGTGCTCGGGGACGTGGGTTCGCTCGACGCTTTCGTCGACGCGACCCATGAACGGATCCTCGCTGCGCTCCGCCCGGAAGAGCGCCCCGGGCAACGCGCGCGCACGGTCGAATTCAAGGAGCGGATCCACGCGCGGATCGCCGATCTGTCGCGCCAACTGGCGGCGGCGGATCCGGCCGAGCCGCGATGGGCGGGCGGGCGGGCCCGGATCGACGGTTGGGCGCCCTTCGCCGCTCCCGACGGCGGGTCGATGGACCTCGCGACCAACCGCGCGTCGGGCGCGGTCGAACTGCACGTCGCGGCCGGAAAAACCACGGCGGCTTCGTGGCGCGCCACGGTGATCCTGCCGGCGGGCCGCTACCGATTCACGGGGAAGGCGCGGACCAAAGGCGTCGAACCATTGCCGTTCGGAAAGACCCAAGGCGCCGCGCTGCGCGTTCTGGGAACCGACCATCGCTCGGAAGGACGGATTGGAACCACCGCGTCCGGCGAGGTCTCGGTGGAATTCGAACTGGGGGCCCGCGCCCCGACGGGTTTGGCCTGCGAACTCCGGGCATCCGGCGGCGATGCGTGGTTTGACCCGGCGAGCCTCGTGATCGTCCGTTTGACGCCCTAAACGGAGCGTTTCACACGCGCACATTGGCGCAAGTCGTGCTATCACCCTGCTCGTCCGCCGGCATACTGGTCGGGTTCCTCCGCGCCCAAGAATTGTCGCGGTTGGGCCGCGGCCGGCCAAGGACCTAGAAATGCGTCACTCCAAGAACTCCCTCGCGTTCACGCTGATCGAATTGCTGGTGGTCATCGCCATCATCGCGATCCTCGCGGGCCTGTTGCTGCCCGCGTTGGCGAAGGCCAAGGCAAAGGCCAAGCAGACCGTCTGCATCAACAATCTCCACCAGCTCGGCATCGCGTGGAAGGTCTGGGCGACCGACAACAAGGACAACTATCCCTGGAGCCTCTCGGTCTCGAATGGAGGCACGCTCGGTTCCGCCGATTGGGCCGATCATTTCAAGCGCTGCTCGAACGAGATCGCCTCGCTCCGGGTCATCGTTTGCCCGACCGACATCTCCCGAAAACCCGGCACCAATTGGACGCGGCTCGATGGCATGTCGAACATCAGCTATTTCATCGGCCTCGCCGCCAACGACACCAAGCCCCAGACCATCGTCGCCGGCGACAGCAACATCACCGGGGGCGGCGGCGGCCTCGATCCGTCCTGGAGCATTTTCCTGGGATCATCGATCGACGCCGCGTGGGACGACCGGTTCCACAAAAAGAACGGCAATCTCGCGATGCCCGACGGATCGGTGAAGAACACGAAGACGGAGTCCCTTCGCGGACAGATTTCGGCGGCCCTCGCCAGCGGACTCACCAACGTCGTGCTCTCCAAGCCGCGCGGCGTGTTCTGAGCTCCATGCCGACCGTCCGCGCCAAGGTCCTGGTATCCGTCCCGATCCTTCTCGGCTCCATCGCCGCGATGGCATTCGCGACGGCGGAATGGCCCGCTGCGGGTCCCGGCGCCGTCGACCGCGAGGTCGGCCACGCGCTCGCGCGGGAGACGTTGCGACTCCTCGGTGCCGGTGGCCACGTCGTTTTGGTCGCGCGCGATCCCGAGGCATTCCGGGCACCGGCGGACGCGTTGGTCCTCGACGTCCTCGAACGCGACCTGCGCAAGGCGGGCGCCACGGTTTCCCAGCGGCAACTCTACGCGGTCGATCCGCTCCGTCCGCCGCAGATCCCGCCGGGCGATGCCTTTGAATTCCTGCGGCGCGGGGCGGCGGGCGACGTGGTGGTCTCGTTGATCGGGCCGCCGTTGCTCGGCGAGGACCAACGCGCGACGCTCGGGCCCGTCAAAACGAAGGTCGTGGCTTTCTGCCCGGGGAACATGGGCGACTACGTGAACCTGCCGTTGCTCGCGGAATCCGGATTGCTTCACGGTGGCGTCTTCTCCAAGGCCGCCGGAACCGCGTCGGGTTCCACGGCGAACGAGACCTTCGACTCCCTCTACACGGTCGGCGCGCCGGCCGGCGCCAAGCCATGAGAACCGCGCCGGGATACCGGGGATTCGCATTGCCCGACCTTCTCGTGGCGGCGTCCGCCATCGCGTTGCTCGCGGCATTCGTGGTGGTGCCGATGGCCCGCGCGGCGAAGGCATCGCGACTCGCGCGTTGTCTCGACAATCTTCGCAAGGTGAACAAAGCCGTCGTCGACTTCGCGACGGACCACCGGCAGACGTTGCCGGGCGAGGTGGCCGGGATGCCGGGCGAGTTGCAGTGGTGGTACAAGGAACAGGTGAAGGGCTACGCCGGCATGAAGGGGAACTCGTCCACGAACGACGCGCTTTTCGCGTGCCCCGAGGACCGCGGCTACACCGACCCGCGGCCGTTCCACGATTCGGAGCGCTTCGACTACGGCAGCTACGTGTTCAACGGCGTCCAGTTGACCGGCGCGCCGAACATCGCGGGCATGGAGGTGTCGGCGATCCGCCAACCCGCGCGCACGCTCCAGACGATGGAATGGACGGCGCACGGCCCCCTCTCGTGGCATCGCAGCCGCACCGGTCCCCGCAACGCGCCGTTCTACCGCGATGCCGAGAGCGTCGTCGGTTTCGTCGACGGCCATGTCGCTTTGGTCCCCATTTATTTCGACGGCCACACGCCCGCCTACCTGCGCGACCCGATCGCGGGCTACGCCTACCGATACTCCGGCAACTGACTTTGCATCCCATGAAAACGACGTTCCTGCTCGTCGGCACCGCGGCGCTCGCATGCGCCCGACTTTGCGCCGCGCCCGTCCTCGGCCCGTGGATCCCGCTCTTCAAGGGCATCGACCACCGCGTCGGCACCAACACGCCCTCCGCCTCGTTTCCCAACCAACACGTCGGGCACGTGCTCCGCATCGACCTCACCGATTCCGACGTCGTCCTCGAAACCACGCCGCGCTATTCGTCGTGGACCGCCAACGACCACGAGACCGGCGGCATGACGGTCAGCCGTTTCGTGTTCACACACAAGGTGCAGGTGGCGGTCAACGGCGGCTTTTTCGATCCGAGCGCCTATTACCCCCCGGAAAACACGCCGATGGACGTGGCCGGTCTCCAGATCTCCAAGGGCGTCGTTGTTTCGCCCCGTAACACCGATCATCCGTCGGTGATCTCGTTCGACGCGGCGAACGTTCCCACGTTCACGCCGACCAACGTCGTCTCCGCGTCGACCGCGGGCATCCGCACTGCCTTGTCCGGCTCGTACCCCGTCCTCCTGCACGGCGTGAACGTCGGCAAGTCCTACGTGAATTATCCCGGCATCATCCACGATCCGAACCCGCGCACGGTGATGGGTTTCTCGCAGGACAAGCGCTACCTGTTCCTGATCACGA
>JANYDN010000340.1 GCA_025363585.1 Verrucomicrobiota bacterium | reverse complement strand
TTGGACGTGATCGCGAACGGCACGGTGGCCGGCAACTGCGAGCGCACCGATGTCACCCGCTGGGCCACGTACGACCGGATGCCGCCGAAGTTCTGTCCGGCCAGGGTTCCGTAATGATTGATCCACGGCGTCAGGTACTCGGTATTATAAGTCGTCGCCATCAGGTCACGGAGATGCCCGAGAAAGAGCCGCTGGTTCCCGGGCAGTTGCATGAGCTTGGCCATGTTCCCGGTGGCCCGGTTGATCGACGAATTGGCCGGCACGCCGAAATCAAAATCCATGTCCCATAGGAACGGCAGCGCGCGGCCGTCCTCGGGCCGGAAATACACGATGAAATTATGCGGGTTGTCGAACGGGTAGCAATCGACCAGGCCCCACAGCGTCTGGAACGCCACCGCGCGCATCCACATGTCCACGTCCATCGCCTTGCGCGACTCGGCGTCCAGCGACGCCCCGGATCTCGAAAAAACCTTCGCGAGGTTCATCATCGGCGCGTAGTCGCTGGGCGCGCGGTTGTTTTCCTGGAGATGGAACCAACGGTACACCTCCGGGTCGTTGCCGAGATCGCCGAGATCCACGCCGATCACGTCGTCCGGTTGGGGCAGTTTCAAACCCTGCGCGTTTCCATTCGCGGTGGTGGTCGGGAAATAGGCGAGCTCGAGCTTGAACTCGCTGCCCGCCGACCCGTTGGCGAATTGGCTGTCCAGATACAGGTTGCCGAACTTGGCCATGATCAACAGGCCCGGGCCCGTCAGGCCGGTGTGCGCCGGCAAAACACGCACGAGATCGTCGTACATTCCCGGCAACCCGCCCGCATGCTGCATCGCGTGACGGAGCACGATCTCGTCCTGGTCGCCGCCGACGCCGGTATAACCTCCCGAGCGATCGATCGAGACCCCGTCGTGGATACCGCGGAAAAGATGGTCGGGAGGGAATCGAAGGGTGAAGCCCACCCGTCCCGAATCGCTGCGGCCGCGCTCGCTGGCCTGGAGGTGCACGCCGACGCCCTGGAAGACCTCGTCCTCGTCGGATACCACCGTCGCGCCGAGGTACTCGTTGCTCATCACGTTCGTGTCCGCGTGCAGGAAATCGCCGTCGGCCTTGGTCATGACGATGCGGAGGTTGTGCAGCGGGGCCAGGATGGCGCGTTGGTCGTCCACTTGGTATAGGTTCCGCGATGTCTCCCCGCCGGCCGGGAATGCCGTGGCCGCGCCCAGGCTATCGATGGCGGTTATATAATACTGCACGACGCTCCCCGCCGTCCTGCCCGGCACCGTGCCCGAGTAGACGCCGTCCGCACCGGCCGCAAGCGGCGCGTCCGACCATGCGCCGCCGTCCGCGGACCAATGGACCCGGGCCGAGGCCACGCCGTCGGGATCCGACACCGACACCGAGACGGCGACGGACTCTCCCGCCTTGGGCACCTCGGGCGAATGCACGAGGCTCGCGAAGGTCGGCCCGAGGTTGGCTTCATGCGTGGAATTGGGCGCGCCCGGCGTGCCGTTGGGGGAAGGCACGGCAAGCCGCGTGGTGCGCGCCACCTTGTTGAAATACAACCGCGTGTTGAATTGGTTGTCGCCCGCCAGCCACTTCGCGCGGAACGACACCTGGTACTCGCGGCCCGGCACCACCGCGCGTCCGTTGGCCAGTGTCGTCTCGACATGGTTGTGCATGTGCTCGGTCGGGCCAGTGGCGACCAGATGCAGCACGTGGTTCGCGGCGTTGTCCGGATCGGGAATGATCTCGCTGTGTCGATGGGTCCCGAGGAATCGCCACGGCGCCGTGCCCTTCTCGAAGGTGCCGTCCTGGAGCATCTGCACCGGGGTGCCCGAAGGCGACTCGACCACCGTCAGGTCGTCGACGAGGCATTCGCCGGCGTCGAGAAGTCCGACCACGAATTCCTTCCATTGCGTCGGCCCCGGCGAGGACAACGCCACGGCCCTATAGGTATAATTGCTCCAGCCCGACGCCGCGGATTCCCGGCTGGCGGCCCACGCCTCGGGAGCCGAATGGTCCGCCCAGGGATTGCGCAACTCCAGGCTCGAACCTCCGCCGTCCGCCCGCGTCGGCCAACGGCCGGCCCCGAGATACGCGACCTCGTCGGCGGGATTTCCCGTCGCGTCCGACAGCTCCAGCCGTTCCCCCGACTTCGACAACTTGTTCGTGTACGGACCGACCACGGCGATTCCCGGATGCAAACCGCGCGTCAACCCCACGTCGCGGGCCACCACTAGGTATCCTCCCGGCGGGATCGTCGTGCCGGTAGGAAACGGGTAATCGATGCCGCGGGTGAAACGCCAGCCGGTGAGATCGGCGGCCGTCGTGCCGCGGTTGAAGAGCTCCACCCAGGTCTCCTGCGCCGTGTCGGTGTGCGGGTGGTAGTGGATCTCGTTGATGACGACGTCGCGGTGGAACGCGAAGGCGTTGGACGAACCCGGCGTGGCGACGGCCGGAACCATCCAGCGTCCGACACCGTCCGGAAACCTTCCCCGCGAA
>JANYDN010000350.1 GCA_025363585.1 Verrucomicrobiota bacterium | reverse complement strand
ATCGCCCGCTATCGCAAGGAAGCCACGGGCAGCCTCGACGAGGTCGTCCTGATCGCCATTCGAGACCGTCTCGTCCGGCTCGCGGAACTCGCCCAGCGTCGCGACGTCATCCTTAGGTCGCTCGCCGAGCGCAACCTGCTTTCCGACGACCTCCGCAAGTCGGTCGAGGCGGCCGCCACGCTTTCCGCGCTCGAGGACATCTACGCGCCGTATCGTCCGAAGCGTCGCACCCGCGCCACCATGGCCAAGGAAGCGGGACTCCAACCGCTCGCCGACCACCTCTGGTCCGAACAGGCGACGCTCGACCCGCTCGCCTGCGCCGTGCCGTTCGTGGACACGGCGAAGAACGTGACCGACGTCGCCGCGGCGCTGGCGGGTGCCCGCGACATCCTCGCCGAACGCGTCAGCGAGGACCCCGACGCGCGCGCGCGCCTTCGCAATCTGTACCGCGGAGAGGCCGTCGTTCGTTCCAAGGTCCTTTCCGACAAGGAAACCGAGGGCGCCAAGTTCAAGGACTACTTCGACTGGAGCGAACCCCTCGCCACCATCCCCAGCCATCGCCTCCTCGCCATCCGCCGCGGCGAGACCGAGGGCATCCTCATGGTGCGCGTCACGCCCGCCGAGGACGCCGCGCTCGTGTTGCTCGAGGGCTTGTTCGTGAAGGCCCCGGGCAAACCCGCCGGTGAACAGGTCCGCCTCGCCGTGCAGGACGGTTTCAAGCGCCTCCTCGGATTCTCCATCGAGGCCGAGATGCGGATGGAATCCAAGGTTCGCGCCGACACCGAGGCGATCCGCGTCTTCTCGGAGAATCTTCGCGAATTGCTCCTCGCGCCGGCCCTCGGCCGCAAGGCGGTCCTCGCCCTCGATCCCGGTTTCCGTACCGGGTGCAAGACCGTGGTCCTCGACCGCCAGGGCCGGCTGCTCCATCACGAGGTCGTCCATGCCACCACGGGTTCGCCGGACTCGCTCCATCAGGCCGCCGAGACGCTCAAGGGGCTCGTCGCCAAATTCGACGTGGAGGCCGTCGCGGTCGGGAACGGCACGGCCGGCCGCGAGACCGAGCAGTTCGTCCGCGCCCTCGGGCTTCCCGCGTCCATTCCCGTCGTCCTCGTCAATGAAAGCGGCGCGTCGATCTACTCTGCCAGCGAGGTCGCCCGGGAGGAATTCCCCGACCAGGACCTCACCGTCCGCGGGGCGGTCAGCATCGGCCGGCGCCTCATGGATCCCCTCGCCGAACTCGTGAAGCTCGACCCGAAATCCATCGGCGTCGGCCAATACCAGCACGACGTCGACGGCCTCGCCCTCCAGAATGGGCTCGACGACGTCGTCGCCTCCTGCGTGAACCGCGTCGGCGTCGAGCTGAACACCGCCAGCCGTCAATTGCTGGGTTACGTCGCCGGCATCGGGCCGACCCTCGCCGCCAACATCGTCGCCCATCGCGACTCCAAGGGACCGTTCCGTTCGCGCGCCGATCTCCTCGAGGTGCCGCGGCTCGGACCAAAGGTTTTCGAGCAATGCGCCGGCTTCCTCCGCGTCCGCGAGGGCGCGCATCCCCTCGACGGCAGCGCCGTGCACCCGGAGCGCTACGCGCTCGTCGACCGCATGGCGCGCGACCTCGGCTGCGGGGTCGGCGACCTCGTCCGCGACCCCTCGTTGCGCGCGAGAATCCAGCCCGGGAAATACGTCGGCGACGGCATCGGCCTCCCGACGTTGAAGGACATCCTCGAGGAATTGGCGCGTCCCGGACGCGACCCGCGCGAGAAGTTCGAGGCGTTCGCGTTCCAGGAAGGCGTGGGCAAACCCGAGGATCTTCGCCCGGGCATGCGCCTTCCCGGGATCGTGACCAACGTCACGGCGTTCGGCGCGTTCGTCGACGTCGGCGTCCATCAGGACGGCCTCGTGCACGTGAGCCAGATCGCCGATCGTTTCGTGAAGGATCCCGCCGAGGTCGTGAAGGTGCAGCAGAAGGTGATGGTCACCGTGGTGGAGGTCGATCTCGAGCGGAAGCGCATCGCACTCTCGATGCGCGCCAACCCGACCCTCGGCGCGCCCCGCGACGCGCGCACCGCTCCGGCCGCGCCGCGTCCCCCGGGTGGACCGCGCCCGGTGGGACCGAAGGCCGGCGCGAAACCGCCGTCGGGCTTCGACCAGGGCGGGGGATTGAGCGCGCTCTCCGACGCCCTCGACCGCGCGCGGAAAAACTGACGACCCGGACGTGATTGGGCTCCTGGCCCGGAAGCCGGTACCCGGCGTGGGTGGTGGCGGCAGTGCCGCCGCCACCCACGGTTTCCACTACACGGCGAACACGTCGCGCACGAAGCGCCGGCTCCGCGCGTGGTTTTCCACCGCGCCGCGCGTGATCTTCGTCCCGCCTTCGAGCGCGAGTTCCACCGTCAGGAACTGCGGCAACTGCCGCTCCCTCGCTGTCGCCGCGATGGCCGCGTAATCGATGTCGCCGCTGGCCATGTCTTCCCACCAGATCTGGTCGCGGCTCTGGCGCAGGTGCCAGCTCACGATGCGATCGCCGTATTTCGCGAGGCATTGGGCCGGCGCGATGCCGCCGCGGTAAACCCAATGGACGTCGTAGCAGAATCCGACCTTGGTCCCCGGGTTCTTCTGGAAGTTCGAATGGAATTCCCGCGCGCCGTCGGCCATTTCGGGCGTGTGGTGGTGGATGCCCAGCTTGACGCCGAAGCCCGCCAGCTCGTCGCCCAACTCGCGCAGGGCATCGGCCTGGATCTCGAGTTCGCGGTCGGTTTTCGGGCGGCCGATCGAGTCGGGATTGAAATTGAAAATGCCGAAGCCCGCCTTCGCGGCTTCCTTGGCCGCGACCGCGATGCGCTCGCAGGTCTGCGTCGCGCGCCCGAGGACGTGCGTCGCCCCGCCCGTGTATAGGCTCACCGGCTTGAGCCCGCGCTTGCGAAGGCGCTCGGCAAACTTTGCGTTGTTTTCGGGTACCGTCACGTCGAGCGAGCCCTCGGCGTAGTCGTAACCCGCGTCCCGCAGCGCCGAGAGGACGTCGTCCATTCCCTTGGCGAGGTCCTTTCCCTCGCGCTCGTAGTACTGGC
>JANYDN010000333.1 GCA_025363585.1 Verrucomicrobiota bacterium | reverse complement strand
ATGACGAGTCCGGCGCGATAGGACGTCTCGCCGGCCTGGACGACGCCGCGAAGAACGGGCGGGGTCCAGTTGGACGAGAGGACGTATCCGCCGGAGAGGAGCAGGCGCGCGTGCTGGACGGCTTCCCAGCCGGCGGCCTTCTGGAAAAATGCCTCGGTGAGCGTGACGTCGGGCATGGGTGGGGACCCCGACGTCCGCCGGGCGGATCAATTCTTCGACGCCGCGAGCACTTCCTCGAAATCGACGATCTCCTTCATCTGCGCGAGGAACCACGGGTCGATCTTCGTGAGGTTGTGCACTTCCAGCGGCGTCATCCCGGCGCGGTACGCATGCCGGATGAAGAACACGCGCTCGGCGTTGGGCACGGTGAGTTTCCGGGTGATGACGTCGCGCGGCAGGATGTCGCGGTCGCCGTACACGTCGTTGCCGATGCGCCAGGGCTTGCCGTCCCCGCCGAGGCCGCTGCGCCCGATCTCGAGCGAGCGGAGGCATTTCTGGAGGCTCTCCTTGAACGTGCGGCCGATGGCCATCGCCTCGCCGACGGACTTCATCTGCGTCGTGAGCGTCGGGTCCGCCTGCGGGAATTTCTCGAAGGCGAAACGCGGGACCTTGGTGACGACGTAGTCGATGGTCGGCTCGAAGCTGGCCGGCGTCTCGCGCGTGATGTCGTTGCGGATCTCGTCAAGGAGGTAACCGACGGCGAGTTTCGCGGCGATCTTGGCGATGGGGAACCCGGTGGCCTTCGAGGCGAGCGCGGAACTGCGGCTCACGCGGGGATTCATCTCGATGACGATCATGCGTCCGGTGGCGGGATCGACGGAGAACTGGATGTTCGAACCGCCGGTCTCGACGCCGACGGCGCGGATCACGGCGAACGAGGCGTCGCGCATGATCTGGTATTCCTTGTCGGTGAGCGTCTGGATCGGCGCGACCGTGATCGAGTCGCCCGTGTGGACGCCCATCGGGTCGAAGTTCTCGATCGAGCAGATGATGACGCAGTTGTCGGCCTTGTCGCGCATCACCTCCATCTCGAATTCCTTCCAGCCGAGGAGCGATTCCTCGACGAGGATCTCGGAGACGGGGGAGAGGTCCATGCCGCGCTTGGCGAGTTCCTCGAACTCGTCGCGGTTGTAGGCGATGCCGCCGCCGGTGCCGCCGAGCGTGAAGGCGGGACGGATGATGAGCGGGAAACGGCCGATGCGTTCGGCGACCACGCGGGCTTCGTCCATGTTGTGCGAGGTGCCGCTGATGGGGACGTCGAGGCCGATCTGGAGCATCAACTGCTTGAAGGCCTCGCGGTCCTCGCCCTTGTGGATGGCCTCGGCCTTGGCGCCGATCATCTCCACGTCGTGGCGTTCCAGCGCGCCGTTCTTGTGCAGCGCCATCGCGGTGTTGAGCGCGGTCTGGCCGCCGAGCGTGGGCAGGAGCACGAGCTTGCCCGTCGCGCCGAGCCGTTCCATCTCGGCCTTCTCGCGCACGATGATCTTCTCCACCGCCTCGGGCGTGATCGGCTCGATGTAGGTGCGGTCCGCGAACTCCGGATCGGTCATGATCGTGGCCGGGTTGGAGTTCACGAGGACGACGCGATAACCCTCCTCGCGGAGGGCCTTGCAGGCCTGCGTGCCCGAATAGTCGAACTCGCAGGCTTGGCCGATGATGATCGGGCCCGCCCCCACGATGAGGACCGAGTGGATGTCAGTGCGCTTCGGCATGTTCGAAAACGGCCGCGATGCAACGGCATCCGCGCCATGTTGTCAGTGGGTTTTTTCGGTTCATTCCGGCCGAAGGCTTCGTGGAGGTCGCCGGAAACTCCCGGGCTGTCACCGGCCAAAGCCTCGGAAACGCGGATTCAGGCGGGAATCACGCCGGAATGCGGCGGTTTCCTCCGGCCGGGCATCCGTGGTAACCACGGGGAATGATCCGACGAATTCTCGCGACGGCCGTCCTGCTCGGCGGGATCGACCTGGCCGCCGACGCGGCGCCGACCCTCGCCGAACGGCTGGGTTACCCGGCGGACGCCCGGCTGCTCATCGTGAACGGCGACGACGCCGGGATGTGCCACACGGCCAACGTGGCGACGATCGAGGCGCTCGAACACGGGTTGATGACGACGTCGACCGTGATGGTGCCGTGCCCGTGGTTCCCGGAGATCGCCAAGTACGCGCGCGAACATCCGGCGGCGGATTTCGGAATCCACCTTTGCCAGACGTCCGAGTGGCAGGTCTATCGGTGGGGACCGGTCGCGCCGCGCGCGGAGGTGCCGCACCTGATCGATCCCGACGGCTATTTCTGGCACGAGACGCCGCAGGTGTACGCGGCGGCGAACCCGGGCGAGGCGTACGTCGAGGCGAAGGCTCAGATCGAGAAGGCCCGCGCGGCCGGCATGGACGTCACGCATCTCGACAGCCACATGGGCGTGATGCAGATGAACGCCGCGTACGTGGAGAAGTATCTCCAGCTCGCGGTCGACTTCGATTTGCCCGTGCGGATGGCGTCGCAGGATTCACTCGCGAAAAACGGCGGCGGACAAATGCGCGCGGCGTTCGCGGCGAAGGGAATTCTCACGACGGACGATTTCGTGTGGGAGGATTTGAAGGACGAGCCCGCCGACGTGAAGGGCTACTGGATGAAGAAGCTGGGTTCGCTCAAACCGGGCGTGACGGAATTGTACATCCACGCGGGACAGCCAACGGATGAACTCAAGGCGGTGACGCACAGTTGGGCGGTGCGCACGGCGGAGTTCGAGACGTTCACGAAAGACGCGGACCTGCGGGCGCTCGTGGAGAAACGGGGCATCGTGCGGATCGGATGGCGGGTGATCCGCGAGTTGCAACGGAAAGAGCGGCGCGAGTCGGCGGCGAAGTGATCTCCCTCGTGGCCACCGTGGTGACTCGGTGGAACGAAGCGCAGTCGCGGCGGAGGAATTATTTCACGCCAAGGGGGACCAAGCCGGACCAAGGCCGGGGAACGTGTTTCGAAGAGGCGGAAGACCGACGGGTCGTTTCTCCGCAGGGTGGATACAATATTTGAATCCCAATCCAACCTCCCAACGCCTTGGCCGGTCTTGGTCTGCCTTGGCGTGAGATAATTCCTCGACCGCCACTGCATCGTTCCCGGCTCAGGCGTTCGGGACGTTCATCTTGAAACGCGGGATGCGCGTCACGACGCGGCGCCCGTTTTCATCCAAGCCCAGGTACGCGCCCTCGGCAATGGCGCCGCCCGTGTCGATGAGGTGCTGCGAATTGTAGCTGAACCGACCGCCCGGCGCGATGGTCGGGGTCTGCCCGACCACGCCGTCGCCCTCGACCACCAGCGTGGTCCCGTTGTCGTGGACCACCACCCATTTGCGGCCACGGATGGTGACCGCGACATCGCTGTCGTTGTGGATGGTGATGAAGTAGACGAACGAGTGGGGCTTCTCCGCGGCGGCGATATGCCGGTAGACCAGTTTGTCGACGGTCACCCGCAATCCATCCAATTCCACCTGAACGCAGCCCTGACTCATGGATGCAAAGCTTACGGAATGGCCGGGGCGACGCAAGCCGCGGCATTTTTCGAGGGATGGGCTGGCGCGGCGTCATCGGGCCCGCCGGACGGGGACGGAAGGCACCGGATCAGTCGCCGCCACGTCGTGCGGGGGCGCGTCCCAACACGGCGAGCACCGCGGCGGCCGCCAGCGAGCAGCCAAGGAAATCGAGCCCGGGCCGGAACACGAATTGCCGTTCGTTCGCGACCGTTCCCGGCCGATCCGACGGGACCTCGCGATACCATTCGGAGCGACCCGTGTTGGGGCCGCCGAAAAACCAGAGCACCAAACCCACCGCGCCCAACGCGGCGGCGGCCGGCCGGAGCAAGCGTCGCATCGCGATGCAGCATGCGCCGATGGCGTCCCGTGTTTGAAGCGCGTAGTG
>JANYDN010000329.1 GCA_025363585.1 Verrucomicrobiota bacterium | reverse complement strand
GTGATCGACGGCAGCCTCAAGTTTCCCAACGGAACCTCGCAGTCGATGCCGTCCCGACCTCCGGACGCGCCGTACCTCGAGTTGAATTTCCCGACCGCGGCCGGGATGGCGGGAACGTTTGTGCCGGGGACTTATACCGTTTCCCTCAACACCGTGCACAACGGCAAGCAGGTGTTTTCCCTCGCGTTGCCCTTGCAGTCGTTCCCCGCCGCCCCGGTTTTCCTGGAGCCCGCCGCATTGGGTGCCGTGGATCCCGCGAAATCCCTGGTCGTGAAGTGGGCGCCGTTCCCCGGCGGATCGGCCGCGGACTACGTTCAATTGGATATCGAGTCTGCGGACGGATCGGGCGTGTATCAAACCGACCAACCCGGTGTTCCGACCGCGCTCAACGGCAAGTCGACCTCAACCACCGTTCCCGCGGGAATCCTCGATCCCGGCACCGAATACCACGCGAGCCTCATCTTTGGGAAAGTGCAACTCGGCTCGACCGATGGAACCCAGCTCGTCTCCGGTGATTTCAGCCAGACACGGATCCTGCTCGCGACCACGGGCGCATCCTCCGCGCCGATCCTTACGATCACCAAGATCGGCGACTCCGAGTACAAATTGCACGCGACGGGCACGGCGGGCCGCAACTATCTCATCGAGGGCACGGCGTCGCTGCTCTCGCCGTCCTGGCAGTCGATGGTGAACTACAACGGTTCGCCGGCTGGATTCGATTTCACCGACGGCGTGGTGCACGGGGAATACTATTACCGCGTGCGCACGGCGAATTGAAGGACGCCACCGCGCGCCGTCACAAGGGCCGCACGGCGCGCGGCCATTCCAGTTCGAAGCCGTCGCCGCGAAGGCGTCGCTGGAACCCGGCCAACTCAGCGGGATTCGCCCGCACCGCGCGCACGGTCGTCCGCCGCCCGAGCGCGTGCGCGGCCGCGGCGCCCGCGGCCTCGCCGATGTTCCACTCGACCGGATGCAGCCGGTAGCATCCGTTCGTGATGTGGGTGGTCCCGATGTTCTTCGCGCCCGCCAACAGGTTCTCCACGCGCCGCGGCAACAGCGCGCCCAGCGGGATGCGGAACGGGAGCGACGACACGTCGACGTAGTTGCGTCCGGAAGTGGATGGATGCAGGTCGATGCGATACGCGCCGACGCCCACGGAATCGGCAAAGGGTTCCGCGGTGACTTCCTCCCGGCGGGCACCGGTCGCTTTCATGCGCGCGTCGGTGCCGACGTTTTGCTCGACGACGGTGAACTCCGCGCGCAGGCGACGTGACTCGCGCACGTACACGGCCTTTGCCAGACCGTCGGGCCCGCCCGTGACGTCCCCGCGCAACCGCAATCCCTTCCACCCCGTGCCGCCGTCCGGACGCGGCGCCTCGGTTTGCATCCAATACAACAGGCTCAGGCTCGCTTGACGCGCGTCCCATACCCGGCGCGCGCGTTCGGCTTCGGTCACGCCCGGCCCAATCAAGGGCCCGACGAACGCATCGTTCTGCGGCCAGTTCACCAGGCACACGTCGGTGCGGCCGCTTCCCTTTGCGAAGAGACTGGCATCCACCAATCGCCGATAGGTCCAGAGGTTTGGGCCCGCGATGCGGCCCTCGGGATCAAACCCAATCCGGCGCGGACCGAGGCGGACTGGATCGGAACATTCCCACGCCAGCAACCTGCCGGTCCACGGCGGCGTCAACGACGGCACGAAATCCCGCCAGTACGAATAACGTTCCGGACGCGTGCCGACATGGTCCTCGCCCGGCCGATGGTCCATCGCAAAGCACCACGTCGCGGCCTGTTGGTCGAGCGGATCGGCGTGTTCCGGGGCCCGGTCCTCGCCGGTGTCCGAGCGGGACTCGGCGCCGACGACGTGTTCCACGCGCGCCAATTCGAGGAGATCGCCCAGCTCGGTGGCGTCGACAAACCATCGGGCCGACACGGGGACGCGTCCCGTCCCGCCGACCTCGAGCGCGACGGAACCGATGCGGTCGCCGGAGGTGTCGGCCGAAACGGGTCGGGCGTTGCGGAGGATCACGAGTCGTCCGGACGCGACATGAGGCGCGAGCATTTCCTCGAGCACGGCGAGGGCGACGCGCGGCTCGTGGCAAAGTCGCGAGACCCAGCCGTTCCCCGGGTTAAGCCGGACGTCGGCCCGGGCCGTCGCGAGGAGATTCGGGTCGGCCTTGTATCGCGCGCGTACCCCTTCGCGGAACTGTCGATACGAACGGGTGCAGCCGAAGTCCTCGATCCATGGATGCTCGTCCGGCGGGACGGCCTGCGACGTGAGCTGTCCGCCGATCCAATCCGTTTCCTCGGAAAGGACGACGCGACGGCCGGCGCGGCAGGCGGCGAGCGCGGCGGCGCAACCGCCCACGCCACCGCCGATGACCGCGATGTCGGCGTCGATCCCGCGCGTCCCGACGAACGAGGGCAGCGTGCATCCGCCGGAGACCATGACGAGGCCGGTGGCAACGCTTCCGTGCCGGAGGAATTCGCGACGTCGCATGCCGGAGCGTTGCCGAAGGGAGAGGCGCTCGACAATGCCGGGGCGGCCTACAGGCCGGGCCGACTTGGGTTGACGCGCCTGAGCGCGGGCGGGGGCGCCCGCTCCACGTCGCGGCGTCGTCCCCACCCGGTTCTCCACCAACCCGCTCGTCTGGACGGAGACGCGGCGCATCGAGCCGTTCACGGGTACTTACAAACTCGAAATCGACGCGTCGCCCGGCACGGCGCGATTCTTCCGGGCCCGCATCATCCCGTGACGGCGGTGACGGGCCCAAACAATTGAACAAAAGGCAACGAGGTGAGCGAAGGCGGGAAGCCGCACCGGGGCCAAGCCGCAGGGCATCCACATTTCGTCTTCGTTGCCTTTGTTTCCTTCCGTAAAAAAACCTCGCCGTCCCCTCTACGGGCCCAGGTTCGCGCGGAAGAATTCGACGGTGCGTCGCCAGCGTTCCCCGGCCACGACCGGGTCGGTGACCATGTGCGTGAAGCCGGGCAACGGCAGCACCTCGAAGCGCCGCCCGGCGCGCACCAGGGCGTCGGTCATGCGCAGCGTGTGGCGGAAGAAAACGTTGTCGTCGCGCGTGCCGTGGACCAAAAGCAAGGGCCGCTTCAATTCCGCGGCGCGCGTCAGGCACGAGTTCCGTCGGTACGCGTCCGCGGCGGCCGGCGGCACCCCCAGATACCGTTCCGTGTAATGCGTGTCGTAGTCCTCCCAGTCGATCACCGGCGCGCCCGCCACCGCCGCGTGGAACACGTCCGGCCGGTTCAACACCGCGAACACCGACAGGTAACCGCCGAACGACCAACCCGTGATGCCGACCCGCGTCGCGTCCATTTCGGGGAACCTCGCCGCCAACGCCGCGATCGCCTCCGCCTGTCCTTCCAGCGGCACTTCCCCCAGGCGTCCCGCGATCGCGCGTTCCCAGTCGCGGCCGCGTCCCGGCGTTCCCCGCCCGTCCGCCGCCACCACCACGAATCCCTGGTCCGCCAGCCATTGGTCCACCAACGACGATGCCAGGGTCCGCCGCACCACCTGCGCGTGCGGCCCGCCGTAGACGTCCACGATCACGGGATACTTTCGTCCCACGACGAAATCGCGCGGTCGCACGATCTTCGCGTGGTATCCCGGCGCCGCCCCGACCGTCGCGAACTCGGCGCGCGGGACGAACCCGGGTTCCTCCGCGACCGACGGCAACCGCGCCACCTCGCGTCCGTCGCGTTCCAGAACTCGGGTCTCCGCAAGGCCCGCGGGCGTGGACGAAGTCACGAGTCGTCGCCCGCCGTGTTTCGCGAAGACGGCGCCATGAACCCCCTCGGCTTCGGTCGCGCGCGTGCATTCGCCGCCCGCGAGCGGAACGCGCCACAGGTGTTGCTGCGTCGGGTCCGTGCTCGCATGGAACCAAAGCGTGCCCTCGTCCTCGTCGAGATGCGCCAGGCCTTGCCATCCGAGGCCCCGGCCCACCAGCACGCGGGCCGGTCCGCCCGTGGCATCGCGCACCTCGAGTTCCCATTCGCCCGATCGTTCGCTGGTCCAAAGAAAATGCCGGCCGTCGCGAAGCCACCGTGGCATCGCCGGATCGATGTTCACCCACGCGTCGTCACGCTCGGCGTGGAGGATCCCGCTCGAACCGTTCCCCGGATCGATCCGCAACAGGACCAATTCGCGCTGGTCGCGCGTCTGCACGCAGGCGGTCAATCCGCCCTCCTTGTGCCAGTCGACGCGCGCGAGGTACGGATACTTGGCAACATCCCATCGGGCCCAAATCACCCGCCCGCCCGTGGCGCCGGCGATTCCGAGGCGGACCTTGGCATTCGCTTTTCCCGGCCGCGGATAGGCCTGCGGCGCGGGGGGCCGCCCGGGACTCATCGGGTCGCCGACCTGCCACACCTCGACGTCGCGCGTGTCCGATTCCTCGAATGCCACGCGTCGTCCGTCGGGCGACCACCAATATCCTTGCGGCCGGTACATCTCTTCCTGCGCCACGAATTCCGCCTCGCCGTGCGACACCGTCTCGTTGCCGCCACGCGTCACCGCGGTCGCGCGGCCGCGCGCGATGTCGAAGGTCCACACGTCGTGGTCGCGCACGTACGCGATGGATTTCCCGTCCGGCGACAACCGGGGATCGAGGATCGGCCCGGGAACCGCCAACTCGCGGAGGGAGGAATCGACGCGGTCGAACCAATGGAGCTTCCCGGAAAAAGGAACCAACAGATGCCGGCCGTCGGGCGCGACCTCGAATCCAACGACGCCGGAGGCACCGACGCGCTGTCGCTCGCGGCGCGCCTTCTCCGCGGCCGACAACTGTTCGGAACCCGCGCCCGCCAGCCGGGCGCCGTCCAGCAACGAACGCGTCGTGCCCGTGGCCAGGTCGTGCGCGAACAATTCCTGGACGGCGTCGCGGGGGCCGGAACGTAGGAACAGGACGGTGCCGCCGTCGGGAGTGAACGCCGCCTTGGCCGGGCGGCCGGACGAGAAATTCCGCGTCGCGGCGAGCGTCCGGATGAAGCCGTCGTCCGTCGCGGCCGACAACGCGCGCGCGAGGATCATCGACAAAAGAAAGCCGGGAATGGGGCGCGACGACATCGGGCGAAGCTATCGATGCGAACGCCGCCCGTCGAATGCTCGAAGCGCGTCCGCACCGCGTGGCGCAGGCGTCCCCGCCTGCGGTAGACGCGGGCGTCCCGCCTGAGATTGGCATTCCCATTCCAGCAATCCGCGGGAGCCATCGCCTCGGTCCACGGCCTCACGACCGTTGCCACGCTTTGCGATGTGGCCGCCGCGGTGACGCGGCGGATCGGGTGTCGCGCGGGCGTCCCCGCCCACGCCACATTCGATTTCCTCTCTGGGCACTTGCCCTGCCGGTTCGGTACGGTCCGCACCCGATGTCCGATGCCGTCCCTCCCGCGGCCCGCGCGCTCCTGGTGCTTGGGCGCGTGTCCAATCTCCCGACCGTGTGGTCCAA
Source organism: Verrucomicrobiota bacterium (assembly GCA_025363585.1). GTDB lineage: Bacteria > Verrucomicrobiota > Verrucomicrobiia > Limisphaerales > UBA9464 > UBA6176. Next base: position 16,233 of record JANYDN010000329.1, on the reverse strand, counting down.
CTGCCTTTGCGGTTGGCTGCTCGGCGGCGGCGGCTCGGAGTGGGTCCTGCTCCTGCTGTGTTTCGGCTCGAGCCTCATCTACGTCGGCGGCATGTACCTGAACGACGCGTTCGACGCCGCGTTCGACCGGCAGCATCGCCGCGAACGCCCGATACCCAGCGGCGCGATCCAGGAATCCATCGTCTGGCAGATCGGCATCGCGCTGCTCGCCGGCGGCGCGTTGTCGCTCGTGTTCCTCGGGACCACGACGGCGTTCCTCACCCTGCTGCTGGTGGTCTCGGTGCTCGTCTACGACGCCGTCCACAAGGCCATCGCGTTCTCGCCGGTGATCATGGCGTCGTGCCGGTTGTTCCTCGTCCTCGTGGCGGCATCCGCGGGCGACGAGGGCGTCACGGGCCTCGCCGCGTGGAGCGCGATCGCGCTCGCGTGCTGGGTGATCGGGCTGAGCTACGTGGCCCGCCGCGAGAGCGTCCGCGGTCCCCTCGCCCTTTGGCCGATGGGGGTGTTGGCCCTCCCCGCGGTCCTGACCCTGATCGTGAACAACCGCGACTTCCGCCTCCGGGGCCTGTTGGCCGCGGGCCTGGTCGTCACGTGGGCCGTGCTTTGCCTGCGCCACACTTTCGGCGCGGGCCAACGCAACGTCGGCCGCACGGTTTCGGGATTGCTCGCGGGCATCGCGCTGGTCGACCTCGCGGCAAGTCCGCCCGAGCCCGCCGCGGTGATCGTCCACCTCGCGTGTTTCGGCGCCGCGCTCCTCGCCCAACGGGTCATCCCGGCCACCTGACCGAAGTTTCGGGGCTTCCCTCGGACCACCCCGCGACGCTACCACCCATCCATGGCGCCCACGCGCGAGTACCGCAACATCGCCCTCGTCGGCTTCATGGGCGCCGGCAAAAGCACGGTCGGACACCTGCTCGCGGAGATCCTGGCCTTCGAGTTCATCGACACCGACCGCGTCATCGAGCTCCGCCAGAACCGCCGCGTGGCGGACATTTTCGAGAAGGACGGCGAACCCTTTTTCCGCGCGCTCGAACGGGATCTCTGCCGCGAACTCGAGTCCTCGGCGAACCGCGTCATCGCCACCGGCGGCGGGATGCCGGTCGACCCCTCGAACGCCGAATCGCTCCGCGGGCACTGCCTCGTCGTGTGCCTGTGGGCCAGTCCGGAAACGCTCTACGAACGCGTCAGGCACCAGAGCCACCGCCCGTTGCTGCAGGAACCCGATCCGCTGGCGCGCATCCGTTCCCTGCTCGTGGCACGCACGCCGGCGTATCGCCAGTCCGACATTCTGGTCGGCGTGGATTTCCGGGCACCGCTCGACACCGCGCGCCAGATCGCCACCAGTTTCCGCCGCGCGCGGGGTCCCGTGATGCCGGCGCGCGCGCCCCGCGCATGAACGCCGGCGACGGTTCCGGTGCGGACCTGCCGGGCGACGCCGTCGGCGCGCGCGCGCTTGAACTCGGCTTCGACGCGTGCCGGATCACCGACGCCTCGCCGCCCGCGTCGGCGCCGAGGTTGTTCGAGGCGCTCGCTGACGGCCGGCATGCCGACATGGAATGGCTCGCGCGCAACGCCGCGAAACGCGCCGATCCGGGCCTCGTCCTGCCGGGCGCGCGGAGCATAGTCACGCTCGCGGTCTCGTACCACGAACCGGACGCCGGCCCACCCGCACCCCACGCAACGCGTCCCCGCGGTGTCGTCGCACGCTACGCGCGTCGTGCCGATTACCACGACGACCTCAAGGCGCCGCTGGCCGCGCTGGCCGCCTGGATCGACGCCGCCGGCGGCCCGGGAACCCGCTCGTTGTGGTACGTCGACACCGGGCCGGTCCTCGAGCGCGACCTCGCGCAACGCGCGGGGCTGGGGTTCGTCGGACGCCACACGGGCCTCGTCTCGCGCACGCTCGGCAATTGGTTCCTGATCGCGGAGATCCTCACGACCGCGGCGTTCCGGCCGGACGCGCCCGAACACAACCGCTGCGGAAAATGCACGCGCTGCCTCGATGCGTGTCCCACGGGCGCGTTGCCCGCGCCCTTCGTCCTCGATGCGCGCCGCTGCATCTCGTACCTGACCATCGAGAACAAAGGGCCGATCCCCGAGGAATTCCGGCCATTGGTCGGCAACCGCATTTTCGGTTGCGACGATTGCCTCGCGGCGTGCCCGTGGAATCGGTTCGCGCGCGACGCGACGCTGCTGCTCGCCAACGCGCGGACCGGGTTCGCGGCGCCCGATCTCGAGGAATGGCTGTCGCTCGACGACGCGGGATTCAAGCGGCTGTTCGCCGGCACGCCGATGGCACGGACGAAACGCCGCGGGTTGCTGCGCAACGTCTGCGTCGCGCTCGGCAACACCGGGGACCTCCGCTCGCTGCCGGCGCTCGAACGGGCCGCGGCCGATCCCGAACCCCTCGTCGCCGAACACGCGCGGTGGGCGATCGTCGCGATCATCGCGCGCGCCGGGCGCGCATCGGGTTGATCAGCGACGAACGCGGACCATGCCGAGGGCGTTGCCCATCCATGGGGAAAGGACGAGTCCCAGGAGGAATCCCTGGGCGGTCGAGACGGCTGCCGCGCCGATCCGCGCGCCGCCCTCCCCCACGCCATCGGCGACCGCCAGCCCGAGGATGGCGCCGTAGCCCATCGCGACCAAAGCCGCGGCGTAGACGGTCATGACCACCCGCGGCCATCCGGGTTGGCAATTGAACCGGGCCTTGACGGGAATCACGAGCAACGCCCCCACGCCGGCCGCGAGGAAGCAGAGCAGTCGACGCTCGTCGCCCCGGCCGCCGTGTGGCACGAGGAATCCCGCGGCGAGGAACGCCAATGCCAGCGCGATGAAAAGCCCCACCCAGTTCGACTCGCGCACCTGTTCCGGGGAAAGAGCGAGCCGGCCGTAGCGGTTGAGGCGCAGGAGAAGGTTCGAGAGCGGCCCCGCGGTCCACGAAAACCACGCGAACAATCCGTACGCGATCTGGAGCGGCAGGATGACCGGCGACCACGCGGGATATCGTTCGCCGATGACGCCGACCAACCGGTACGCCACGTAGGCCCCCGCGATGATGGCCCATTGCATCCGGCCGCTCTGGCCGTGCATCCAGAGGACGTACCGCAGCATCACCGAGTAGACCGGATTGCGCGCCTTGATGGCCTCGACGATTCCCTGCCGGGCCGCCTCGTTGCCGGGATCGAGTCGCAACGCTTCCTGGAAATGCGGCAACGCGGATTTCGCGTCGCCGCCGTGGAGGTGTCCCCAACCGCGGTTCGCATGCGTCCACGAATTCTCCGGCTCGCGCGCCAGCGTCGCGTCCAACGCCGCGCCAGCCTCCTCGCGTCGGCCGAGACGGACCAAGGCGGAGGCACGGACGTTCGTCGCGACGACGTGGGTCGGGTCTTCCGCCAACGCCGCGCCCGCGCATTCCAAGGCCTCGTGGGTGCGTTTGAGATCGAGCAGGAGCGCCGCCCGGACGCCGAGATAATCGGGATCGCGCGGCTCCAGCCGGATCGATTCGCCGATCGCCGCGAGCGCGCGCGCCGGATCGTTGCGCGACCACTGGACCCGTGCCATCGCGTAGTGGGAATAGGCCGAGTCCGGCTCGAGACGGATCGCGGCGGCTGCCTCCGCCTCCGCCTCGGGATGTCGTTCCAACGCCGAGTGGCACTGCGCCAACAGGGCGTGGCCATGACCGTCGTCGGGATTTTCCGACAGGAACAACCTCGTCTCGTCCGCGGCAAGTTCGTGACGGCCCTGTTGGAACAGGAGCATGCCGCGCTGGAGGTGGGGATTCATTCGGGACCCGCGGAGCGAAAACGATTCCCGGGCCGTCGTCACGCCGCGACCGTCGATTGGGTCCGGTTCATCCGTTCGAGACGCGCGTTCGCGGCGGCGAGCCGGTCGGGATCCTTCGCGAATCGTCCGAGATCCCACCGATCCGCGAACACGCGGCCGCGGCCCCGCGCGAGCGCGAGCGCCTCCACCATGGCCGTCTCGAGCGCTTCGATCGACGGCGGGGCGAACTCACCGTGGGCGGCCAGTGCCTCGAGCGCGCCATTGCCCAGGCGGGTCGGGATCAACGCGACGACGTCCACGCCGCATCCGAAGGCGAACTCGACGGTGCGCCGGGTCCATTCGGAAGCCGTGGGCGGGTCCATGAACGGGGGTTGGACCAGGACGAACGCGCGGACATCGCAACCGTTGTCCTTCAAGAAACCCACTGCGCGCGCGAATCCGTCCGGAGTCACCCGCTTGTTGAGACGTTCCATGGTTTCCAGATGGATCGTCTCCAGCCCGAGGCCGATCTCGAGCCGCGCGGCCGGATTCAGAAGGTCGCGGAACGCGGTCACCCGGGGACCGACCAACGACGGATGGCATTCCACCACGACGCGACCAAACGGCGCGCAACGCGCGGCGATGGCGGGGTGGTCGGCAATCGGGATCGCCGCGCGATCGAAGAACGACCCGGCGTTGTAGAGCTTGATCCAATCCAACGCCGCGACGTTGCCGACCTCCTGAAAAACCGCGTCGATCTGGGCGGGAATCGCGCCGACGGGAACGGAGTCGGGAAGCGCGTGTCGCCAGAGGTCGCACATGAGGCAGCGCCACGGACACTCGCGGTTGGTGAGAAACACCGTGAGTCCGTCGCGAACGATGCCCGACGCGTCGGGCTCGGACTCCAGTTGCCAACCGCCGGCCTTCCACGGTTCGAGGCCCGGATCGCGTGGAGTTCCCGTCCGGCGATCCATGATCCATCGGTCGCGCGCCGCGGGGGTCGCGGGAAAGCGTGGATCGGGGCCGGACATGCGGGAAGCCTCCGCGGAGCACCCGAAAAACGCAAACGGCGCGCGGGTTGGCCGCGCGCCGTTGACGGGATCGATCGGACCGACGGATCGGTCAGTGCAACTCGATCTTGTCGCCCTTCTTGAGGGTGACGATGGCCTTCTTCCAGTCGCTGGTGCGGCCGGCGGCCTTGGTGTTCTGGCGGCGGGCCTTGCCCTGGCAATTCTGCGTGTTGACGCGGACCACCTTGACGCCGAAGAGGGTTTCCACGGCCCTCTTGATGGCCGGGGCGTTCGCGCGGCGGTCGGCCACCACGGTGTACTGGTTGAACTTCTCCGTCTGCAGCGTGCCCTTTTCGGTGATGCGGACGGTCTTGATGATGTCGAAAGCGTTCATGTGGGTGACTCCTGCTATCAGCGGGCGAGGCGGGCCTCGACCTGGGCGAAAGCGTCCTTGGTGAACACGAGCTTGTCGTAGCGGAGCAGCTCGTAGGTGTTGACGGTGGTGGCGATGGCAAGCCCGACGAGGGGCAGGTTCCGCGCGGCCAATTCCACGTTGCGGTCCTCGCCGGCCACCACGACGAGCGAGGTGCCGATGACGCCGACTTGGTCGAGGATTGCCTGGAACGACTTCGTCTTCGGCACGTCGAGCCCGAAGCTGTCGACGACGATCACGTCGCCGGCCTTGAGGCGCTCGCTGAGTGCCTTGCGGAGCGCGAGGCTGGCGACCTTCTTGTTGACCTTCTTGGAGAAGTCGCGCGGCTGGGGGCCGTGGGTGACGCCGCCGCCGCGCCACAGGGGGCTGGCGAAGGAGCCGGCACGGGCACGGCCCGTGCCCTTTTGGCGCCACGGCTTTTTGCCGCTGCCGTTGACCTCGCCCATGGTCTTGGTGGCAGCCGTGCCGCGACGGCGGCCGGCCTGGAACGCCACCACGGTGTCGTGGACCGCCTGGGAACCGCGGCCGTTTTCAATGACCTCGAACTGGACGTCGAGTTCGCCCGCCGGGGCGCCTTTGGAATTCTTGATCGCGAGTTTCATCGCCTAGTCTCCTTTACTTCTTCTTGGCCGCCGCGGCGGCCTTTTTGTCGGTCTTGCCGGCGCCAGCCGCGATTTCCTTCGCCTTGCGGCGGGCCTCGTGGATGGCGAGCACGCGACGCGAGTTGATTGCCAGTTTCTTGGCCTCGCGGACGACGCAATAATCCCCTTCGCTGCCGGGGAAATTGCCCTTGATCAGGAGAACATTGTCCGCGGGACGGACCTGGACGATCTCGAGATTCTGCGACGTGCGCCGCACGGCACCCATGTGACCGGGCATTTTCATGCCGCGCATGACGGTGCCGGGGAACAGGCGTTGGCCGATGGCGCCCGAGCGGCGATGCCAGCCCTTCGCGCCGTGGGTCGCGTCGCCGCCGCGGAAAGCCCAGCGGGCGACGACACCCTCGAAGCCGCGGCCCTTGGTGACGCCGATGCAATCGACGAACTGGCCGACGGCGAACAGGTCCGCGCCGATCGTCTCGCCCGGCTTGACCTCCTTGGAGAAGTCGCGGAATTCCCTGATCCGCTTCACCGCGGCCGAGTTGTGCTTCTTGAGATGGCCCACGACCGCCTTCGACAGGCGGCTTTCCTTTTGGTCGTCGAACCCGAGCTGGACGGCATTGTATCCGTCGCTTTCGGTGGTCTTGACCTGGATGACCCGGTTCGGGCCGACCAGAACGACCGTGACCGGCGTGAGCACGCCATTCGCGTCGTACACGCGCGTATGGCCCAACTTTTTACCCAGCAATCCGAGTGGCATGGCGATTCCCCTTTAAATCTTGATGGTGATGTCGACGCCCGCCGGGAGGTTGAGCTTCTTCAGCTCGTCCACCGTCTTGGCGGTCGGATCGATGATGTCGATCAACCGCTTGTGAGTCCGCTGCTCGAACGACTCGTGCGACTTTTTGTCGGCATGGGGCGATCGACCGACGGTGAAGCGCTCGATCTTGGTCGGCAGTGGGATCGGGCCGGCCACGCGGGCTCCCGAGCGTTTGACCGTCTCGACGATTTCACTCGCCGAGGAGTCAATCACCCGGTGGTCGTAGGCCTTGAGGCGGATTCGGATGCGTTGTCCAGACATACAAAGAACAGGTTTGAACGAATTGTCGGAAAAGTTTCTCAGCTGCGCGCCGCGGGCTTTTTCTTCGCGGCATCCAGCACTTCGGCGAGCACGCTTGAGGGCACTTGCTCGAAATTCAGCGGCTCCATGCTGTACGACGCGCGGCCTTTCGACAACGAGCGAATCGCCGTCGCATAGCCGAACATCGCCGCCAGCGGCACGTGCGCCGTCACCGCCGTCTGGCCCAGCTTCGCGTCCACGCCCTGGATCACCCCGCGACGACGATTGACGTCGCCGAGGATGTCGCCTTGGTACTCGTCGGGCGTCGTCACCTCGACCTTCATGATCGGCTCGAGAATGATCGGACCCGCGCTGTTGAAGGCGTCCTTCAAGGCGAAGATGCCGGCCATCTTGAATGCCAATTCGTTCGAGTCGACCTCGTGGAACGACCCGTCGGTGATGCTCACCTTGATGTCGATCACCTGATAGCCGGCGTAAACGCCGGACCGGATCGCCTCGCGGATGCCGTTTTCGACCGCGGGGATGTACTCGCGGGGAATCGTGCCACCGACGATGTCGTTGGTGACCTCGACGCCCTTGCCCTTTTCATTGGGCTCGACCCGGACACAGGCATGGCCGTATTGGCCGCGTCCGCCGGACTGGCGGATGAACTTGCCCTCGCCGTCCGCCGCCTTGGTGATGGTCTCGCGGTAGGCGATTTGCGGCGCACCGGCGTCCGCCTCGACCTTGAACTCGCGCTTCAACCGATCGCGGATGATCTCGAGATGGAGCTCGCCCATGCCCGCGATGATCAACTGGCCCGTTTCCTCGTTCGTGAAAACGCGGAACGTCGGGTCTTCCTCGGCCAGACGCTGCAAACCTTCCGACATCTTGTCGCGGTCCGCCTTTGTCTTCGGCTCGATCGCCATGCTGATGACGGGCTCGGGGAAAGTCGGCGGCTCGAGCATCACGTCGAACGACTCGTCGCAAATCGTGTCGCCCGTGGTGATGTTGCGCAGGCCGACCAGCGCCGCGATGTCGCCGGAGTAAACAGTGTCGACGTCCTTGCGCTCGCTGCCTTGGATGACCATGAGGCGGCTGACGCGCTCGCGACGGCGGGTGCGGGGGTTGTAGATGTTGTCCCCCTTCTTGAGGGCGCCCGAGTAAACCCGGAAGAACACCAGCTTGCCCGCGTATGCATCGGTCCAGAGCTTGAACGCCAACGAGCAAAACTTGCTGTTGTCGTTCGGCTTCACCTCGAGCGTGCCGTCGTTCACCGGGTCGTGGCCCACGGCCGGCGGGATGTCGAGGGGCGACGGCAGGTAGTCGACGACGGCGTCGACGAGCACTTGCACGCCCTTCTTCTTGAAAGCGGACCCGCAAAGAACCGGCACCATCTCGATCAGGCAGGTCAGGCGGCGGATCGCGGCCTTGAGCTGGACCGGGCTGATGGCCTTCTCCTCGAGCACCATTTCGGCGATGACGTCGTCCTTGTTGGACACGGCCTCGATCAACTCCTGGAGAGCCTGCTCGGCCTCTTCTTTTTGGTCCGCCGGGATGTCGGTGATCTCGTACTTCAGGCCTTCGTTCTGGATGTCGCCGGGACCCCAGACGATGGCCTTCTGGTTGACGATGTCGATGACGCCGGCAAAGCGGTCCTCGGCGCCGATGGGCAGGAAGATCGGGAACGCGTAGGCGTTCAGTTTCTTCCGCATGTCGTTCACCGCGTTCAGGAAATTCGCGCCGGTGCGGTCCATCTTGTTGACGAACGCGATGCGCGGGACCTTGTACTTGGTCGCCTGCCGCCAGACCGTCTCGGACTGGGGCTGGACGCCGGCAACGCCGCAGAACACCGCGACCGCCCCGTCCAACACGCGCATCGAGCGCTCGACCTCGGCCGTGAAATCCACGTGGCCCGGGGTGTCGATGATGTTGATGCGGTGCGCCTGTGACTCGCTGGCCTTGTACAGGCCCGCCTCGGCCTTCTGGGTCCAGAAGCAGGTGACGGCGGCCGACGTGATCGTGATGCCGCGTTCCTTCTCCTGCTCCATCCAGTCGGTGACGGTGTTGCCGTCATCGACGTCGCCGATCTTGTGGATCAAGCCGGTATAAAAAAGAATCCGCTCCGTGGTCGTCGTCTTGCCGGCATCGATGTGCGCGGCAATCCCGATGTTGCGGGTGCGCTCCAGCGGATATTGCCGGGCGGGGGAATTCAGTTCCGTATTGATGGCGGCGTCGCTCATGGGACCTCGGCGGATGGCTCGGTTTCTGGGGATGAAAAACGCCCCGATGTCGCATCGGGGCGGGTGTCGCGTTCGTCGGCTACCAGCGGAAGTGTGCGAACGCCTTGTTGGCCTGCGCCATCTTGTGGACGTCGTCGCGCTTGCGGATCGCGTTGCCCTGGCCCTGGAAGGCTTCGAGAACCTCGACGGCCAACGCCTCTTTCATCGGGACGCCCTTGCGGTCGTCGGCATAACCGACGATCCAGCGCATCGCGAGCGAGTTCTGGCGGTCCACGGTGACCTCCATCGGAACCTGGTAGGTGGCACCGCCCACGCGGCGGGCCTTGGTCTCGATGCGGGGCTTCGCGTTGTCGACCGCGCGCTGGAGGACTTCCAGCGGGCTGACGCCGGGATTCTTCTCGGCGATGGTCTCAAGGGCACCGTACACGATGCGCTGCGCGGTGTTTTTCTTGCCGCCCTGCATGACGGTATTCACGAGGCGCGCGACAAGGGCGCTGTTGTACTTGGCGTCCGAGACTACGGGACGCCGCACGGCACGACGACGACGGGACATACAAAGAACGGGTGCGGGATTGGGAAAAGTTACGTTGGAACGGTGGAGGAGTCAGTTGGCGGCGAATCGCTTGCTGGCTTACTTCGCGGCGACCTTGGCGGCTTTCGGGCGTTTCACGCCGTACTTGGAACGGCTGACGCGGCGCTTCTCCACACCGGCGGCATCCAACGTGCCGCGGACGATGTGGTAACGGACGCCGGGAAGATCCTTAACGCGGCCACCACGCACGAGCACGATCGAGTGCTCCTGGAGGTTGTGACCCTCGTCGGGGATGTACGCAATGACCTCCTTGCCGTTGGTCAATCGCACCTTCGCCACCTTCCGCATCGCGGAATTCGGCTTCTTCGGGGTGCGCGTCATCACCTGCAGGCAGACGCCGCGTCGAAACGGATTCGACTCGAGCGCGGGCGCCTTGCTCTTGTAGGCCAACTTGTTTCGGCCCTTGCGGACCAATTGATTAATCGTGGGCATCGCAGCCGGGAAAAAATTCGTGTTCCACCGTGGACGGCGAAACGGAGCGCAGAAAGTACCAACGTCGGCCGCCGCTGCAATAGGTATTTCGAGAATTCTCGTTGTTCCACCACTTGGGCCTCTTCCCCACCCCTCCGATTCCAAATGGATGCTTCCAAGCCCCGCCCCGCCGCTCCTACCCTGCCGGGCATGAGTCCCCGCCGCCGGATCGCCCTCGCCATTGCCCTTCTGGCAGCGACGTTTTCGCTGCGGGCCGCGGATCTCGAACTCCACGCCCGCCGACGCACCGGCACCGGTCCCGGCACCAATGACTGGCAGGCCGTCGATTCCACGCTCCGCTGGGAACCCTCCCGCACCGCCGTCGTCGTCTGCGACATGTGGGACCGACACCATTGTCCCGACGCCACCGAGCGCGTCGGCGAAATGGCGCCGCGCATGAACGAGATGCTCCGTGCCGCCCGCGCGCGCGGTTGCCTGGTCATCCATTGCCCGAGCGACACCATGGATTTCTACAAGGATCACCCGGGAAGAAAACTCGCCCAGTCCGCGCCCAAAGTGGAGACCGCGATCCCGCTCGAGAACTGGTGCTCGCTCAAGCCCGACAAGGAGGCGCCGCTTCCGATCGACGATTCCGACGGCGGATGCGACGGCTGTCCGGATTGCCCGAGCTACAAGGCGTGGACGCGACAGCACCCCGCCCTTGGGATCGAACCCGGCGACGCGATCACCGATTCCGCCGAGGCTTTTCACCTCATGCGCCAGCGCGGAATCACCAACGTCGTGGTCATGGGCGTGCACATCAACATGTGCGTGCTCGGCCGCCCATTCTCGATCCGCCAGATGGTCCGGCAGGGACAGAACGTCGTCCTCGTCCGCGATCTCACGGACTCGATGTACAATCATCGCAAGAGCCCTTTCGTCTCGCATTTCCGCGGCACCGAACTCGTCGTCGAGCACATCGAGAAATACTGGTGCGGCAGCATCGCCAGCAGCGATTTCCTCGGCGGCGAGGCGTTCCGTTTCAAGGCGGACAAAAAGAAGACCGTCGCGATGGTGATCGGCGAAAACGAGTACCACACGTGGGAAACCCTGCCGGCGTTCGCGCGCGCCGAACTCATTCCGCGCGGCTACCGCGTCGTCACGGTCGACGCGTCGCCGAACGTGGATGACAACGAGTTCAAAAACTGGGAGGCGATCCGTGACGCCGACCTCGTCCTCCTGAGCGTCCGCCGCCGGACGCCGCCTCCCGAAATGATCGCCGCCTTGCGCGCGCATCTCGACGCCGGCAAGCCACTCGTGGGCATCCGCACCGCGAGCCACGCCTTTGAATTGATGGGCAAGGCCAACCCCGCCGGACGCTCGTGGCCGGGTTTCGACCGCGCCATCCTCGGCGGCCACTACGACAACCATTACGGCGCGGGACGCGCCACCGTGCTCCACGCGGCGCCCACCGCGCTCGAGCACCCGATCCTCACCGGCGTGGCCCGCGATTTCCGGTCGGCCGCGCACCTCTACAAGTCCCGCGATCTCGCGCCCACCACGCAGACGCTGCTGCTCGGCAAGACCGAGGATGGAAACTCCGAGACCGAGCCGACCGCATGGGTGAACACGCACGCCAACCGACGCGTGTTCTACACCTCGCTCGGAGCGCCGTCGGATTTCGAGGACCCCGATTTCCGCCGGCTCCTGTTGAACGGAATCCTTTGGTCGCTCGACGACTTCATCCCGCCCGCCCAGACGGTGGCCAAGGCGAAGTGAGGCTCGACGCCGATGTCCATCGAAGCCACGTTCCCGATGGGTGCAGAAAAAAAAGTCCGCCAACTGCTCGAAAAGCTGCGCCGCGTGCCCGATCTAAGCGACGCGGAACGGGCCGTGTTCGCCGTCAGCCTCGCGTCCACTCCGGACGAACGGTGGGACCGGATGCAGAGGTTTCTCCGCTCGCACGGCTTTTCGAATCCCTCGACCGCGAGAAGATCCCGATCCTGATCGCCGGGATGTCCGCGGCGGTTTTGCAGGGCGTGCCCTACACCACGCCGCTTCAAGTCCGTTCCCTTCCCGCTGGCCGCGCGTGAGCCGCCGCGCGACACTCGGGCCATGCATTCCCCCTCGCGGCGCGCTCGACCCGCCCTTCCGGATTGCCTCGCGGCGCTCGCGTTCCTGATGGCCGTCGCCGGCGCGCCCGCGATCCTCGCCCAGCCCACCAACTTCCTCCCGCGCACCGCGCCGCTCGCACCCTCCGACGCCGCCGGGACGTTCAAGGTCGACGACGATCTCGTGTGGGAACAGGTCCTCGCCGAGCCCGTCATTTCCCAACCGCTCTTCGTCGCCTTCGACGAACGCCGCCGCCTTTGGGTCGTCGAGTACCGTCAATATCCCAATCCCGCCGGCATCAAGATGGTGAGCCACGACAATTTCTGGCGCGCCGTCTACGACAAGGTCCCGCCGCCGCCCCCGAATCATTTCCGCGGACTCGACCGCATCAGCATCCACGAGGACACCGCCGGCAACGGCACCTACGACAAACACAAGGTCTTCGTCGACGGACTCAACATCGCCACCAGCATCGCTTTCGGACGCGGCGGCGTGTTCGTCCTCAACCCGCCGTACCTGCTCTTCTATCCGGACAAAAACCACGACGACGTTCCCGACGGCGATCCGTCGGTGTTGCTCTCCGGCTTCGGACTCGAGGACACGCATTCGGTCGCGAACTCGCTGCGTTGGGGACCCGACGGCTGGCTCTACGGATGCCAGGGCTCGACCGTCACCGGCAACATCCTTGTCCATGGTGCCGACGGAAAACCGCTGTCGCCGAAGCCCGTGTTTTCGCAGGGCCAAAACATCTGGCGTTACCATCCGGAGAAGCGGATCTACGAGGTGTTCAGCGAAGGCGGAGGCAATGCGTTCGGCCTCGAGATTGATTCCGCCGGCCGCATTTTCAGCGGGCACAACGGGGGCAACACGCGCGGCTTCCATTACATGCAGGGCGCGTACTTGCAGAAGGGCTTCGACAAACACGGGCCGCTCTCGAATCCGTACGCGTTCGGCTACTTCCCGCAGATGCCGCACAACGACGTCGATCGTTTCACCCACAACTTCCTCGTGTACGACAGCGGCGCGCTCGGCGAACGCCACCAGGGCCATCTCTTCGGCGTCGAACCGCTCCAGGGCCGCATCGTCGAGAGCGAGATCACCCGCGACGGATCGACCTTCCGCACGCGCGATCTCGGCCATCCGGTCGTCGGCACCGACCATTGGTTTCGGCCCGTCGACATCAAGCTCGGTCCCGACGGCGCGCTTTACGTCTGCGATTGGTACGACAAACAGGTGAACCACTACCGGAACCACGAGGGCCAGATGGACGCGTCGAACGGCCGGGTTTACCGGCTCGGCCCGAAGATCAGGGTGGGTATCGGGAACGCAGGAGCAACCACCTACGTGGACGTGCCGCGATCCCAAGGAAATCCGGACGTCAAACGCGATCCCAATCTCACCGCGCTGGACTCGCGGCTCTTGGCCACGTACCTGCGCGATCCAAACCGCTGGCACCGCGAGCAAGCGGTCCGGATCCTCGCCGATCGCCGTGTCGCCGGCGAGGACGTCGCCGCCGGGTTGCCGGCTTTGCCCGCCGACGGCGCCTCGCTCGAAACCCTCTGGGCGCTCAATGCCGCCGGACGATTCGATGAAACACTCGCAACCGAAGCCCTCGGCCACGGCAACCCACAGGTGCGCGCGTGGGCCGTGCGCCTGATCGGTGACCCGCGCTCCACGTCACCCGCGCTCGCCAAACGCCTCGCCGATCTCGCCGCGTCCGAACCCGAAGTCGAGGTCCGCACCCAACTCGCGTCCACCGCCCGCCGTCTTCCCGCGACGCAATCGCTGCCGATCCTCCGCGCCCTGATGGATCGCGACCGCGATGCCGGCGATCCCCGCCAACCGCTCCTCATCTGGTGGGCGCTCGAGGAAAAGATGGGGACGGACCGCGACGCCGTGTTGGCTCTGTTTTCCGAACGCGAACTGTGGCGCGCGCCGATCGTCCGCACGCACCTGTTGCCGCGTCTCATGCGCCGTCTCGCGGCGACCGGCAAGCGCGACGATCTCCTCGCCGCCGCGCGCCTCTTCGCGATGTCGCCCGCACCCGATCTCACCGCGCGTCTTACCCAAGGCTTCGAGGAAGCATACAAAGGACGGCCGTTGGTCGGTCTTCCCGAGGAGCTTCTGTCCGCGATGGAAAAGTCCGGCGGCGAATCGCTGCTCATCGCGACGCGACGCGGCAAACCCGACGCCGTGAAGCGCGCGCTTGCGACCGTCGCCGACCCGAAGGCCGACGCCTCGCTGCGACTGCAACTTGCGCAGATCCTCGGCGAATCCCGCCAACCCGGAGCCGTTCCCGTCCTGCTCGCGGTCGCGCGCGACGCAAAGGACAGCCCGTTGCGCCGCGCGGCGATCGGCGCGTTGCAACCCTTCGACGCGCCGGCGATCGCCTCCGATATCCTCGCGCAACTTCCGTCGTATCCGCCCGACGTCCGCGCCGGCGCGCTGTCGCTCCTCGCCAGTCGCGCCGCCTGGGCGGGTTCCCTGCTCGGCTCCGTGGAATCCGGAACGACACCCGCGGACGCGGTGCCGCGCGATCTCGTGCGACGCATCCGAGCGCTTCATGATCCGGCGTTGGACGCCCGCGCGACGAAGCTCTGGCCCGCGGTGAAACAGGCCACGTCGGCGGAGATGGAACGCGAGATCGCGCGTCTTTCCGAGATGATCAACGCCGCGACGGGAACGCCGTACGCCGGGAAAAAGCTCTTCGCCGAGAATTGCGCCGTCTGCCACCGGCTCTTCGCGAAAGGCGGCGAGGTCGGGCCCGATCTCACCGTCTACAAGCGCGACGATCTCGCCAACCTGCTGCTCAACATCGTCAATCCGAGCGCGGAAATCCGCGAGGGATACGAGGCCACGATCGTGGAAACGAAAGACGGGCGCGTGCTGACGGGGTTCGTCGCCGACAAGGACCCGCAGGTGCTGGTGCTGCGGACGCCGGACGGCCAGACCGTGGCACTGCCGCGGGCCGAGGTGGCGTCTCAACAGCCCGCGCAGGGCTCGTTGATGCCCGAGGGATTGCTCTCGAATCTGGGCGACCAACAAATCCGCGACCTCTTCGCCTACCTGCGCAGCACGCAACCGCTGAACGACGGTAACTGAGCGCCGCCGGAATCCTCCAAGCGCACGCCGCACGGCATCGCGTGAGGCCCGCGAGATGGGCGCCGGCATCGGCTGCTGGGTTTCACGTTGATGACGGCTTATCTCGATTGCTTGGATAGCGACTACCCGCTTGAAGGCCGGGTCCCCCGACCCGGCGTCTCCGGTATCGGCAAAGGCGGCCATGCTGACGAAGCCCGGGGTGGAACGCCGCGTGGGGCACGCGGCCTACAGGCGGCCCCGGCGTGGCGTGCAGCGGGTGCACTCGCCTGCGCCAAAGCACCGTCCCCGGCGCGTCTCAATGTGCTTTCCTGCGCGGGCGACAAGCCTGCGACCACCGCGGCCGGCCTGCCCACCGAGTCACCGCGCTGCCAGCACCTCGACCAGATATCTCAACTCTTCCTCGGCATCGGCCGCCACCGGCACGGTGTGCGCGATCTCGGCGCGGATCAGTTCGCGGAATCGTTTCCGCATCCGGTGGATCGCCACCTTCACCGCGCCCTCGCCCATGCCGAGCGAGCGCGCCGCGTCCGCCTGCGACCCCGCGTCGCGATCGCCTTCCAGCCACGGCTTGAGCACCGCGAATTGAGAGCCTTTCCCCGCCGAATCCAACTCGGAGGCCAACGCCGAGAACGCGCGCTCCATCGCCGCGTACGCCCATTGCCTGTCGAAGTAAGTGTCGGGAACGTCCGCCGCCAAATCCGCGATCTGCGTCCCGTCGCCGAGGCCGCCGCCGCCCGACATCGATGCCAGCGCCGCGCCGCCGCCGCGTTTCGCCGCGCGCTCGCGGTCGCGCGTGTCCGCGAGGAAATGCTTCACCGCGCCCAACAGGAACGATCGGAATCTCCCGCGCGACGGGTCCGCGCCCGCGAACGCGTTTCCCGCAAGAACGCGCGCGAAAAATTCCTG
>JANYDN010000265.1 GCA_025363585.1 Verrucomicrobiota bacterium | reverse complement strand
GTGTTTTTCCTCGCGGGCGAGACCGAGGACCGCGGCACGTTGGTCCGCGAGTTCCAGGCCGCCGAAGGCAACGCCGTGTTCCTCATCTCGCTCAAGGCCGGCGGATTCGGGCTGAATCTCACCGCCGCCAGCTACGTCGTGCTCTTCGATCCGTGGTGGAATCCCGCCGTCGAGGCGCAAGCCATCGACCGGACCCACCGCATCGGGCAGACCCAGAAAGTCATCGCCTACCGCTTGCTCATCAAAAACAGCCTCGAGGAAAAGATCCGCGCGCTGCAGCACCAGAAGCGCGCGCTCGCGGACGAGGTCCTCGGCGAGGAGAACTTCACCAACCAGCTTTCGCTCGAGGATTTCCAGTTCCTGCTCGCGGACTGACGACGCCCCACCGCCCCCATGACCGCCCGTACCCAGTTCTCCCCGGTGTTTCTCCTGCTCTCCATGGGTCTGGCGTCCCTCGCGGCGCGGGCGGCCGATTGGCCGATGTTCCGGGGCAACCCGGCGCTCTCGGGCGTGTCGGCCTCGCGGCTTCCAACGGTCCTTGAACAAAAGTGGGCGTTCAAAACCGGCGGTCCCGTCGGCTCGTCTCCCGCCGTGGTGGGCGGCCGTGTGTTTTTCGGTTCCGCCGACTCGAATGTTTTCTGCGTGCGGCTCGGCGACGGGACGCGCGAGTGGGCCTTCCGCGCCTCCGGGCCGATCGAGGCCTCGCCGCTGGTGCTCGATGGCCGCGTCTACATCGGCGACATCAACACCAACTTCTATTGCCTCGACGCGTCCACCGGGAGGGAACTGTGGCGCCAGGGCTTCGACGACAAGACCAAGAGCAGCGCCAATTGGTACGCCGGGGCCGACGGGAAAAAGCAGGTCGTCGTCGGCTCCTACGACTTCAAGCTCTACAGCCTCGACGCGCTCACGGGGAAAACCAACTGGGTGTTCGAGACCGGCAATTACATCAACGGCTCGCCGGCCGTCGCCGATGGCGTGACCGCGTTCGGCGGATGCGACGCGGTGGTCCACGTGGTCTCGCTCGCCGACGGCAAACAGACCAAGGAGATCGAGGCGGGCGCGTACATCATCGGCTCCGCGGCGTTGCTCGACGGCAAGGCCTACGTGGGACACTACGAGAACGAATTCCTCTGCATCGACCTCCGCGCGGGCAAGGTCGCGTGGCGTTACCGCGACCGCGCGTTCCCCTACGCGACTTCCCCGGCCGTCACGGCCGACCGCGTGCTTTTCGGCGGACGCGACAAGCGCCTGCATTGCGTCAAACGCGATTCCGGCGAGGCCGTCTGGGTGTTTCCCACCCGCGGAAAGATCGAGAGCTCGCCCGTCGTCGCCGGCGACAAGGTGGTTTTTGGTTCGGACGACGGACGCCTCTACATGGTCGCGCTCTCCGACGGCCATGAACTGTGGCAACGAGAACTGGGCCAACCGGTCCAGAGTTCGCCCGCCGTGGTGACGACCACGTGATCGTCGGATGCGACGACGGCAGCATCTACTGTTTCGGGCCGAAGTAGGAATCGCGGCAACCGGGCCGGCTCATTTCGGAGGACGTTCGGCGATCAGGATGTTTCCTCCCAGATCTCGAACGACGAAGCCCGCCGCGCGAAGCGCTCCGACGACCACCCCGGGATCGCCAAGGTCCGGATGGACCTCCGCGATGATCGCGTCGACCCGCGCCAACCACACGGCCGCGTCGGGATGCGCCAACAACGGGAATTCCGAACCCTCGACGTCCAGTTTCAGCAACGCGACGCGATCGATCCCGTGGTCGCGCATCAAATCCAGCGGCGACACCGCGTCGATCGGTCCATCGTCGCCCGCCTCGACACGGAGTCCCCACGAGGGGCCGGAAGTCCCGGCGCCGGCGAATCGGAGCCGGGTACGGACGGGCCACAACGCGGCCTGCACGACGGCCACGTTCGTGGCGCCATTGTTTTCCAAGTGCCAACGGATTTGCGCGACGTTTGCGTCGTCCGGTTCGAGGGCGACGATCCGCGCCGACGGGTAGCGACCGCGAATGTAGAGGCTCGCCATCCCGATGTTCGCGCCGGCATCGATGACCCAGGGCGCCTTCCCGACCCGCTCGAGACCGCCCACCGAGTCGCGGTATGCCTCGTGCACGATGACTTCGCGGAATACCCGGACGTCCGAATCACCCAAACGAAGACGACATCGCGCCGGCGAATGTCCCACGGGAAACGAAAGCAGCAGGTGATCCGCGGAATCGAACATGACGCTTCCGCCCGAACGGGCGACATGGCGGACGACATCGAGCAAATGGACTTCGTCTCCGTCCCGGTGAAATCCGAGGCGATCCCGGAGCGCTCCCCAGAAGAGTCCGATGCCCAGCGACGGGCGACGAAGCGTCAGGGAGCAGAGGATTTTCAACAGCATCTGCTTTGGATTTTTCCCGGTTTTCGCCGTCGTGATCGACGCAATTGGCATCACTTGCCGGTCAGCCACGCACGGAGGTTTCCCAAACGGAATGGAAACGCCAGCCACGCGTCGCGGAAGGCGCGTCGCGAAGCCGCGGCGTTCCCCGCCTCCCGCAACGCGCAGGCGTACTCCAGATAGTAATAGGCCAACCCGCGTTGCCGCATCCAAAGCTCGCGCGGGGACCCTCGCCCACGAAACGCCCGGCGGATCGAACGGATGTAATCCAGACTCGCCTCGGGACCAAAATCGCGGTGTCGGTTGGACTCATGCATCCGCGTGCGCACGACCGGCCGGTCCACCCAGCGGAAGGGATAGCGAAGGGCAAGTTGCAGCGCGTAGTCGAAGTCCTCGCCCCGCCAGATGCCATCGCCCTCGTTGAACCCACCGATCTCCGCGACCCATTTCCGGGGCACCACGGAAACCCAGATGGTGCCCGGATACCCGGCGGCAACCTCGCCGAGGATGCTTCCGGTCCGTCGGGAGAGATGGGCACTGAAGCGTGGTTCGCCCGAGAAGTCTTTCGAGTAGACATTCTGGTATCCGTAAGGGATCCGGAGCGTCCCGTCCGCCGCGACCGCGGAGAGCAAATCGTCCAAGGCACCCGGGGCCAGCGTGTCGTCCGCATCCAGGAAAAACAGCCACTCCGCCCGGGTGCTCCGCCAACCGTTGTTCCGCGCGGGCGACGGGCCCCGGTTGGGCTGCCGGATCAAGCGCAGCCGCGGTTCGACGATCGATTCCACGACCGCGGCCGTGTCGTCCTTCGACCCATCGTCGACCACCACGATCTCCGTGACGCATTCGCCTTGGTCGGCGGCGCTGGCCACCGCTTCCGCAACATACCGCGCGTGATTGTAGGCGGGTATGACGACGGCCACCGTTCCCTTTCTCCCCGTCGGCGACGAATGATCGTTCACGATTTCCGGCGCAGACTGGTGGCCGGTTCCGGGCGTAGCAAACCCAATTTCCCGCGGGCGATTCCGCGGCCCTCCATGGAGGGCAAGGGCTGCTTGCCGTCGATTCGGTCGCTGAATAGCCTTCGTCCTGCGGAGGCTTCCACCCGACTTCCCGGATCGGATCAAGCCTCGAACCGATGAACTCCTCCCGACGAACGACCCACGGTACCGCGACGGACGGCTGCCCGAATGGGCGCGCCCGAATCCGGCGCCCGCATTCCCGCGCGCACGCGGAGGCCCGCGGATGTTGATCTCGGTGGTCATTTGCACCCATGACCGGGCCGACCATCTGGAACGGTGCCTGCGTTCGATCGCGCGCGACGACGACGCGTCCCGGGATTGGGAGATCGTGGTGGTCGCGAACGCGTGCGCGGACGACACCGTCGCCCGCGCGGGAATGCTGGCGCCGCTACTGGGTGGACGCCTCCGCATCGTCGAGGAGCCCGTCCCCGGCCTCTCGCATGCGCGCAACGTGGGCGCATCCGCGGCGCGCGGGCGGTTCCTGGTGTATCTGGACGACGACGCGATTCCGGAAGCGGGTTGGGTGAAGTGCTACCGGGAATATTTCCTCGGGCATCCGGACATTCTTGGCGGCGGCGGGCCGATCGAACCCGATTGGGGTGCCCTGCAACGTCCGTCGTATTGGCGGCCGGAATTCGAAGTCAACCGGGCCAGCCTGAAGTTTCCGGACACGACCGAGGTCTTCCCCGCGGGACACCTGCCATTCGGCGCGAACATGTTCATGCGCGCCGACGCGTTCCGGGATCTCGGCGGCTTCGACCTGGCTCTCGGCATGAACGGGAAGCGTCTCGGATTGGCCGAGGAGACCGAATGGTTCCTGCGGCTTCAACGGACCGGCGCGCCCATCGGGTACGTTGCCGGCGCGTTGGTTCACCATTGGGTGAACCCGCGGGACGTCACCCGCGCCGGATTGCTGCGTCGCGCGCTGAAAGCGGGCATCGTTTCCGTACGCGTCTTCCATGTGCCGCGCCCGCCCCAGGGCTGGATCGGATGGCTCCGACACGCGGTCTCCGCCACGGTCCGTGGACGCCTGGACATGGGCGAGCAGGTTTACCTGATGCTGGAACTCGGCCGCCTGTGGGCGTCCTCCCGGATGGGACGCTCGTCCGGCTAGCGCGCGACGCGTCCGACGCCACCGCATCCAAAGTCCCATGCCGCCGAACATCGCCATTGCCGTCTCGGGCCTCGGACGGATCCGCCGGGGTTCCGAGACCTGGGCGATGGATCTCGCGGCGGCCCTGCACGCGCGTGGCACGCAGGTGAGGTTGCATGGTTCCGCCCGCGTCGATTCGACGGCACCGCAAACACCGCTCTGGTCCATTGGACGCAACTCGATCTGGCTGCGCGCCCTCGACGCGAGGCGCCGGTATCTCGTCGAGCAACGAACCTTCGCGCGGTCCTTGATCCGACGGCTTCGCCGCGACCCGACCGACATCGTGCACGTCACCGATCCGCAGGTCGCGTGGTGGGTTCGCGAGGCGTTTCGAGGATCGGCCGCGCCGAAAGTTTTCTATATGGATGGGCTCATGCTGGGTCCCGACTGGAACTGGCGGTTCGACCACGTGCAGGTGCTCGCGCCGTACTATCTGGAGTCCGCGAAGTCGGCGGGACGCGACACGAAGGGATGGCGGATCATCCCGCATTTCGTCGACACCGGGCAATTTCGGCCGGCATCCGCGCGGGTGGAGGACCGAAGGCGACTTCTTCCCGGGGTTCCGGACGGGAAAGCCGTCGTTCTTGCAGCGGGGGATTTCGGGACCTGCAGTTCGAAGCGCCTGGACCACGTGATCCGCGAACTCGCGCGGCTTCCGGCGAAGGATCGGCCGCATTTGTTGCTCGTGGGCAACGCGACGACGTCAGAACGCAACGCCATTGAATCCCTCGCGCGCGGACAACTCGACGACGGCGTGACCCTTCACACCGGCTTGCGCCGCCAGGAGATGCCCGCGGTCTATCGTTGCGCCGATCTGTTCGCCCACGCGGCGCTTCGCGAGCCTTTCGGCATCGTGTTGCTCGAGGCCATGTCCAGCGGCCTGCCCGTCGTGGCCCACGGGTTTCCCGTCACGCAATGGATCGTTGGCGACGGCGGGACCACCGTGGACATGGAAGCGAGCGGCCCGTTGGCGGACACGGTGGGTCGTTGGATCCGTTGTCCCGACGAACGACACGCCGCAGGGCATCGCGCCAGGGCCAGGATTGTCGCGACGTTCTCCGACACCGCGGTCGTGCCGATGTACCGGGACGGCTACGCGGCCATCGACGGCGTCGAAGGAGGGCAACCGTAGCCGTCGTTCGCAGAGCGGCGGGCGTGCCTTTGGCGGACGCGGTCCCCACGCGCCTACATCAGGCTCACGGGATCGATGTCGATCGCGAGTTGGACGTCGTCGGGAAGCGATACTTCGGACTGCATCAGCGTCAGGGCGGCGCCCATGCGCCCCATGCTCCGGGTGCGAAGCATGATCTGATAACGGAAATAGGTTTCCGCGCGGAGTAACGGGGCGGGAGCGGGGCCGGCGATGACGAGATCCTTCCACGCCGCCAGACGGACGCGGAGTTCCTTCCGGACGTGCTCCGCGCTGAGCTTGACCTTGTCCTCGTTGCGGCCTTTCAACGTCAGCAGGGCGAT
>JANYDN010000264.1 GCA_025363585.1 Verrucomicrobiota bacterium | reverse complement strand
GTGGCGGTGCAATTGACCGCGCAGTATATAAGGTCGATTCGAAACGGAATCCTGGCCGGGATGCGTTGGATCGAGGTCCTGCGAAATCTACGGGCCTCGATGATAGCTTATCTTTAGATTCCCCGGACACCGTTGGCAGGTGGAGACGGGGCCAGGTGTTTGTCGAGTGTCGTTGGGTTCGGCTCTGGGTTGCTTAGTCAGTGGAAAGGCCACGACCCAGGCGCTCGGATTGGCGCTGCAGGCCCGTTAGAATGGTTTCGGCGATGGGTTCCGGGAAGGTCTTCGGGATCTTGGCGAGGACTCCGTCCAAAACACGGGGCGTCTGGTCGATGAGATCGGAGATGATTTGGCGCATGCCGGCCAAGCCGCAGCGCTGGGCGGTTTCCATCCAGTGGCGGCATTCGATCTCGGCGAGGCGGTAGTGGCGGTTCTTGCCAAGGGCGGCCATTGCCAGCGTCGCTTTTGGGGCGGAGAGCTTTCCGCGGCCGTGAGCCAACACCGGATGCGCCGACAGCACGTCGTAGCGCGGGGTGAGTTCATAGGCTCCGCCGGGCAGGAGATGGACGCTGAAGTTCTTGGCGTGCCCGTCGATGGCGGCCAGCAGCCAGAAGATCACCTGGGTGCGCAGGAAATCCCTCCGGTCTTCTTCGGCGCGGGCGGATCCGCGCAATAGCTCCATGACCTTCAGAATTCCCGGCCCGCCATCGGCCTCGTACTTGAGGCCGGGTGGCGTTGCCGTGGCTTGGCAGAGGTCTTCTTGCGGGAGCCGCAGCCACCGGGTTTTGTCCGACGACAATCGACGGTCAAAGCGCTCTGCGACGAGGACCTTGAAGTCGCCGAATTGCCGGATCCTCGTATCGGCGGTCGGCACGCCGTACGCCTTCAGGATTGTTCCGCAGAGCCACTCGTTCTCGACCGACGTGGACAAGTCTATGCCTTGCGGTCCGGTTCCGATCGGGAGCTTGAAGATGTGCGTTGTCGGCGTGGTCCCGGTCGTGCGATGCCACGCTCCGTCGTGCCAGAGCAGGGCGGTTTTCTCCTGGGCTCCGGCCAGACTATAATGCGGAAGTGATCGTCGCCGGCAGCGTCGGAAGGGCTTCGGTCCGCCAATGAACGGGAGAGCAACGCGGCGACTCGCGCCGGGCTCAGGCGTTCGCCGGTGATGGCAGACACCTTTCCGGGAGCCGCGTCCTCCGGGAGAAGTTGCAAAGCCCCGACGCAGTCGCGCCCGACCGCCCGGAGCAGGTCGAAGGCGTCGGTGCCGGGAGTCCGGAACCGGCGCTGGATTCGTTCCCGGATGGCGCGGTTGTCCGGAAGCAGGTTGTCGAAGAACGACCCGACGCCGTCGCGGAACGGCTCGTTGGACGGTCGCAACGGCAGCGACAGCGAGATGGGTCTCGCATGCGGCGAGCCCAGCCAACTGTCGGCATAGACAAAAACATGGCCGCCGCGGGCGGGCGTTTCCCAAAGTCCGACGCGTTCGCCGTTCATCCACACGGAAAGGGCTCGGGATTGGCGGGGGCGGGGCATGGTTCACCATTCGGTCTTCCGGTCGCCGGAGCGTCGGGTCCGGACGACGATCTCGAGGTCCAGCGCCGAAAGGATCCTGTAGATCCGCGACAAGCCCGTCGTCGCGGGGTCCGACTCGATCTGCGAGATGGCCGCCTGGGGCAGGCCGCTGCGGGTGCCGACCCCTTTCTGCGTGAGCCGGCGCTCGCGCCGGAAGC
This sequence comes from Verrucomicrobiota bacterium, assembly GCA_025363585.1. GTDB lineage: Bacteria > Verrucomicrobiota > Verrucomicrobiia > Limisphaerales > UBA9464 > UBA6176. The sequence goes on along the minus strand of JANYDN010000264.1, from coordinate 29,051 downwards.
CGCGAAGGATCGCCCCCATCTGGCGGGGAGTCCGGGCAACGAAATCGCTCATATCAGCTAAAGCAAATAACATGGATATATTCGTTAAACAATATAAGCGTCGGTTATCCGGTAAACCGGATGTCGTGCGGACGGACAGGGGCTCGGTGGGGAACAAGGATATTTTGCAGAATGATGCAAAGTGCACGGCATTCCGAAACCTTGCCGTGCCCGGGCGGCGTATAAGTCGTCCAACGCGGACGCCCAAGGTGGGCAATCATCCGTTGCTTGTCCCGCGTTCCACCCGGCGGGCACGGCAATCGATCCGGTCGCCGTGCCCGCCCTATCGGAAGCCGTTCACTTCCTGGTATAGGTAATCTCCAGTGTCTTCACGCCGTCGTTGAACATTTCAAAGACGCGTTTGTCAGGACCGATCACGCGGAACACCGTTTTGACCGGGATGTCTTTCCGTCCGGTCGCCGGGCAACTGGACGTGCCGGCCAGCGTGATGACCTTGTTGTCGTTCTCGCCCTTGGCCTCGCTCGTCATGATCGAGGTTTGCATGTCGCTCACTCTAACGGTGTTGAACGTCCGCTTGATGTTGTCATGGCCCATCAGGGTGCAACCGACGAACGGCTTGCCCATCATTTCGCCGCGGAACTCCTCCTCGAGGAAATGCCCGTTCAGTATCCAGCCTGATTTCGCCGTCCCCTGGCTGGTGGTCGGCGGGCCATCCGGCTCGCACCATGCCTTCACCTCGGCCTTCCAGTTGCCCACGTAGGCCTCGAGCGCCTTGTGCGCGGGCCCCGGCGTGCCGGCGGCCTCCATTTGCTTCATCATTGCCGCCTTGTCGGCATCCGGTTTCCCGGAGTTGGACTGTTTGGCGGGAGCCTTCCGGGCCGCCGCGGAGGCGGTTCCATCAATGCTTTGTTTCGTAAAAGTCTACGTTCATGAATCCATCGTGCTTGGATCGGCTTTGATGGGGACGCTCCGTTGGGGCTCCGACTCCGGCCTCCTGGGATCGAGCGAAACCGCTCCAGGACTCACTGCCTTTCGATGATCCTATAGTAACGGAACGCTGAGGTTGCCGGGAAGGCGTCGGTCTTCGGCGGGCCGTCGTCGATCCACTGGGTGCGGCTTCCCGCGGCCACGACGGGCTGCGGCACCGCATTCCAGTGCTGCAAGTCGTCGCTGTATTCCACCCGGTAGGCGTGGTTGCGGACCGAATCGAATTGCAGGATCACCGCGCCTCCCGCGCCTCCCGCGCCGGCGGTGGTGGCCCCGATTCGCAAGGGTTTCTCCGGTGCGCCCGCGCCCATGACATTGCCCAATTGGAGCACGTAGTTTTGCCGTGGCGGGTTCCCGTTTCCGGGCACCAAAAACTGGACGTCGAATTCCACGGAATGGCCGGGCAATATCAGCGCGTCGACTTCCAGATAGGGCGCGCCGTTCTCCACTCCCGCGGCGTTGTATAGCTCCCATCCCGCGGGTAGCCCCGGGAAAAAGATGCGCGAACCCTCGAGGGGCTCGGTCCCGTGGTTGGAGAGGGTCACTACTTGGTGAAAGAGTCCGGGCTCCGGATCGGCCAGCACCTGGCCGATCACGATCACCTGCGGCGGCGGCAGGGCGCGGAGCACCAACCGGTTCGTCTCGTAGCCCAATCCACACACGACGCCCTGCGGTGCGGGCGGGAAATTGGTCCGCGCAAAGGTTCCCTCGTGGCTCCCATATTCCATCAAGGTGATCTCGTCCCCACCACCGAACTCCTGGCCCGGTTCCACGCGGACGTCGAGCTGGCCCGCGAATCGGGCGGTGCCCTGGACCCGGAACCGATTCGTCGTCGGGTTGGCGGTCAACTCGAGCGTTCCATCGGAGCTTTGGATCAACTCGGCGGCCTGGATATGGCCGCCCCGGATTTTCAACACGCCATAGCCATTGCCCACGCGCAATTCCCGCGTCACCTCGTGCGATCCACCCGATTGCAGGAAGGTGCACGGCGAATCCTGGGGGGCCGACCCATTGCGTCCGATGCTTTCGAAGGCCACCTGGAGGGTTCCGGCCACCAATTCATAGATGCCGACGCTTCCCAGGGAGTTTCCGACGCGAAGCTCATTCGATACGATATGAATTCCCCCGGTTTGACGGAAGGTGCCGTATCCCAACCCGGCAACGACCTCATTGGTGGCGGCAAGACTGCCGCCCTGGAGTTCGTAGACGCTCCCGGGACCACGATTTCCGGACACGATGAGATGGGGCGTACTCACGGATCCCCCGGCTTGCAGCACGTTGCCCCGACCCAAAAGGCCCACGACGAACTCGCCGACCGACAGCGTGGCCGGCTCCTCGATCCTATAACTTCCTACTCCGGTTTTGGCGTCCCCGAGGATGAAGGTGTTCTTGATGGCCAGCGAACCGTTGGTCTGGACCAATGCGGCAATCGTGCTCCGGCCCACGACCAAGTCCACCGCGTTGGCGTCGGCGGAAATACGCGCCGTGCCGGTGTCCAACACCGCGTGGTCCTGCGTGCGGGGTGTTCCGGCCGTCCAGTTTCCAGGCACCGACCAATCGCCATCCGTCGCCTTCCACGCGCTGTTGAGCGCCGCCGCGGGGTTGATGACGGTGATTTGGTGCACCGCGCTGGTGCGGGACGCGCCAAACGTGTCCGTCACCACGGCGGTGACGGGGTAACTCCCGGTATAAGGATGCGCCCAATTGAAGGAATAGGGCGTCTGGGTCGAGCCGCCGATCCTTTGGGTTCCGTCGATGAAGTAGTCAACGCCGACGACGGGAGAATCGAGATCGGAGACCGTCACCTGAAGGAGCATTGCATCCGAAAGGAAAGCCACCGTGCCGTTGGTCGGGGTGAGCAGATCGAAGTTGATGCGCGAATCGGCGCGGATGGGGAGGCCCTTCGATGCGACCCAAAGCCCCGACGCGTTCTTATACTCCGCCATCAGGACGTGATTGCCGACCTTCGGGTGGGCCCACGTTATGGCGGCGGGAAGCGCGGACTGGGTCCCCACGGGCACGCCGTCGGCAAAGAGCCGGATGGTGCCGCCATCGGGAAGGTTGGTCCCGGTAATCGTTGCCTGCACGGCCTCGTCGGGAATGTAGAAGGAGTTCGCGGGAGGCAACACGGTCAATTCGAGCGAATGGCCCGAGGGACCCTTCGCCCATGCCAATGCATTCCCGATCAGGCGCGCTCCGTCCGACGAATTCTTCCAGCCGTTGACAAGGGTTAGATCGGACACCGGATAGAAATTCAAACCCGCCACCCGCGACGCTCCTATATCCCGGGCCACCACCAACGGCGAGCCGGTGGTTTGCCACGAGGCGACTCGCCTGCTGCCCGGCCCGAGGGTTATGGTGCCAGCCTGGAGGGAATCCTTTCCTCCATCGAATCCCGTGACGCCGGCGAGGATGGGGTGGGCCGGCAGGTCCTTCACCATCACGTAATGACCGGGGGAGCTCACATCATGATCGGTCCACGGCAGGTATTTCTCCGTCGCGATCCGACCCGACAACCGGGCTGTGAAGGGGCTCGCCGCGCTCAACGCGACCACCAAGCCCCGTCCGGAATCGACGTATCCTGCCAACAGGTCCCCGACCTCCGCGGGGATCGCGGAATTGCCGTAGGAATACACCAGCACCGAATCGTACGCCGCGAGTTGCGCGGCGGTGGGCGGCGGATTCGGGGCATCGACGCGGAAGGTATCGACCCGTGAAAACAATTCCGTCGCACGAAGGCGCTGCCGGATGTCCTCGTTGTGCGCCGCGGGCGCGGCTCCGAGGATTGCCACCTTCGGCACGAGCGGATTGATCGCGTGGATCTGGATCGACACCGGCGCGGAGGTCCGCGCGGCGCCGAGATTGTCGAATGCCGTCGCCGTCAGGTCATGCGTCCCCGCGACGCCGTTCGACCAAGTCAGGGCGAAGGGCGGGGAACTGACGGATCCCAGCATGAGTTCACCCGCTCGGAACTCGACCCGCGAAACCACGCCGTCGGAATCGTCGGCCGACGCGAGCAGGGCCACGTCGTCGCCTTCGACGCGGACCGTCCCCGGTATCGGAAGCATCAGGGAAACTTCAGGCGCCTGATTCGGTGAGCCGGCAGGCGGGACCGGTTTCAGGAGGTAAACGCGGGTGTCCGAGTTCGACGGCAATTTCCCGTTCGCGAGGATGTCACCGCGGTCATTGATGGCGACCGCCTCGGTGAGCACCAGGGGAAGTCCCTGCGGGATCAGTCTATTGAGGTCCACCATGGGTTGCCCGGGTTCGGCCAGGAAGGCCTTGGGGCCACCGGTGAAGTCGTCGGAGACTCCCACCACTTGGTTCGAATTGTTGATCGCGCGGGCAAAGCTATTGAAGCCACCGAGCACGCCGAGGGCGGTCATCACGCCCGCCTTGCGAATGAACGCATGGTGGTTGCCTGAGCCGTCGTCGGCGTTCCCAACGATCACGCCGGCGTCGTTGATTCCCGTCGCCTGTGCCGAGTCACCCCCCAATGCCGAGCCGAACGAGGAATCGCCGCTGACTGGATCATGTGCGAAAGCGAGCGCCGGTTGGCCGGCTGCAGCTTGGGACCATCCGACAACCACGCCGGCTCCATTGATGGCGTTGGCCTGGCTGAACGATCCGAGGGTCGATCCCAAATCAGTGACGGTATTCTGAAAAAAGAGCACGGCGTGCGTCTCCCCGGGATCGGTGCGGGATTCCCCAACCACTTGTCCGGCCTGATTGATGGCCCTCCCGATACCTTGTGGGCTGGGAGCCGGAAACATCTTCAACTTCGTATAAGTCCCGTCCTTATAGATCGCCGGGACGTCGTCGATCTGAACGACGACTTGACCCGTGTCGTTGACCGCCGCCGCACGGGTCGTCGAAGCACCCGGGTATTGGAGAATCGTCGTGTTGCCACCCCGATACACGAATCCCACGTAGTTGCCGTTGTCGCGCGTCTGGCCGGCGAAGTCTCCGGAAGCATTCAAGCCGGCACCCAACGAAGTGCGGGACTCCAGCGTCCCTATGGGAACCAGACGGTACTTGGAACCGCCCGACTGGATGTCCAGGCAAACCGCAGCGCTTCCGGCGGCGGAACCCAGCGTGTCGACGGCCAACGCGCGGAGACACACGTTGCCCGCGGTGGTGGGCGTCCAAGTCGCCGTATAGGGACTTTGGGTGGCGGAGGCCACCACCAGTTCCCCGGCCAAAAAGTCCACGCGGGCGATGGTTCCTTCGACGGCTTGCGCCGAGGCCGAGAGTGTCAGGAGTTCGCCAACCACCGCGGCGGAAGGTGTATCGAGCACGACCGTCGGGGGCACGTGTGCCGGGACAAAGTCGGTCGGTGTCAGGAGGAATCCATGACGGTTGTTGCCCGTCCACGCGACGCCCGCGATTTGGCCCTGGTTGTTCACCGCGAAGGCCTCCAGCAGGATGATGCTTCCCAGGTTCGGGGTGAGCGCGTTTAGATCGAACGGGATGCCGTCTCGCCAGAGCAGGGCATGGGAAGATATGCCGTTGGGCGCGGCTTCCCCCACGACCCATCCGCGATCATTGATTCCGTTCGCCCAGCTCGACGAACCCACCAGCGGTGCAAGGTCCGTGAAGGTTCCGTCGTGCCAGAGGAACCCATGCGCCTGCGGTATTATGTCGGCCCGCCCGACAATGTCCCCGGCTTCGTTGATGGCATTCGCGCTGCTGGCCACCGCGCCGAGGGCTCCCTCCACGCCGAGGGCCTGCTCCACGCCCCCATCCCAACGCGTGGCGTGATAGTAACTGCTCGTGCCGCCCACATAACCCGCGACCCGTCCGGAGAAATTGATGGCCCGTGCCTCCCCGGGTTTGCCGGGCGAAAGACGAAGAAGTCCCGCGGGCTGGCCGGGAATGCCCGGCGGGGACCAGACGGCCGGAGCGTGATCGGCCAGTCCGGGATCGAAGACCCAACCGACGGCCAGTCCGCGGCCGTTGAGTCCCATCGCGCGTCCCAGAGGGATCTCTTGCGGGCCATTCAAGGCCGTCCACAAAAACGCGCCGATGGGATTCCCGTTCCCGAGCAGGTTCCCGAGGATCATGTTCCCGTCGTTGATTCCGACCCCTTCGGTTCCCCCCGGGGCGACGGGGAATCTTTGCGTCACGCCGCCTTGCCAAACCCAGGCATTTAGCAATGAGGTATGGTCCCCGACCGTCGAGGTCCCGATCACAGTGCCTTGTGAATTGATGGCCCGTGCCTCGCCGTCGCCACCACCCGCAAGGACGCCCAAATCCGTGTAGCGAAACTGGAGCGGACCGGGGAGGGGAGCGTCGACCCGGACTTGGATCGGCAACGAACGCGTGGCACCCCCGTAGATGTCCCGGGCCACGGCCGTGAAGACGTAGTTGCCGACGGCGAGATTCCGAAGCGTGAGGGTGGAGGGGTTTTTCCGTCCCTCGCCGGCCTTGACCGGGGTGTCGCCAAAGGGCGCGTAAACCGCCTCGAAATCGATGCGGTCAAGATTGTCGCGATACACGTTCGCCGTGGCGGTCATCGTGAAGTCGGCGGGCGCGGTGAGGACCCAGTTGGCGACATTTCCAGGGGCACTCACCGTGACGCTTGGGGGGAAGTACGGCGGCAACGGCGCCTGTTCGAAAATCTTGACCGGAACCGAGGTGGCCGTGAGTCCGTCATTGTCGATGGCGACGGCGGTATAGGTGTCCTCGCCCTCGGCCAACCCCACGAGGATGAATACATACGGGCTGGCCGACGCCTTCCCGACGAACGCGCCGTTTCGGTACAGTGACACGCCCGCGACCGACCCATCCGGATCCGACGCCGAGATCGTGATCACCAAGTCGTTGGTGTTGATCGAGACGCTTCCGTCGATGGGCGCCACGATCGTCACGGCCGGTGGCTGCGGGGCGGCGAGAGTCCTTCCCGTGACGGAAGCGACCAAAAGCAGGGCCAGTCCGGACGCCACGGCTAGCCGTGGCAATGCACGGCACCAGCATCCAAGAAAGGAAGGGAGCGTGGTGAAGATCGAAAGAATGGTCATGTGTCGCCGGATCCGGGTTTCAAAGCGGGAGCAAGTGCCGGGCATTGTAACCATCGCGCGCGCCAGCGCAACCCGTCGGACCGACCCGAGGGGGTTTTGCGAGTCGCGCACGCTCCGGTTGCCTCACGTGGCGGCTTCCCCGAAGGATTCCCCGAGTCCAGACGGTGGTTTTTGTTTGGAACGCGTGATCCAGTAAAAGCATGGGCAACGCACTGCTTGCGCCGGGATTCCGGCACGCCAAAATCACCCATACACCCGCCTTCGGAGGTTCGGACGAGCAACCCTCCGGATCCGATGGGGGAGACGGTCGAATCCTGACCTCATCGTTGGATTCGGAAACTTGCATCCCATGAACCAACCACTGCCGGAACTTCGCCAGGCGTTGCTCGGTCTCCACAAGACATTGGTGGACTCCGAGCGGATTGGTTACGAGAAGACCTTCGGCGCCATCGAATCCCCGGGTCATTTCCTGAGGCTCCTGACGGGAGATCCTTGGTTTGCGTGGCTCCGTCCGCTTTCACGACTGGTCGTCGCGATGGACGAGGCGCTGGACGGAAAGGAGCCACTGACAACCCGGATGGCCGATGCCTTGGTGAGCCAAGCCCGTCTCTTGTTGGTGGCCGCGGAGACGGGCGAGGGATTTGCCCGGCACTACCACGAGGCGTTGCAGCGCGATCCCGACGTGGTGCTTGCCCACTCAGAGGCGGCGAGGTTTTTCAAAAGGCCGCGGCCAGCGGGCTGACTCGACGGGCACTTTTCCCGGCGCGTTTTCCCGGCCGTTTCGGACCCGTGAATTCGAGCGCGGTCACCGGGACGTTTCCGGAGGAGTCGGCGCCGTGGACCGATGGATTCAAGGCGTTCAATCCCCCCGTGCCCGATCGGCGCCTTTCCCGGAAACCAGCGTCACTGCGAATCACGCCGGGGTGGTCGGGCGGACGCGGTAAAAGCCCAAACCGCCCGTTGCCGGCAGCATGACCACGGTACCCACGGGCACGGCGCCACCCGTGTGGACAGTGCTCCAGGGCGTTGCATCCTCGAGTCCCGTCCTGAACTCCACCACCGACGCGGACCCGTCCTCCACATAGTGAAACGCACCGTCGGCCAGGTTGTATCGGAGCGTCTGGGTGGATGTGGTCGAGTAGGTGAAGGCGCTTCACGACCACTGTGGCTGCGGCTCGATGTGAACGGCCCGCGTCGGGTTGGTACCTAATTGGGTCGTCGTGCTTCCAGCCGACACGACTTGATATAGGAGCGGCGGAAGGCAAGGGGGCTACATAAGGTATCCCACCCGGCCTTCGCGCCGCTCTATTTGTTGGCACCCGCCGGGTGCTAGCGGACGTGGCCGACGTCGTGGTGGACGTGGCCGACGTCGTGAGACGGCGGATTTGGCCACCGCGGCGGAGCCTCCCGCCTTTGTTGAGCAGGCATAGGTAGGGTCTCGTTCCACCGTCTCACGACGGCGGCCACTTTCCCGAGCTCGGACTCGTTTGCATCAGGGCAACCGTCGCGCCCGGACGAAGCCGTTCCCGACGGAGCCCGGAACAAACGGCGCGATCTGCACGTCGCTCGTCATCTGTACGGTTCCCAGCGGGGTCCACGTCGCGCCCGAGATGTAGGCGGGTGTCGATTCGAGCCGATATTGCACGCCGGCGTGCCCGTAGATCTGGAGAGTCGTGGTGCCCTCCGTCGTGGCGAGATCCAGCACCGGTTGGTCGCCCACCACGATGACGTGGCCGGCAACGACGCGCGGGTTCACGATGAGGTTGCCGTCGCTGCGCACGCCCACCACGGAATCGGGCGCGAGCGGCACCTTGGCCGACGTCGTGCCCGCGGGCGCGTGGAACTGCAATCGGGCGAGTTGTTCGGATCCGACGAACGTCGAGCCCGCGAGGGTCGTGAACTCGACGCGCGAGTTCCCCGGCCCGTCGGGGAGGAGCGTCGCGGTGCCGAGTTCGGGCGCGAGGGGCACGAGCGTGAGTTGGTCGAGATCGGTGACCGGCACCGCCAACCCGAACCGGATGGCGACGAGGTCCGTCGGCGATTGGAAGTCGATCGGCACCGACGACGATCCGCCGCGGAAAACATTGGTCTTCCCGATCGCGAGGGAGAAGTCGCCCTGGGTGTCGCGCACCGTGATCGTGAACGAACGCGCGGCGGATAGCTTGGGCGTGCCATTGTCCGTCACGCGCACGGCGACGAGGTAGGATTTGCCGCCCTGCGTGTTGTCCGGATGCCACGCGAAAATGCCTTTCGCCGAATCCAGCTTCGCGCCGGCCGGGGCCGCCGCATCGAACGCGTACGTCAACGTCTGGGCGGGAAGGTCGGAGTCCGCCCCGAACAGTTTCACCGACATCGATTCGTCCTCGTTGATCACGACGTTTTTCAACGCCGCCAACGTCGGTGCCTGGTTGACCTCGCGCACGACGACCGTCGCGCGGTTGGTGGCGAACAGCGCGGGAACGCCGCCGTCGCGAACGACGATCGGGAACTTGTTCGTCGACGGCCCGTTGGCCTCGCCGGTGTCCCACGTCACGCGGCCGGTCGCGGGATCGATGACCGCGCCGTTGGGCGCGCCCGCTCCCAGACTCCACGTGAGGGTTTGCGCGGGGATGTCGACGTCCGTCGCCGACGGCTCGATCACCGCGGTCTGGCCCTCGTCGATCGTCACCGTCGGGATGTCGGCGATGACCGGCGCGTTGTTGGCGAGCGTCGTGGTGGTCACGGCGTCGGGTTGGAGCGGCGGTGCCTCGTGGTTGCCGGCGTTGTCGAACGCGACGGAATAGAACGCGTACTTGTGGCCCGGGTCCGCCTTGTACACGGAGCCGCGGAGCTTGGTGTTCTGGAGCCACGGCCCGAATGGCCCGTCGTCGATGGCGACGAAGATGTCGAACCCGGCCAAGCCGGAACCACCCGGTTCGTCTCCGCCATTCCAGAGCACCGGGATCACTGGGTAACTGCTGGCCGGCAACGGCGCGATGCTGCTGATCGGCGGCGCGAGATCCACGCTGGGCAGGTCCTCGTACTCGAGCGTGTAGCCGCCCAGGCCGTCGTGATCGAGCAGGTGCAGCATGTTTTCGTAGATCGGCCGTTTGCCGCGACCGATGAACGTGCGGTCGGTGGTCCACACGTTGGTGTTCAGGGCGATCTCGAAGCCGTCGCTCCGCAGCACCCGCTTGAGGTGGAACTTGCCGTCCGCGGGATCGGGAATTTTGAGATACGCCCAGCCCTTGGGCATGCCGGCCGTGATCTGGATCGTGCGGTTGGCGCCGGCGAGGACGCCGTCGACCTGGGCGGAACGGACGCTCGCCACGGAGTTCGTGCTGCCGTCGCTCAGGTACAGCGTGTCGGGAAGGCTTTCGGAATCCGGATCGTCGTTGACCAAAAAGTCCGGCTTGCCGTCGGCAAATGTTCCACCGGCTTCCACCAGGTGGATCAACTCGTGGATGCTCACCGCGTCGACGAGCCCGGTGTTCGTTTTGCCGAGGCTGTCGAGGTGCTGGAAGGTCGCGGAGTAATCCAGGAACAGGCCCTGGAGCGTTGACGTGAGGAGCCACCGCCCGATGCCGATCTCGCCCGGCCCGATCCTTCCGAAGTCCGCCGTGAGCGTCGGCGTGAGGCTCTTCCCGGCGACCTCGGTGGCGATGATCTTGAACTCGATGGCGAGTCCCTTGTCGTTTTCGACGATCTGCGGCTGGCCGGAGATGATGCGGACGTTGCGCGCCTCGCCGTGGCCGTGGTTGGCGACCATCACGCCGAGGTTGAACGGCACGGTGGGCTCGATGATGTCGCGCGTGAACGGGTCGTCGCTGAACACGTCGCGCTGGTGGAAATACTGCACCACGAGCAACGGGTCGGGCAGGACGGTGATGGTGACGGGCGCGAGCGGCACGGTGATGGAGCGACCGTCGATGCGATAGCTGAGGAATCCGCCGACGCCGTACTGGCGGGGCCCGAGGGGCGCGGCCTCGCGGGTGGGAACGAGGATGAACGACGCGGTGCCGCGGGAGTTGGCGTCGAGGGTGCCGGTGCCGTCCACCGCGCCCAATCCCCTGACCTCGGGCGGACGGAACGCGAAGATGTCGGTCACCGCGTGGCCGTTGGTGTCGTAGACCTGCACGGAGACCGCGATGCTGTCGATCTTGGCGAGGGGATCCTTGTTCACCAATTCGAGCGTCGCGTTGAAGGCGTTGCGGGTGAGGACGAGTTCCTGCTCGATGCGGAGCTTGACCTGCGCGCAGATGCCAGCCTCGTCGGCGGTGGCGGCGGTGCCGCGGCGCCTGGACGAGGAGGCGAGGGTGGATTGCATCGACTTGCGCGGGAGGAAGCGCGCCTCGTGCTCGGCCTGGAGTTTCTCGGCGGCCGCCTTGAGTTGGCGATAGACGTCGATGATGTAGTCGGGCGCCTGGGAAAGGTCCGCGCCGTCGCCGAGCGGGTAGCACTCCTCGGCACGGAGTTCCTGGGTGAACTTGCCGCCGACGCTCGCGGCGCCGATCGCGGCGGTCGCATTGGCTTCCGCATTGACCGCGCTGATGCAGATTTTGCCCGAGGCCTTGCCGTCGCAGATCGTGTACGAGGCGCTCATGCCGGCGGTGACGCCGACGGTGACGGACACGCCTTGGCTCTGGTCGGGTTGCCCTGGTACCGCGTATGTGATCTTGGCGGCGGCGCCGCAGGCAACGCTGCCGGGGATTTCGGCGGTGGCCGTCGCGCAGTATTTCGGATTGGTGAAATGGCAGTCGGTCGAACCCGTCGCGGTGATCTTGCCCTTGCCGCCGATGGTGAGGTCGCAGCCGATGCCGGCCTCGAGGAAGACCGTTCCCGGGCCCTCGGCATGGCCCTCGCGGAATCGTTTCCCGACGAGCGGGATCGCGAGCGTGATCGACGCCTCGGCTTCCGCCGTGCCCTCGAGTTTGTAGCCCTCGCCGTCGTCGTCGCAGCAACTGCAGATCTTGGCGCTGCCGTTGAGCTTGAGGTCGGCCGACCCATTGACGGGCGCGAGGAACGCGGTCGCGGCGGAACTGATGGCACCGCCGAGAAGGCCGCTGCTGACGCCGATCTCGAAGCATTTCGGAACGAAACCTTTTTCGGTGCAGTCACACGGCTCCTTCGGGGTGACGCTCGGGCGGGTGGAATACCCACCGCCGCTTCCGCCACCGCCCGACAAGGCTCCACCGCCGCCGCCATAGCCACCACCACCGCCGCCGCCACTTCCGCCGCTGCTGCCCCCACCGCCGTAACCGCAATTGACGCCGGTGCGGATCGAGATCGGGGTCGAGTAGCCCTTCTTGACGGCGCCGCACTTGAGCTTGTGTTGCACGGTGCCGCCTGCCCAACACGGGCCGGAGCCCGCGGCCGGACGCGCGATGCCATACGCCGCGAGCGTCACCCGGCTCCCGCCGCCGCCCGCCACGCGCGTGATCGTCAGCGGCACCACCAGCGAACTCTCGGCGGGAAGCGTGCCGATGTCCGAAATCAACGGCGTGAACGTGAAGTCCGGATGCGTCCCGAAATCGATCCGCATTTCCTGCGCGGCGATAAGCCCGTGGTTCGAGATCGCGATGTCCACCTGCATCTCGTCGCCGACCATGTCGGTGAGGTCGATGAACGACGGCTCGACCGTGACGACCGGGATCGGGACGACGGTCTCGAACGTGGTCTCGATGATGATCTGCGTGCGGTCCTCGATCTCGGTCGGCACGACGGTCCAGTTGTACTCGACGGTCTGTCGCGAGATGAACGCGGTGTGGACGTTGGTCTGTCCGGCGACGACCAGCTTGTCGTTGCGGTCGGTGGTGTGCTTCTCGGCGCCGACCTCGATCTGGTAGTAGGCCTCGGGCAACGACGCGACGAAGAACTCGCCCTTGGCGTCGGTGACGCCGTTGGTCACGACCACGCGCGAGAACGTGTCGCGGACCGTCACCGTGGCGTTGGTGACGTGGGGTCCGCCGTCGGCGTAGTAGGTGAACTCGTCCTCGACGCGGACGAGCAGGGAGCCGAAAGCATCGGAGAGCGCGCGGAATTCGAACGGCACCGCGAGGCTGGCGTTGTCGCCGTTCAGCGCGATCGAGCCGGTGTACGGCCCGAGCGGCAAATCGGCCGCCGGCGTGAGCAACAGCGTGATCCGGTTCGTCTGGCCGGGCGCGAGCGGCGGCAACGGATTGTCGCCGGCCACCGCCATCCACGGGACATCGGGCAGCGAGACGACGACGGGATCGGCCGTGGCGCCGCCGAGATTGACGAGGTCGAACGCGACGGGCACCTGGCGGCCGCGCGCCATGCCGGCGACGAGCGTGCCAGGGACCGCGACGAGTTTCGGCGCGGCGACGCGGATGTTGTACGAGACGGGTATCTCCACCTGCGGGCCTTCCGCGCTCGTGATCCTCAAGCCGAACGTGCCAAAGGTCGTCGTCGCGGCGTTCGCCTTCGCGCGGATCACCACGGTGTTCGTGCTGTTGCCGCCGAGTGTCGCGTTGTCGACCGAGAGTTGGACGTCGAGATTTCCCGGCGCCGCGATGGCGACCGGCGAGAGCGCGGAGAGCGGGATCTCGCTGAGGTTCACGATCTGGACCGAGGTCGCGCCGGTGTCGCCGAGGTTCATGGCGACCGACGCGGAATTGGGGACGACGGCGAAGCCGAGGATGTTGAACGAGTCCTGTGCCGGCGCGTCGGATTCGCCGGGATGCGCGGCGCCGATGACGTAATGGCCCGCCTCGCTCGGCAGCGGTTGGAAGGCGGCGGTGAAATTGCCCGACGCGTCCGCAACCGCGGTGACGATGCGGCGCGTGCCGCGCAGCAGGACATGGACGTTTACCAGCGCGTTCGCGACGCCTTGGTCCGAACCGGGCCGGACGACGCGGCCGTGCATGGGGATCGGGGTTCCGGGATTCGCTTGGTGCAGGTCGGCCACGACGGTCGCGACGTACGCCGCGCGCGCCTCGATCGGCGTCGCGGACACCGTGACGTTGTTGTCCTCGCGGATTTCCGTCACCGATTGGCCGGCATCCGTCGCCACGATCACCCAGTAGCGACCGGTCTGCCGCGGCATGCGGAACTGCGCGGTCTGCTCGAAGAACTGCCCGGCGGGCATCGTGCCGTCGAAGCTGAATTGCCCCAGCAGCGTGTCGTTGCCCGGCACCGGATCGGTGCTCAGGAAAATGCGCGTGACGAACGGCCCGACCGCCGGCGCGTTGCCGCGGTTCTCGACGCGGTAGGTCACGTTGAACGGCGCCTCCGTGTCCACCGTCGTCGGCACGACGACCTTCGTGACCGACAGGTCCGGCTGGTTGATGTCGGACACCACGAAGCTCGCGGATGCCGACGAGAATCCCGTGGCCGTCGCCGTGAGCGTCACGCTCTGGCTTCCGTCCACGACGCCGTCGTTGATCGTCGTCACGGGAACGAGCGCCGTGAACGCCCCCACCGGAATCGTGACCGTCGCGGGCACGGTGGCCTCGGTCGTCTTGCTCGATGCCAACGCGACCACCAGCGCCGCGTTGGTGCCGGTGTTGCGCTTGACCGTCGCCGTGAAGGCCGGGCTCTTGCCCTCCGGCGCGAGATCGGCGCCGAGGACGAGCGACAACGACGGGCCCTCGTCGTCCTGGATCGCGAGGTCGAGTTGCGGGGCCTCGCCCGCGGTGTCGAAGCGTCCCGTGGCGCGGATGAACGACCGGATGCTCACGAGGCGCTGGCCGTTCACCAGGTTGTCATCGACCACGCCGATGGGAATCGACGCCGAGGCGTCGCCCGCGGCGATGGTCACGGTGGCCGGGAGCAGGAGCAGGTTGGGAACGGTCGGGACCAGATCGAGGACCAACGGCCGGTCGGTGCTGCCGGAACGCGTGAAAGTCACCGTGGTCGCCTGCGGGCCGGCGTTCTCGTTGAGGTTCGTGCCCGTGGACCGGACCGTCATCGTCGGCAGGTCGTCGTCGAGCACCGTGATTTGGTTCGTGCCGCCGACGTAGCCGCCGGAGATCGCCGTCAACGTCACGGGAAGCGGCAGCTCGATCAGCGTGTCGTCGGGCGCGATCAACGCGAACGAAACCTGGGCGCTTCCGGCGGGGATCACGATTTGGTCCGGGATCGAAAGGCGCGTGGAATCCGTCGAGCGCAACAACACCAGTGCCGAGACCGTGGTCGGGCCGGTGCGCCGGACGGTGACCGGAAGGGTCAGGCCTTCGGTCACATGGTCGGCGGACGGCACGATCGCGATCGACGGTTGGTCGACATCGAGCGTCGACACGCTGGCCAACGCGTCCGCGTGCCCGGGCGCGCTCGCCTTCACGGTGACGACGCGCGATCCGTCCGTGATGCCGTCGAGCGGCGCGCTGACCAGGAACGTGACCGACGCGGCGCCCGCGGGGATTTCCACCGTGGCGGGCACGGTCAAATCGGCGGGCGATGGATTCGCCAGCGTCACGACCAACGACGCGAGCGGGTCGGAATTCCGGCGGACTGTTCCGGTGGCGGGACCGCCGCCTTCCGAAATCGCGGCGAGATCAAAGGACAGGTCGAGCGCGGCGGGAACGATGGTTTGAACCGGCGCCGAGGCGATGTTGTTCGCGACGCTCGATTCGACCAACTCGTCGTCCGCGTCGAGCTGGATGGACACCGTGTACGGGCCCGCGGCGAGTGTCGGCGGGAGGACGACGGACTGCGTGCGGATGACCGCGGATCCCGCGGGGAGATTGTTGGTGAACCGGAAGTCGGCGAGGCGGAGCGAGAAGCCGGCGCCGCCGAGCAGGACGGGCCGTTCGTTCCAGGCGCCGACGGCGGCGAGGTTGCCCGCGTTCCGGGCGGTCCACATGAGGTCGAGCGACGCGCCGGCCGCGCCGAACTGCGGCGCGACGACGTTCTCCGCCACGAGGTCGGGCAGCGGCGGCAATTGCACCGTCACCGGCTGCGAGACGAGATTGTTCCCCTCGTCGGCTTCCGCCTGGGTGTTGTCGACGTCGGCGACGACCACGAGGAACGCGGCGCCGGGCGGGAGCAGGTCCGGACGCAACGGCACGGGAATGGTCACCGTGCGGTCGTAGCCCTGGCCCGCCTTCACGGTGTCGGCCGGATACGTGCCGAGAAGCGTCGCGCCGCGGATCGACGCCGCGCTGGGACTCACGAAAACGGCGTCGCTCGTGGGGGTACGGGTGTCGCTGACGCCGGTGTTCTGGACATGCCACGAGACGGCGAGCGAGGTGCCGAGCGTGACGCGGTTGGTGGACGCGAGCGCCGAGGCGACGAGATCCGAGGCGTTGATGGAAAGGGGCGACGAAGAGAAGCGCGTGTTGTTCGCGCGCGTCGGGTCGATCACGACGTTGCCGGAATCGGCGGTGACCCCGACGTAGCGGACGCCCGCGATGCCATTGGGAAGAATGACGCCCTGCGTCACCGTGACGGAGGCGCCGGGCGCGAGGTCCTGCGAGTTGGGGAACGTGCCGATGACGACGGGCGACGCGCCGGCGGCGGACGTGGCGACGAGGATCTGGTTGTCCCAGGGCGCGACGGCCGTGGCCTGGCCCTTGTTCGCGATCTTGAACTGCACGGAAACCAACTGGCCCATCGCGCCGATCGGCGGCGCGGCGACCAACTCGACGGACAAATCCGCGGCCAAGACCGACAGCGTGGAGGTGAACACGTCGCCCGGATTCTCGCCGCCGGTGCCGTTGGCGTTTTGGTCCATCGCGTTGCCGGCGGCATCCACGACGATGGGGTCGATGCTCACCACGAAGGAGCCGGAGGGCAGGGGGGACGCGAACTGGACGCGGTAAACGGCATTCGACAACAGCGTCGCCGAGACGATCCCGGGCGCGCCCGTGCCGGTGACGTGGATGCCGGCGGGACGGAACGAGGCCGGCACGATCGGTCCGTCGAAGCCGACGTCGAGATGGTCGACGCGCGTCGTGGCGGGCGACGTGGGCGACAGCGACACGACGCGCGGCCCGGTGTGGTCGATGAGGAACGTGTTGGTGTGGGCGAAGCCGCCGGCCATTCCCTGTCCGCCGAGATCGAGGACATCGGGGCCGATCGCCAGCGTGTACGTGCCTTCCGCGGAAAGCGCGTTGGCCAGATCCACCGTGAACGACCGCGGATCCGTGGTGCCGGAAATCACGGCGCCCGCGGTGCCGATCGAGCCGCCCGGACCGGAGAGCCGGAGGTCGGACGGGGTGAACGACGCGGGTTGGACCGGCTGGTTGAAGCGGACGGCGATGCGGTTGACGTTGGTGCGGATGGGGCCGTCGGGATCGACGCGGGTAATCGCGAGCGCGCTGCGGGCGCAACGGCCGCGCGTGCCGGCGTTGAAGATCGCGGCGATTTCCGCGGGAAGAAGCGGACGCGAGTGGATGGCCGGTTCGTCGATGGAACCGGCGAGGAATTCACCGCAGCAAGCCGAGGCACCCACCCGGATGTCTTCGTATCCGGAGTAGTTGGGCTCGACCGGGGCCGTGCCGGCGGCGGCACCGTCGATGTAGAGCGTCACGTTTTGCCCGTCGCAGGTGGCGGCGAGGTGATGCCAGTCGCCGGGATTCGCCGCGGCCGGCGCGAGAACCGTGGCGGAGCATCCACCGGGCGGCCGGTACACGACGCCGAGCTTTCCGTCCACGACGACCAGGCCCCAGTCGCGGCAATTGCCGACGCCCCCGAGCACGCCGCGACGTCCCGATTGCGCGGTGTCGATGCGCACCCAGGCGTCGGCGGTCCAGATCGAGCCAATGCTCCAGATGCCCGCCGAAAGGAAGCTGCTCGAGCCGTCGAACTTGAAGGCCTTGCCGACGACACCGTCGGTGAATTGCACGCCCGAAAGGCTGACGTCGTGGTGGCCGGTGAGATCGGTGCCGTTGCCTTCGCCCGGCCACCACGCGACAAGGCTATCGCCGAGGCAATCGTCGTCGCTGACGGTCGCCGTCACCGTGCCGAGGCCGTAGTCGAAGGACCAGTGGAGCCCATCGGGCAGGACCGGGGCGGTGGTGCTGTTGAAGAGCCCCAAGGTTGTCGCCGCGACGAGCGTGTACGTGTCGCCCTTGGCCGGCGTGCCGTCGGCCGGATTGGCAAGCACGAGATCGCCGCCAAGCGCCAGGTATTGCATCGAGGTCAGCTCGGCGGGGACCCGCACCGTGGTGCTGCTCTTCGGCGCGAGCGTGGAGTTCCGCGGGAGTTGCAGGGTGCCGGTCTCGACGTCGATCGATCCCGTGCTCACGAACGTTCCCTCGCTCATTTGCGAGGCTCCGGTGCCCGCGATCTTGGCGATGCGGCCGGAATTCAAAATCGTCGGCGTGACGCCACCGCAACAGTACTGCGCCATCGGACCGTCGGTCTCGGCGGTCCAAAGGCCCTCGTTGGCGATGATCGCGCCGTCCCAAGCGTACATCGCGCCGCCGGTCCAGTGGATCGCGCCGCGGTTGGTCAAGCTGGCGGGATGGCCGCCGTCGCCGGACGCCAGGCTCAACCCAGTGGGCGCTGCGATCTCGAGCACGCCGCCCGTCTGGACAAGGAGCTGCCCGTAAGCCCGGCCACTGAGCCAACGCATCGGCGCGGAGCCGGTGATTTCCAGGGAGCCATCGAAAGTGCTTCCGCCGGAAAACACGAGCGGGGTGTTGAGCGTGACGAGTCCGGCGCCATGGAGGCCCGTGCCGATGATGTCCACCTCGCCGATTCCGGTGACGACGCTCCCGGCATACCATGTGGAGTCGCCCACGATCTCGATGTGCCCGGTGACGGTGGACAGCGTGCCGCGTTGCTGCAGTCCCACGCGCCCGATGGTGGCGGCATTCGTGCCCGCGGTCTTCGCGACGGTGCCGACATTGACGAAGGTGGGGATCGAACCCCCGCAGCAATACTCGACCGCCAAGCCGTCGTCCTCGAGTCGCCACGTGCCTTCGTTCCTGATCTGGGAATTGTCCCAAACCGAAAACTGGCCGCCACTCCACGCCACGGTGCCCCGGTTGAGCAACTGCGCGGGATGCCCGCTGTCGCCCGACGACATCGAGTTCCCCGCGACGCCGCGGAGCTCGAGCCGCGTGGCCAACTCAACGGTGAGGTTTCCGACGAGTCTTGCCCCGGTCCAGACCATCGGCACGGGACCGCGGATGCGCCCGATCCCGACGATCGACGCGGCGCGGGCCTCCAGTGCGCCGTTGAGCGTGAGCAGTCCACCGATGTCGAGCGTTCCCGACCCGATCACCTTGCCGTTGCCCTCGATCCGGCTGCCGTCGGCCCAATGGGACTCCCGGTCGAACGCGAGGGACGAGATATCGGACTGGACGACGCCCGAGAGGTTGACCACCACGTTCCCGAAATCCACGGGATCCTTCGCCGTCGAGTGGAGCAAGCCGGCGTTGTTGAACGTGGGCAAGGCACCGCCGCAGCAATATTCCAGCGCCGTCCCGCCGGTGGCCAACTCGACGGTGCCGATGTTCTCGAGGATGGCGCCATCCCACGCGAGCATCGTCGCGCCGTCCCACCGGATGGTTCCTTGGTTGTGCAATTGGGCGGGCTGTCCGCCATTGCCCGAGGAAATCCCGACGTTGACGACGCCGGTGACGTGCAGGGTGGTGTTCGGATCCACGGTCATGTCGCCGAACAGGCGGCTGGAGGTCCAGTCCGCCGGCACCGGTCCCGCAAGGCGGAAGGTTCCGAACAAGGACGAACCCGCGAGATCGAGGTTGCCACCGAGAACCATCCGGCCATCGAGCGTCAGATTTCCGCCAGACCAACGGGTCCAGCCGACGCCGGTGAAGCGGCTTCCGTCGTGCCAACTGCCGTTGAAGTTGAAGCGCAATTCGCCGGAGTCCACCGCGACCGTCCCCATGTTCTCGAAGTTGATGGCTTGAAACCGGCTCGTCCCGGTGCCGCCCGACTTCACGACCGTTCCGGTCGCCAGGTTCTGGAAAAGCCCGTACCCGCCGCTGCAGCAGTAATCCAGCACGTCGCCGTCGGCCAGGATCCGGAACTGCGCGTGGTTGATGATCCGTGCCGAGTCGAAGGCCAGGACGGTGGCGTCGTTCCACGTGATGGTGCCGTTGTTCTCGATGACCGCCGGCGCCCCGCCGTTGGCGGAGGACAACCGCTTCGAATCGTTGCCGTGGATCGCGAACGTGGTCCCTTGGGACACCAGGATCGATCCGTAGACGCGCCCCGCGGTCCACTCGAAAGGCACCGTGCCCGCCAGCGTCGCCGTTCCCACCATGTTCGCGCCGGCCAATTCCAGGATGCCGTCCAACGTCGTGGTGCCGGACCACGCGTGGGCTTCCGCGCCCACCAAACGCGTGCGACCCACGCCCGCGACGCGCGACCCGTCGTTCCAATTCGACGCCGCCGAGATGTCGAGTTCGCCGACATCGACCCGTACAGTCGCGTCCTGCTCGAGACCGACGGATCCCAAATCCGTCGCACCCGGGTCGCCGGTCTTGGCGAGGACGCCGTGGTTTTCGAAAGTCGCGCGCCCGCCGCTGCAGCAATAGACGCCGAACGACCCCGCCACCTCGAGCCGCCATTCGCCGCGATTGACCACGCGCGCGCTGTCGTACATCGCCACCGTGGAGCCCGCCCAGTGCACCACGCCGTCGTTCTCGATCCGTGCCGGGGCGCCACCATTCGCGGAGGACAGGCGTTTGTCGCCGTCGGTCAAAATCGAGAGCACGCCGCTCGCGGAAATGCGCACGACGCCGTAGATGCGTCCCGAGGTCCATTCGAGGGGCACCGCACCACCGAACGTGCCGTCGCCGGCAATGTTGGCGCCCGCGAAGTCGAGTCGCCCGTCGAGCGTGGTGGCGCCCGACCACGTGTGGTTGCCGCCCACCAGACGCACGCGGCCGGCGCCCGCGATGCGCGTGCCGTCGCCCCACGCCGCGGAGCCACTGAAGGTCAGGTCGCCGACATCGGCCCGCACCGTGCCGGTTTGGGCGAGGGCGATGTCGCCGAGGTCGGTGGGATCCGGGCCCGCGGTTTTCGCGAGCGTTCCCTGGTTGTTGAACGTGCCGCGTCCGCCGCTGCAGCAATACCCCGCGAAGGTGCCGCCGGCTTCCATGCGCCACTCGCCGCGGTTGACGATCTGGGCGCTGTCGAAGGCAAAAACAACGCCGCCGGTCCAATGCACGACGCCGTCGTTGGCCAGCGTCGCGGGGGCGCCGCCGTTGCCGGAACTCAGCGACTTGTCGTTGCCGGAGAGATCGAGCCGGCCGTCCTTGCCGATCGTGATCGTCGTGAACACGCGCCCGCCGGTCCAAACGAACTGGCCGTCCACCGTGGTCCCGGCGCCCGCCCATTCGCCGCCGAGTTCCACACGGCCACCCGCGCCGACCAACACGCCGGACGCCTGCGTCAGGCGCCCGCCGCCCGGAACCGCCAGCTTCACCGTGCCCGCGGACGCGGTGCCCACACGGACGCTTCCCACCGAGACGCTGGAGGACAAGGTGACGGTCGTGCCGTCCGCGCCGTCGATCGCGGCGTTGTCGCCGGCGTTCGGCACGCGCGCGGGATTCCAGTTCGCCGGATTCGACCAGTCTCCGTCGGTGGCGCCCGTCCACTGGATCGTGATTGGCGGCAACGCCTGGGCGCACAACCGTACTCCGAAACTGATCGCCATCGCGGCGAACAGGAGACGACGCATCGGGGAAGCTTTCATGGGATTGGGAATGGAATGAGTCTCGGGTGTCGCGCGGCCGTGGTCCTGTGCGCGCGCGCCGGATTCGTCGCCGCCACCTTGTCATGGCGGGACGATTTGTGAATCCGCAAATACCCGACACGGAACGAAATCGGGACGAAGACCCTGGCGCCGCGAACTTCCGGCAATTCCGGGTTTCCGTCCGCAGCGACGAATCCCTAGAATCGACGCACATCATGAGCCTTGTCGCAGGAAACGCGGTGGTCACGGGCGCCGGGAGTGGCGTCGGCCGGGCCACCGTCGCCAAACTCGTCGCCCTCGGTTGGCGTGTCGCGCTCGTCGGGCGCCGCGCCGAATCCCTTTCCGAAACGGTCGCGCTCGCGGGCGCCAAGCCCGGCCAATCCCTCGTCGTTCCCTGCGACATCGGCGACGCGTCCGCCGTCGAGACCCTCGGCCGAACCGTCCTCGCGGCTTTCTCCCACGTCGATGTCCTCGTCAACGCCGCGGGCACCAACGCCCCGAAACGCGCGCTGGAAGTGCTGTCGCTCGCCGACTACCGCGCGATGATGGACACCAACCTGAACGGCGCGTACCACATGGTGCAGGCGTTCCTGCCGTCCATGCGCGCGCGGGGGTCGGGCACGATCGTCAATGTGGTTTCCGATGCCGGAAAACAGGCGTCGCCGAAGGCGGGGCCCGCGTACGTGATGAGCAAGTTCGGCCTCGCGGGCTTGACCCAGGCGATCAATGCCGAGGAACGCGGCCGCGGGATCCGGGCATGCGCGTTGTTCCCGGGCGACATCGACACGCCGCTGCTCGACAAGCGGCCCGTGGTGCCGGACGCGGACGCGCGCGCGCGGATGATGAAGCCCGAGGACATCGCCGACTGCGTGGTGTTCTGCGCGACGCTGCCATCGCGGGTCATCATCGAGGAGATGCTCGTCCGCCCTCGCTGACGCAGCCTGGGTGGGTGACGGCGGCCCTGCCGTCACTCCACGGCTGGTGCGGCCGGGCTTTGTTCGTTGGGGCCGGGAATTATTTTACGCCAAGGCGGACCAAGACCGGCCAAAGCGCCATGAAGGTGGATTGGGAGGCTCTCATCGAATCCCGCCGTTCGGCGGGATGATTCCCCGGCGGATTCGGCCCGCTTTGATGGCCTTGGTCCGCCTCGGCGTGAAAATCCGTCCCTGCTTTTCGGGACTCGTCGGGGAAGTGACGGCGGGCCGCCGTCACCCACGCAGGCGGGGTGGATCCCGCTCAATCCGTCAGCGCCTTCACGGTCGCCTCGAGCGTCGGGACGTCGGAGACGTTCAGCACGGGCACCGACTTGTCGATGCGCCTGAGGAAACCGGACAGCGCGCTGCCCGGCCCGAGCTCGATGAACCGCGTGAAGCCCTGCGCGAGCAAGTAACGCATCGACGCCTCCCAGCGGACCGAGGACGTGACCTGCTCGACGAGCAACCGCGCGGTGTCCGCTGGATTCCCGTGGGGCAGGGCGGTGACGTTGGCGATGACGGGGACGGAAGGCGCCGCGAGGGCGACGCGCGCGAGTTCGGCCGCGAGTTTCGGCTGGGCGCTTGCCATGAGAGGCGAGTGGTAGGCGCCGGCGACCGACAGCGGGATCGCCTTGCGCGCGCCCTTGGCCTTGGCGGCCTCGACGGCGCGGGCGATCGCGTCGGTGTCGCCGGAGATCACGATCTGCCCCGGACAATTGAGATTGGCCAGCGTCGCGCCCGTGGCCTCGCAGATTTCCCGGGTCGGGGCCTCGTCGAGACCGATGATCGCTGCCATTCCGCCGCGCGTGGCCTCGCAGGCTTCCTGCATGAAGCGTCCGCGCAAGCGCACCACGCGGAGCCCTTCCTCGAACGACAGCGCGCCCGCGGCCGCGAGCGCCGTGAACTCGCCGAGGGAAAGGCCGGCCGTGGCATCGAAGGACAGCGACGGCACGCGCTCGCGCAGCAGCGCGAGCGCGATCCAACTCACGAGATAGATGCCGGGCTGGGCGTTCTCGGTGCGCGTGAGTTCGGGCTCGGGTCCGTCGTGGCAGATCGCGGCGAGGTCGTAGCCGAGCGTCGCGTTGGCGCGGTCGAACAATTGGCGGGCGAGCGGAAAGGCCTCGGCCAGATCCTTGCCCATGCCGACCGCCTGCGCCCCTTGTCCTGCAAACAACAACGCCGTCTTGCTCATTGGTCCGCGGATTCAAGCACGGCGGGCGCGGCCAAGCCAAGAGCCGGCTCGCGCCACGCTGCGTGGCGGCGGTCGTGAGACCGTGGACCGCAGCGGCCCCGGTGCAAGCATGCCTACGGAACCTTCGCGCAGGCGGGGACGCCCGCGCTACGCCTACACCAGCTTGTGGATGGGCTCCGCGCCTTCCACGCCCACCAGCTTTTGGTCGAGGCCACCGTAGAAGTACGTCAGGTGATCGGGATCGAGTCCCATCTGCGCGAGGATCGTGGCGTGGAGATTCTTCACGTGGGCGCGATCAGAGACGGCCGCGGCCCCGAGTTCGTCGGTCTCCCCGACGCTCGTCCCGCCGCGGATGCCACCCCCGGCCAGCCACATCGTGAACCCGTAGGAATTGTGGTCGCGTCCCGTGCCGCTGGCGTTTTCCGCCGTGGGTTGACGACCGAATTCGCCGCCCCACACCACGAGCGTGCTCTCTAGCAGGCCGCGTTGCTTGAGATCCCTGAGCAACGCCGCGATCGGTTGGTCCGTGCGTCCCGCGTGATGCGTGTGGTTCTTCACGAGGTCGCCGTGCGCGTCCCAGTTGTCGTCGTTGTGCGCCCCGCCGGCGTACAATTGCACGAACCGCACGCCGCGCTCGACCATCCGGCGCGCCAGCAGGCAACGACGCCCGAAGTCCGCGGTGAGCGGCCGGTTGATCCCGTACATCTCCCGCGTCGCCTCCGTTTCCCGCGAGAGATCGACCGCCTCGGGCGCGTGGCGCTGCATGTTGAACGCCATCTCGTAGCAGGCGATCCGCGCGGCCAATTGGGTGTTGTCCGCGCGCGTCGACTGGTGCTCGACGTCGAATTCGCGCAACGCATCCAGGATGCGTCGCTGCGACGGCGCGCCCATTCCTTCCGGCGGACTCAGGTCGAGGATCGGCTCGCCGCCCGAACGCATCACCGTCGCCTGGTGCGTCGCGGGCATGTAGCCGCTCGACCAGTTCTTGGCGCCACTGATCGGGCCGCCCGTCGGATCCAGCATCACCACGAAACCCGGGAGGTTCTCGTTCACCGAGCCGAGCCCGTAGTTGACCCACGATCCGAGGCACGGGCTTCCCGAGAGAATCTTCCCCGTGTTCATCTGCAGCATCGCCGAGCCGTGGATCGGCGAATCGGCGACCATGGAATGGACGAAGCCGATGTCGTCGACGCAGGTCGCGAGGTTCGGGAAGAGGTCGCTGACGCGCTTTCCGCATTGACCGTATTGCTTGAACTGCCACTTGGGCCCGACGACGCGTCCCTCGTTCCTCTTGCCGCCGCGACCGAAGGTTTTCACCGCGATGGTTTTTCCATCGAGCCGGTATAACTCCGGTTTGTAGTCGAAGGTGTCGACCTGGCTCGGGCCGCCGTACATGAAGAGGAAGATCACGCTCCTCGCCTTGGCGGGCAGCGGCGGTTGCAGGGGCGCGAGCGGATTCGCGGGGCTTCTCGCCGCCATCTCCGAGGCCGACGCACGGAAGAGCCCGCCGGCCGACAACAGTCCCGCCAGCGCCACGCCGGTGAATCCGGCGCCCGCTTCCCACAGGAATTCGCGCCGCGTCCGGCGGCAGAATTCGCCGCGTCCGTGATGGGGCATCGGGTCGTTCATCGCGGGATCGTCAGTCCAGGAAAACCATCTCGTTCATGTTGAGCGCCATGAGGCAGAACCTTTCCAGCGCCAATTCGGGGGAGGCATGGTCCTCCGTTTGCAGCGAGCCCACGAGCCGGAGACCGCGTTCGATCTCGGCGGACGTTGGCTCGCGCGAAGCCACCAGCCGCAGCGCGCCGCGGACCTGCGCCCGCGGATCGTCCGGCGACTCGCGCCGCAACCGCGCGGCGAAGAGCGCCGCCTGTTGGTTCAGGAATTTGCCGTTGAGCATTCCCAGCGCCTGCGTGGGTTGGACCGTGACGAAACGCACGGCCGTCGAGCGGTCCGTCTCCGCCACGTCGAAGCTCTCGAGGATCGGCGTGAGCAACGAACGTTTCGCGTGGATGTAGATGCTGCGGCGTGATTGCTCGGCGGGTGGCGATGATCCCCAGCCATTGCCGGGCACCGATTGGCCGGCCAACACTTCCTTTGGGATCTCGACGAAAATCCCCGGGCCGGACATGCGCGGATTCAGCGTGCCGCTCACGGAGAGGATGGTGTCGCGGATCTCCTCGGCCGAGAGCCGCCGCATGTCGAATCGCCAGAACGAATCGTTCGCCGGATCACGCGCGAGCGCCCCGGCGTTCGCGTGGGACGACCGTCGGTACGCGTCCGAAAGCAGGATCAACCGGTGGATCGGCTTCATCCGCCAGCCTTGCGCGACCAACTCGGCCGCCAGCCAATCGAGTAATTCCGGATGCGTGGGCGCGTCGCCTTGCAGTCCAAGATTGTTCGGCGAACGGACGAGCCCGCGGCCGAAATGATATTGCCAGATGCGGTTCGCGAGCACGCGCGCGGGCAGGGGATTCGCCTTCGACACGATCCAATCGGCGAGCAGCGTGCGGCGCCCCGACGATTTCGCGCCGGCCGGGATCGGGGGAATCGTCGGGGTTTCACCGCCGAGGATCTTGGGGAACCCGGGTTCCACGCGTTCGCCGGGCGTGGTCGGATTCCCGCGGAGAAGGACGCGTGTGATCGCGGGCGCGCCCGGGGGCTCGGTGATCGCGAGTGCCTTCTCGGCGGGATTCGAAGGCAACGGCACCTCCACGGCCGCACCGGCGTTCTCGTACGGCGTCGTGTTGTGGACGAACGCCAGCAGCCGATAATAGTCGCGCTGCGGGATCGGGTCGATCTTGTGGTTGTGACAGCGCGCGCAATCGACCGTCAGCCCCAGGAAGACCTGGCCGATCGTCGCGACCAAGTCGTCGAGATTGTCGTAGCGCGCGAGTTCCTTGTCCGCGGGATCCCCGTCCCAGATGCCCACGCGATGGAACCCGGTCGCGATGACCGCGTCGTCGTCGGCATCGGGAAGCTCGTCGCCGGCCAACTGCTCGCGGACGAATCGGTCGTAGGGCTTGTCGGCGTTGAACGCGCGGATCACGTAGTCGCGGAACCGCCACGCGTGCGGCTTGGCGGCGTCCTGTTCATAGCTATTGCTCTCGGCGAAGCGCACGAGGTCGAGCCAATGGCGTCCCCACTTTTCCCCGTAACGCGGCGAGGCCAAGAGGCGATCGACCACGCGCTCCCACGCCAACGGCGAATCGTCGGCGAGAAAGGCCGCGGCCTCGGCGGGGCTCGGCGGAAGACCGGTGAGATCGTAGGTGGCGCGGCGCAGGAGCTCGCGCTTCGTCGCGGGCGGATTGGGCTCGAGTCCCTTGGCGTCGAGTCGCGCGAGCACGAACGCGTCGATCGGGTTCGCCGGGCTTGAGTGCGTCCCGGAACGTACCGGCGGGACGGGGCGAAGAATGGGTTGGAACGACCAATGCGCGCGGTCCTTTTCGGAGACGGTGAACTCCGCGCCGGCCGCGGCGCCGGCAACGACGGGCGCGTCAGCCGGCATCGCGGCACCGCGCTTCACCCATTCCGCGAGATCCGCGACCAGCCGTTCGCCGAGCGCCTTCTTTGGCGGCATCTTCAGGTCCGCGTCGGTGCGGCCGACCGCGAGCAGGAGTCGGCTCGACTCCGGATGGCCGGGCACGATGACGACGCCATTCTCGCCGCCGGCCCGGATGGCCGCGGCGGAATCGAGTCGAAGCCCGCCCTTCTGTTTGTCGGCGCCGTGGCAGGATTGGCAGTGCTCGACGAGAACGGGACGGATCCGACGCTCGAAAAAGTCCACGCCGTCCGTCGCGGATTGCGCGAAGCCGCGGCAGGCCGCGAACGCCAGCAGGAGACACCGCCAACCGATTCGATGAAACGTCCGCACCGGCAGGGTCACTTGAGCACGATCTGCACCGGCATCGAGTTCCCGAAATTCTTCCAGTCCTTGAAAGTCCACACGACCTGCTTCTCCTGGGTGACCTCGATGAACTGGGGATTCGCCTCGCCGGCGTGGCAATTGCCGAAGCGGGTGTTGCCGTTCGGGAGGCGTTCGACGCGCGTGACCCACGCGAGAGTGATGCCGGGCAGGTCGTTCTGCTCGATCTTCCAGACGATCTCCTTCTTCGGCGTGACCTCGAGGACGCAGTGGCCGTTGCCGCCGCCGATCAGAGTGTTGCCATTGGGAAGGCGCGTGGCGCTGAACAGCGAGTTGCCGAAGGCCTCGGGACCGTGCCCGCCCTTGCGCTCCTTGCCGAACAACGGCACTTCGAATTCCCAGACGACGTTGCCTTTGGCGTCGTACTCGCGGACGAAGCCGTCCGACTCGTGCGCCACGAGGTAATTCCCGTTGCGGATCTTGCGCGCGAGGCGCGTGTCGCTGTGCGCGCTCGGATGTTGGACCTTGAGGTGGACCTCACTGTGGATCTTGCCTTCACGATCGACCTCGATGATGCGCGACGGTCCGGACTCGACGATCATCACGAGGCCCTTGTCCAACGGTTGGAACGCGTGGACCTCAACGTGTTTGCCCTCGTTGCCGTTCATCTTCGCGGCGTCGTATTCCCACGCGATGGAATGGTCGGGCTTCATCTCCACGATTTTGTTCCAGCCTTGTTGCAGCAGGATGTTGCCGTTGGGCAGCGGCCACGCGTCGTGGATTGCGCTCACCTTGGTTTCCCATTCGACGGAACCGTCCGCGGCGATGATTGCGAGGCGTCCGGTCGAGTCGTCCGCGCCGAGCACGCGGTGTTTGGCCCCGGTCTGCTCGGCGTGGAGCAACGCGACGGGAAGGGCGGCGCAGCACGCGGCAAGGCTCGCGAGGCGGAGGGCGCGGGTAAGCATGGCGGCAGGCTAGGGAACGCGCGGGCGGTTGGGAAGAACCCAGCTGGGGGAAGGGTTCTCGATACGGCGCGATTTTTTTAACAAGAGGAAAGGGAGAGCAGGGAGGCCATCAACGCACTTCGACGTTTAGGAAATTGTTGGAGATTGTTTACAGAAGGGAACGAAGCAAACGAAGGCGAGGGCGAGTCCGGGGTTTGTGTGTGGCCGTCGATCGAGTGGGACCTGTGTTTTCAAACCACCGCGTTCCCCAATGCCCTCGCGATGCTCCCGTCGTTCGGACTCCACCATCTCCTCTTAGCCGTATCCATGCAGTAAGCTTTCCGATTCGAGGCAAAGGCGTGGCCTTGCGCGGGAGGCTGTCGGCATCGGCTCGCGCACTTTTCTCAACCCGGCCTGAGGTCGTTTCGGCCGGAGGAGTCTTGGAATGTCGGGTG